>JBBREY010000021.1:0-32283 GCA_038225275.1 Chitinophagales bacterium | reverse complement strand
AAAGGAGCGTGCAATAGGCTGTAAATAACTTTGCGCCCCTTGTGTTTTTATCTTTGTGTTTTTGTGGTTCAAAAAGCGGTTCAATTATGATTTTCCAATTAAACGACAACGATATATTATTCCCTAACCCTGCTTTAGCAGAGCCCGACGGATTGCTTGCCATTGGTGGAGACCTAAGCCCTGAGCGTTTATTAGCGGCGTATCAAAACGGTATCTTCCCATGGTTTAGTGATGATGAACCAATCTGTTGGTATGCACCGCACGAGCGCTGTGTCATCTTCCCTAAAAAAATACACATCAGTAAAAGCATGCAAAAAAGTATGCGGTTAAAAGAATTTACCGTAACGACCAATACCGCTTTTACCGACGTAATTGCTGCATGCAAAAATACCATTCGCAAAGACCAGGATGGAACCTGGATAACAGATGAAATGGAAGCTGCCTATATTAATTTGCATGACCTTGATATTGCAAAAAGCATTGAGGTTTGGCAAAATGAAAAACTAGTTGGCGGTATGTATGGCTTAGAAATAAACAATGTTTTTTGTGGCGAGAGTATGTTTAGCCATGTAAAAAATGCATCTAAAACCGCATTGATATGGCTTTGTACAGAAACCAATTATTCATTATTAGATTGCCAGTTGCACACAGATCATTTAATAAGCCTGGGCGCAGAAATGATTCCCCAAAAGCAATTTCTGCATCTCTTAAAAAGTTAACTGAGAAAAATTATTGCTACCTTCCTAATGGTATTATTTAACCAAATATTTTTCATTGTACATTGCAATAACAGTAACAAATCAATAAACCCTTTTTGACAGCGCAACAAAATAACAATCAAAACATCTGGAAAAAACTTACTAAAAGCAAAACAGCTTTGGTGGGTTTGTTCATTATTTTTTTTGCCATATTTTTTTGCATCTTTGGTTACATAATTGCGCCAGATGCAAGTGTCGATGCTGATTTGCAAACGGTGGAAATACAATCAAAACCTTTTGGCTACACACAACAGTTTCTAAAAATACCCATCAACAAAAATGTTACCCAATCAATTTTTACAGCAATGTTTTTTGGTAAAGAAATAGCAGACACTTATCTACCAATTAAAGGCTATAACATAAATGGAAACGAACTAGTTGTAAATAAATATGTAGACGATGATACTGCTGTTGTACAATCTTTCAACATGGCAGAAATAACATCCAATAAACCTCAAAATATTTCACAACAAATTGTTACTAAAAAATATTGGTTAGGTACAGATGCGTTTGGCAGAGATATGCTGAGCCGCATTATTATTGGTACAAGGGTAAGCATGATGGTAGGGTTGGTAGCGGTCATCATTTCTCTCACCATTGGTATACTGCTTGGTGCCTTAGCCGGTTATTACAGAGGCAAAACAGATACGGCTATTATGTGGCTCATAAATGTAACATGGAGCATTCCTACATTGTTATTGGTATTTGCTATCACGCTTGCATTGGGCAAAGGTTTCTGGCAAATATTTATAGCAGTAGGACTTACACTTTGGGTAAGTGTTGCACGCCTTGTGCGTGGGCAGGTAATGGCGGTAAAGGAACTCGAATATGTGCAGGCTGCAAGAGCATTAGGTTACAAAGACAGCCGTATTATTTTAAAACACATTCTTCCAAACATAATAGGTCCTATTTTGGTTGTGGCTGCTGGTAATTTTGCCACTGCCATCATTATTGAAGCAGGCTTAAGTTTTCTCGGCATCGGCGTACAGCCGCCACAACCAAGCTGGGGCTTAATGATTAAAGAAAACTATAATCTCATTATTACACACAATGCTGCACAGGCACTTGTGCCAGGGTTTGCTATTATGTTGCTGGTTCTTGCCTTTAATTTAATTGGCACTTCATTGAGGGACGCTGTTGATGTAAAGAGTTAAGCCGTTGCGAGTTGCCGGTTTTGTGGTTTCAATGAAATCTGCAACCAAATAAATCTAAATTCTACATTCAAACTTTTATCTTCGCAAAAATTATCCAACCATGCTACCAAAGTACAAGCGAATTCTTCTAAAACTTTCCGGCGAATCACTAATGGGCGACAAAAATTTTGGTTTAGACCCTGAGGTACTCGTACGTTATGCACAGGAGATAAAGCAGATTACAGAAATGGGTGTGCAGGTTGCCATCGTAATTGGGGGTGGTAATATTTATAGAGGCATGAACGAGGCCGAAACGGGTATTGAAAGAGCGCAGGGAGATTATATGGGCATGCTTGCAACCGTAATAAATGGTATGGCCTTGCAGAGTGCATTGGATAAAGTTGGAGTACTTACAAGGCTGCAAAGTGCTATTAAAATGGAGCAGATTGCAGAGCCTTACATTCGCCGCCGTGCTATGCGACATTTAGAAAAAGGACGTGTAGTTATTTTTGGGGCAGGCACCGGTAACCCTTATTTTACTACTGATACGGCAGGTTCTTTAAGAGCTGTTGAAATAAAAGCTGATATCATTTTAAAAGGCACAAGGGTAGATGGTATTTATTCTGCTGATCCCGAGAAAGACCCCACAGCAACCAAGTTTGGTAGAATTTCTTTTGCAGATTGCATATCAAAAAATTTAAAAGTGATGGACATGACAGCCTTTACATTGTGCATGGAAAACAATTTACCCATCGTGGTTTTTGATATGAATAAAACAGGAAACCTGATGAGTGTTGTTATTGGAGAAAAGACCGGAACCTTAGTGAGTTGATAATATTAAAAGTTTATAATAAAAGCCACAAATCAATCTGTGGCTTTTTTAATTGCGGGGATAATCTTTATAAAGTACTTAAGAAGTTTTTAATATAATCCAACGACCGTTTTACAGGCATAATAAAAACAGCAGCTGAAGGACTCGTTCCATTTATTGTAGTGGTCGTTTGAAGGCTTCCTAAATAATAATCTCCTGCCTGTTTTGAAATTGCCACAACAGTTACCAAACGGTTTACAGGTAAAATGGGAGAAATAAAAGTTCGTAAAGCTACGTTTGCTTTTAAACCTGCGACACATGTTTCGTCGTTAAAAGAAACATAACTTATAGTGTTGGTATTGGTATAATTAATAGGAAGTTTTACCATTAATACTGTTTGCGCAATGCCCGCTACCTCCATAAAATGTGCAGTTTGTACATACTGGGTTTTGTTTGTTTGAAGTTCATAACCCGTTGCAGTAACACCTGATTTATTATACCCTGTATCGGTGTTGACGAACCAATTAAAACCATTGGCCGAATCGGGCGAAGCATTAAAAATTCTATTATATACGTAAGGATTTGAAGCACTAAACTTTACAGCAATCTTATTACCCTGAGCAATTGATAAATTTTCACTGTTGTTTTTTAAGTTCAAATAAAAAGCACCGCCGCTTACCAACAATTTGTCATTGCTTGTTGTAGATATACCATTCGTTATAAAATCTCCTTTTTTAACTGTCAGAAGGCTTTCTCTTTGCACCAGGCCACTTGTTACAATCCCATTACTTTTTACCAGACTGTAAGGAGGGATGGTTAACGAAATAGCACCTGTTGAGAACGTAAAGTTTGGATTGCTGTAAGAAAAACTATCTGTAACCCTTGCCATTCTTAAATCACTTTTTAAAGAAAACACAGGAGCATTTGATGGTACATTGTTTTGCCAAACTGTATCAGCAATTATTTGAAAATTATCAGGTATAAATGCATCAACATTTTTTTGACAACTGCTAAAAGCCATCAGCATTATTGTGCAGGAAATGATGTTTATAAATGTTTTCATGGTTGTAGTGTGTGTTGAATAGATACTTCTTGTAAATAAAATGTTGCCTCGCTTAAAAATCCATTCTAAGCCCAAGCCTTACGCCCGCTGTATGAAATTTTTCTTTTAGCGAAATATCAGGTTTAGTTGCAGGCGACAGCGAAATTCTTACATACGGCTCAGCCATCAAATGAACCCTCTCATTTAATTTATAATAAACGGATGCGGCACCAATAAAACTCACACCGGCTTTTGTTTTGTATTGATAAACCGATGTTGATTTGTTTGACGAAATATCTACTGCGGTTCCATTTTTATCGAGTACAAACCCTTTTTGTGAGCTGTGAATATTGATCATGGCTCCGATGTTAATATTGCTGTGTATTCTGCCGTTACCAAGCTCGTAACCTACAGAAATAGGAATGTCAATGCTCTTGTATTTATTGGTGCTTGTTTTATAAAGTGTACCTGTTTGTAAATAAGTTCCGGTAGTGTCGCCATTGCTGTTTATGATGTAAATATTTTGTATAACTCTTCCTTTTTCAGAAGTAAACTGCTCATTTATCTGGCTGTAGTTTAACCCTGTTCTAAAACTCATCCCGCTTCCAAAAACCCTTGTGTATCTTATGCCTGCACTGTATGCAAAAAGATATTTAACGCTGGCTTTTCGTTGTTGTAAATAACTTGAATTTGCTGTATCAGATAAACTTCTAAAAACATAATCAGGTCCGCCATAAATCTCTATATATCTCTTACTACCTGCAGCATTCTTTTCAACCTCGGGGCAAGGAATAAACGGACTTTTGGGTAATTTTTTTAATTGTAATTCGGGATTAAAAAAACTGCTCTTTAAAAGTAAAACATCAAATATTTGCCTGTTGATTATTTTGTCATTGTTGTATTGGTTCTCGCTATTTTCATTGTTACCTTCTAAGGCAGTGGTGTAAGTGTTCTTGGTTTGTACGTTAAAGTCGCTCCGTTGAAACAGCCTTTTTGGTTTATAAAATGTTGTACTCTTTTGCGCAATATTGTTTGTAAAAACCAAAGGAGCGTTCTGACCCTTTGATTGTAGTTGAGTTCCTTCACTTTTTTCTTCTTTTTTTACAGTATTTGTTTGTGAAACTTCAGCAATGGCTGTTTTTCCGGCTTCATTGTTTATCGGGTTTATCGTAACGGTTTTATTATTAAAATAGAATGCCATGCCGGCACCCGTGAGCATAACAAGCCCAATTAAAATACCCTTTGTTGTATTATTAAACCAAAAAACAACAGGTTTTCTTCTGTCTTTTTTTGCCATGATGTTCTCCCAAATATGTGGAGGAAGATCCGGCCTCGCATTAGCCAGCTGTTCTTTAACATGGGCATCAAATAAATTGTTTTTCATACTGCAACTTTTTGTATTTGTATTATTTCTCTCTGTAGCATTTGCCGGGCTTTTACTAACTGACTTCTGCTTGTGCCCGGTTGTATGCCCAACATATTTGCAATTTCATCGTGTTGAAATCCTTCAATGACATATAAATTGAAAATGATGCGGTAGCCGTCAGGTAAATTATGTATCAATGCAAGCAAGTCCTTTTCTGTTAAATGATTAAAAGCAGGTATGGCATTACCATCCGGCACCGTAGGATCTCTTACTTCATCAACAGAAAATTCTTTTAAGTAACGGCTGACTGTGTATTTTTTTAATGCGGTATTAACTACAATTCTTCTCATCCAACCTTCAAAAGAACCTTCAAACTTAAACTGGTCTATTTTCTTAAAAATCTTAATAAACGAATCCTGTAAAATATCTTCAGCATCTTCTTTATTGCGAGCATAGCGTAAACAAACACCCAATAAAGGTGACGCATAACGATTAAACAGGCTTTTTTGGCAAAGCGCATCATCTTTTATGCAACCTTTTATTATTTCAATATCTGTCAATATTTTGGGGTTGATAAGTCTGGTTTACGTGTAAGATACCTGGTACAGTTCATATGCTGCCTCGTACTAAATGTACAATTAATATTAGTTTTGTTTATATAGCGTAATAGGTAAATTAAAATTGTGTTTGTTTAAATTAAAAATTTAGGAGTGTACTTTGCACTTTAATAGACTCATATGGATTTCGAAAAGAAAATAAGGATACTGATCTCCGAAAACGAGTTTTTACAATTACAGTTGGAGGATATAAACCTGGTTTTAAAAAAGAAAGACGAGGAAATTGATATGCTTGCTGACGATGGTGAAACGGCAGCCTATCTACGAAGTAAAATAGACAGTAACTTAATTGAGATCGAACAATTAAATTACTACGTAGCCCAGGCTAATCAAAAAAGTATAGGCTTAGAAGCACTTAACGAGGAACTGGAAGTTGATTTACTCACCCAAATGCGGGGTAGACAAAAAGAACAACAATCGTTAAAAGAAATGGATTCGGTAAAAGCAAATTTAGAAGCAGTGACGGAAGAATTGAATGAAGCCGCAGCTTTGTATAAAATGTTGCAATCGCTGAAAGAAAAGTTATCAGAAGCCAATAGCATTGCTTCGTTTAAGGAAATAGAAAACGTTGAATTAAGAAAAGAAGTTGAGGAGCAAAGAGAATTGATTGAATTATTAAAACTTAAAAAACTTGCCTGACAAGGGGTGTTTAATTACAAAATAAACAACAATGAATTCAGTAGCCGACATAAGAAAAGATTACAAACTTCGCTCATTTTTAGAACAAGATGCAGCAGCTAATCCGTTTCACCAGTTTTCTATTTGGTGGAACGATGCACTAGCAAGCAATATAGATGAAGTAAATGCAATGACATTGGCTACGGTAAATGCAGCTGGAAAACCTTCTGCTAGAATTGTATTGCTAAAAGGAATGAGCGAAGAAGGTTATGAGTTTTACACAAATTACGAAAGCGATAAGGCTAAAGAGATGGCAGGCAATAATAATGTAGCACTGATATTTTTTTGGAAGGAATTGGAACGGCAGATAAGAATTGAGGGTACTGTTAAGAAAGCTCCTGCAAATGTAAGCGATACCTATTTTAACAGCCGCCCTGTTGATAGCAGAATTGGTGCATGGTCTTCGCCGCAAAGTAAAATTATACCCTCCCGGGATATTTTAGAAGAGAATGTAAAAGCAAACAAGGAAAAGTTTGAGGGAACGGAAATAACCAGACCTGAGTTTTGGGGAGGTTATATTGTTGAGCCGGTGCTTTTTGAATTTTGGCAAGGCCGTTCTAACAGATTGCACGATAGAATAGAATATGTAAAAAACGAAAGCGAATGGATTAAAAGGCGATTAGCACCATAAAATTAGAGCTAATAAAAAAGGCGAATGTTTTCATTCGCCTTTTTAAATTATTTTGCTTTTTTTGTAGCTGGTTTTTTTTCTTCAACAGCTTTTGGTGCTGCTACTTTTGCAGCTTTTGGCGCTGCTACTTTTGTTGCCACTTTTGCAGGTCTAGATTTTCCGAAAGATCCTGCCTTGGTTTTTCCTTTTTTGGTTTTAATATCACCACGTCCCATAATTTGTATTTTTATTATTTATTAAAGTTATAAAAAAAGCAAGACACTACTGCATCTTGCTTTTAAAATGTTTTTTGTAAATCTAGATTTTAGAAGACAATTCTTTACCAGCTTTAAACTTAGCAACTTTTTTAGCTTTGATTTTAATAACCGCACCAGTTTGTGGGTTACGACCGTTACGTGCAGCTCTCTTAGAAACAGAAAAAGTACCAAAGCCTACTAAAGTAACTTTGTCCCCTTTCTTTAAAGTTTTTGTAACAGCATCTACAAACGCATCAACAGTTAAGTTAGCCTGAGTTTTAGTGATACCAGCGTCTTCTGCAATTTTTGCAATTAATTCTGCTTTGTTCATAATGAGTTTTTTTGAAAATTTATAGTAGGACAAATATAGAAGGTTTTTGCATGTAACAATTTTTTTTTGAGATTTTTTTGAAGTATTTAAAAATCGCTGCAATGCACTGTACGTGTGTATTACAGACGTAATTTTACGTAAAGGGAAAACAAGATAAAAAATATAATGGAGGTAAAAATCAATACTGTATTGGTTTTCAGCATCGTTATAGCCTTAAAAGCCAATAGCCACAAGGTTTTCAAAACAATAAACTTAACCAATTATGCCCATTTAGGGTTTTACACATTTACTCCACAATCTGCATAACAGACCTGATTGAAATGAATTTATCACCCCATTTATCAAACGCCTGCTGCCGCATTTTACCGGCAAACTTTTCTACGTATTGATTGTAGATCGCTTTGCTGTCCGCAAATAATTGCAATGCATAAGTCGGTCCTTCCTCTTCATCAACCTCTAATAATTTTACAATTTTAAACTCTGTAAAACAACCGGTATTTATTATTTCTCTTACATGCTCTTCTTTCATCCACTGCAGCCATTCTGTTGCAATAGCGCTGCGCACTTTTGTTGTAATGTTATAGATGATCATACTAATTTTTTACTTCTAAAAAAATTGGACAATGATCGCTGTGCTTTACATCTGGCAGAATAGCTGCGCTTACAAGTTGATTGCGTAGCGGCTCTGTAACAGTTATATAATCTATTCGCCAACCTTTGTTGTTTAACCTAACACTTGGAAAGCGCTGGCTCCACCAACTGTAATGATGCGGATCTTTATTAAATTCTCTAAAAGTATCAATCCATCCTGTGGCCAAAAACTGTGTCATCCATTCTCTTTCTTCAGGTAAAAAACCAGATGATTTTTTATTTCCTTTTGGATCATGAATATCAATTTCGTTGTGTGCAATATTATAGTCACCACAAAGAATGATTTTTGGGTTTGTCTTTTTTACTTCGTTAAGGTATTCGTGCATTTCTTTCAGCCATACATATTTGTATGCCTGTCTTTCATCGCCCGATGTACCTGATGGAAAATATGCGTTGATTAATTTTATATCTCCAAACTGAGCTTCTATTACCCGGCCTTCAAAATCGCTCATCTCGAAGCCGCAACCAACTTTTACCGCATCAGGTTTAATTTTTGAAAATATTGCCACACCGCTATAACCTTTTTTTTGTGCACTAAACCAGTGGTGGTGAAACCCAAGATCTTCCAACATTTTTACATCAATATCGGTGTGTGCAGCTTTAGTTTCCTGTATGCAAATAACATCGGCAGGGTTTGTTGCCAGCCAATCAATAAAGCCTTTTTTAATAGCAGCACGAATGCCGTTTAGGTTGTAGGAAATGATGCGCATGTAAATCTTTTTATAAATGTAAACGTCAAAATTTTATTAAAAAATTATTATTCCATTATCGGTCTCAACCATCTTTCCATCTCTTCCACAGGCATTTTTTTACGTTCAGTGTAATCATCAAACTGGTCTTTATCAATTTTGCCCACACCAAAATATTTGCTTTGGGGATGTGCAAAATACCAGCCGCAAACGGATGATGCAGGGTACATTGCTAATGACTCAGTTAAATGAATTCCGGTAGCTTCTTCACCACCAAGTAATTCAAACAATTTATATTTCTCTGTATGGTCAGGGCAAGCAGGATAACCAGGTGCTGGACGAATACCAGAATATTCTTCTTTAATTAATTGTTCGTTTGTAAGTTGTTCTTCTTTTTCATAACCCCAAAAATCTGTTCTCGTTTTTTTGTGTAGCACTTCTGCAAATGCTTCAGCAAAGCGATCTGCTAAGGCTTGTAACATTATTTTGTTGTAATCATCCAAATTTTCTTCAAACTTTTTAATGTGCTTTTCTATGCCTTCAATTGTAACGGAAAATGCTCCCATAAAATCAGACGACGGGGATGGGCAAATAAAATCCGCCAACGATAAATTTGGTTGCCCAGCAGCTTTTTTCGCTTGCTGGCGTAAAAACTGTAATTCAACATTTTTATTGATTAAGACAGTATCTGCTGCAGTTTTCTCCGCTTCCCAAATACCAATAACCCCTTTAGCCTGCAACCAATTCTCATCTATAATTTGTTTCAATAATTTTTTCGCATCATTGTACAAGTCAGTTGCTTGTTTGCCAACAATTTCGTCAGTTAATATTTCTGGAAAATTACCGTGTAACTCCCAAGCTATAAAGAATGGCTTCCAGTCTATGTATTCCGCAATTTCTGCTAAAGGGTAATTATAGAATTTTTTTGTGCCGGTAAAAGTTGGTGTTACAGGTTTGTAATTTGCCCAATCTATTTGCGGCCCATTTTTTTGAGCAGCCACAAAAGGCAGAAGTTGTTTTACGGTTCGCTTACTCTCAAAATCAGATTTCAGTTTTGAATATTCAGTTTCTAAGTTTTGTAAAAAAGAAATCTTGTTTTCTTTGTTTAACAAACTACCAGCTACCGTTACGCTCCTACTGGCATCTAACACATGCACAACACCATTTCCATATTCAGGAGCAATCTTTACAGCCGTGTGCATACGACTTGTCGTAGCACCACCAATGAGTAACGGAATATCCATTTGCAACCTTGTCATTTCTTTGCCTATGTGTACCATTTCATCTAGTGATGGAGTAATTAATCCACTCAACCCGATAATATCTACGTTGTGTTTTTTTGCTTCAGACAATATTTTATCTGCAGAAACCATCACCCCTAAATCAATAATATCATACCCATTACAACCAAGCACAACACCCACAATATTTTTTCCAATATCATGCACATCACCTTTTACAGTTGCCAATAATATTTTAGCCGCACCTTTTGTTTCTTCGTTTATTGTACCGGCTGCATTGTGTGCATTTTGTCTGTCGAGTTTTTCCTGTTCAATAAAAGGCGTTAAAACTGCAACAGCCTTTTTCATTACTCGTGCACTTTTTACAACTTGCGGTAAAAACATTTTTCCTGTACCAAACAAATCACCCACTATGTTCATACCATCCATTAATGGGCCTTCAATCACTTCAAGCGGACGAGCATAAGCAAGCCTTGCTTCTTCAGTATCTGCATCAATATAATCTGTAATGCCATTTACCAATGAATGGGCAAGTCTTTTTTGTACATCCTCGTCTCTCCATCTTTCATCTTTTATTGTTTCCTTGCCTTTTGCTTTTACGGTTTCCGCAAAGTTGATAAGTGCTTCTGTAGCCTCGTTGTTGTCATTATTTTTATTCAACAAAACGTTTTCGCAAAGTTGTTTTAATGTTGGTTCTATGTCATCATAAATGACTAGCTGCCCTGCATTTACAATACCCATATCCATACCTGCGTGTACTGCGTGAAAAAGAAAAACGCTGTGTATAGCTTCTCTTACATGGTCATTTCCTCTAAATGAAAAGGATACATTGCTTACACCGCCACTCACTTTTGTAAATGGCATGAGTTTTTTTATTTCTCTTGTAGCTTCTATAAAATCTACTGCGTAGTTATTGTGCTCTTCAATACCTGTTGCAACTGCAAAAATGTTGGGGTCAAAAATAATATCCTGCGGATCAAAACCAACCCGCTCTGTAAGAATTTTATACGCCCTATGGCAAATTTCTATTTTACGTTCTTTGGTATCTGCCTGGCCTACTTCATCAAAAGCCATTACAATTATTGAAGCGCCATAATCTTTACAAACAATAGCCTGCTGTATAAATTTCTCTTCTCCTTCTTTCATCGAAATGGAATTCACTATACATTTTCCCTGCACACATTTTAATCCTGCTTCAATAATTTCAAACTTACTGCTATCAATCATCACAGGTATTTTTGCAATATCCGGTTCTGCCTGCAATAAATTTAAAAACGTCGTCATGGCTTCAACACCTTCCAGCATGGCATCATCCATGTTTACATCTATTATTTGTGCACCGCCTTCCACTTGCTGTCGGGCTACAGACAAAGCCTCTTCGTACAAGCCATCTTTAATAAGTCGTGCAAATTTTTTGCTTCCAGTTACGTTTGTGCGCTCGCCTACGTTCACAAAATTAGTTTCGGGGCGTACGATTAGTGGCTCTAGACCAGATAAGCGTAAGTATGGTTTGATAGTGTTCATGTTGTTTTAACCACAGAGTTTACTGAGTTTTATCACAGAGTAACACTGAGTTTTGCTTTTTTATTTTTTACAGGTTTAACCAAGGAATATCACAGAGGTTTCCTATTTAAATAATAATTCTTTTAATTCCGTTTTTTAAACTCGCCGTTTTAAAATTTAATAATAAACCCACTTTGCATTTAGATAATTTCAAATAAGTAATTAATTGTGCAGTATGAACATCTGTAAAACATTCAACACACTTTATTTCAATTACCACTTTATTTTCCGCAATTAAATCGAGTCTATAACCAATATCCATTTTTATATCTTCATAATATAATGGCATCGGTTTTTCTTTTTCAGTATAAATTTCATTTTTGTTCAACTCATAAAATAAACATTCTTTGTATGATGATTCTAGTAAACCCGGACCCAATGCAGAGTGAACTTTAAATGCATATTTTAATATTTGTTCAGTAAGCTCATTTATATTTTCCATAAAAACTCCTTAGGCTCTGTGAAAAAACTCTGTAACCTCTGTGGTTAATACTCCTCCACAATTTGAACTTTAAATGCATATTTTAATATTTGTTCTGTTAGCTCATTTATACTTTCTATAAAACTCCTTAAACTCTGTGAAATAACTCCTATAACTCTGTGGTAAAAAAACTAAATCACCTCCACCACCGGCAACTTCCTCGCCTCAAACTTCCCAACCTCCTCAGCTATATGTTTTATATGATCAGGAGTTGTACCACAACAACCACCAACAATATTCAACCAACCATTTGCAGCCCACTCTTCAATGATGTGTGCAGTTTCGTGTGGTTGCTCATCATATTCACCAAAAGCATTTGGTAAACCGGCGTTAGGATAAGCTGAAGTGTAACAAGAAGCAATAGACGAAAGTTCTTCCACGTGTGGGCGCATTTCCTGCGCACCAAGTGCACAATTTAAACCTACACTTAGTGGATTTGCATGTGCTACCGACGTATAAAAAGCTTCCAATGTTTGTCCGCTAAGGGTTCTGCCAGATGCATCTGTAATTGTTCCTGAAATCATAATCGGTAACTCCGGTTTACCTGTTTTTCTAAAATAATTTTTAACTGCATAAATAGCAGCCTTTGCATTGAGGGTATCAAAAATGGTTTCAATTAATAAGATATCTACACCACCATCTACCAAGCCACTAATTTGCTCGGTATAAGCTGCCGCAACTTCATCAAAAGTTACTGCTCTAAAACCAGGGTTATTTACATCGGGAGAAAGGGACAGTGTTTTATTTAGTGGACCAATTGCACCTGCTACAAAACGAGGTTTCGCAGTGTTTTGAGTCGTGTATTTATCAGCAGCCTTTCGTGCACACTGTGCAGAAGCTACATTTAATTCATAAGCCAATGCCTGCATATCGTAATCAGCTTGGGCAATAGTTGTACTACTAAAAGTATTTGTTTCTATAATATCTGCACCGGCTTCTAAATATAATTCGTGTATGCCTTCAATTATTTGCGGTTGTGTAATGCTTAGCAGATCGTTGTTGCCTTTTACATCTGTATGCCAGTCTGCAAACCGTTCGCCACGGTAATCAGCTTCTTCCAGTTTATGGCGTTGTATCATTGTACCCATGGCGCCATCAATAATAAGAATACGCTCTTTTAAAATTTCTTTAATATCCATAACTATTATTTTACAACATATAATATGTTGAGTAAATAAAAATAGAACTGATAATTAAACGATTTGCAGATCCGCAGCTTGAGAAGAATTACAGGAAATGTGCTTCGTTTATTAGTTCAGTTTTTTGTGAAAATGTAAGGGGGTGAACAATAAACAAATCCTGCCGCTTACACTGCAAAGCTATACTAACAAAGCAATACGACAAAATGAAATGCGAAATATTTAAGAGGATGATATATAGTGTTCAACAGCGATGCGGTTACTGATGCTTTTTGCAAGTGTCATCTCATCAGCATATTCCAGTTCTCCGCCAAAAGCAATACCTCGGGCTATCGTAGTAATTTTTACTTTCACCTCCTTCAGTTTTCTCCCAATGTAATAAATGGTAGTATCGCCCTGTATGTTTGGGCTTAATGCAAAAATTACTTCTTCTATTTCCTCGGTTTTAATTCTTTCTACCAAAGCTTCAATTGTTAGCTGTTCAGGCCCAATTCCATCCAGCGGAGAAATGATGCCACCAAGTACATGGTAAAGCCCATTAAATTGTTGGGTGCTTTCTATGGCAATTACATCTCTTATATTTTCAACTACACACAATAAATGTTGCTGGCGCATTGGGTTAATGCAAATATTGCATACTACGGTATCAGACACATTATAGCAGCGGCTACAAAATTTAATTTCGTTGCGCATTTTGCTCAACACATGGCTAAACTGTTCTACCTCGGGTGCTTCTTTTTTTAAAAGATGCAGCACCAAACGAAGTGCAGATTTTTTACCTATACCTGGTAATTTGGCAAATTCATTTACCGCATTTTCTAATAGTTGGGAGGAAAACTGCATAGCTGCAAAAATAACTGTTTTGTAAATTCTTTGGTAAAATGTTCCTACAGGTTTATCTCTCGTTCATTGTCCCAATCTGCACGTACGGATAACTTTTGCGGTAAGGCAACAACTATTTCTGGCTGTATTTTTTTTGAATAATTACCTGGTGTCCATTTTCCGTTTTTATCAGTATCATATAAAATGCGAACAATATATTCGCCCGGCGGGAACAATTGATTGGCATAGGTTGATGAAGTAATAGGATATGAATATTTTATATTCTCCCCCAATACAAATTGTATTACAGGATTTTTAGAAAGGTCAATATCATTAAAACGAAGGGTAAGTTTTCCGTATTCTTCTGTTCGCTTTGTTGTAAATTTTACTGTATCGCTTTTAATAAGTTTTGTACCTGCAGAATCTTCTACTGCATCTTTATCAATTATCAAAACAAGGGCTTCATCTGGTTTCCACTTTGTTGAAATAAATATCTTTTTTGCAGTACTGTCCGTGGCATAACGCAAACCAGTTATCTTTTTATTAAGGGTGTCGGTGATGTAAATCTTTGTGGTGTCAAAACTTTTGAGAGGGTTGTTAAACCCTACCTCTAGTGGCTCTAACAAATCTTTTGACCCCTGTATATTGTTGGTGACTCTGAGTTTTTTATCAATTACAGGTTTTGTTGCGTTAACATTTTTGTTGTCTTTGGTTGATTCTTGGGCGTAGGCGAACAAGCTAATATTATCAGGTTTTAAAGTCGATATATCTTCATTTGCAAATGCAAATGTTTCGGAAAGCGAATTGTACGTTTTACCACCATCACCATCTTTTAAAGCATATATTTTAAAGGGGGCTGCAGGTAAATTTGAAAAACTAAAACTTCCATCGCTGTTTACTTTTGCAATATAGTTAGGCTTCTTATTTTTTACGGTACTGTCAACCGCATTTCTGTAAAGCATTACGATCATGGTGCTGTCAGTACCTCCGGTTTCAGCAAGCATTACTTTTCCGTTAAGGTTTAAAGAATCTAAAGAGTTGCCGGTAGAAAAAACATAGGTCAAGTTTTTTAAGACGTTGTTTTCATTGATGTCTCTTACCGCATTTCCAAAATTAATATTGTAAGTGGTGTTGGGTAAAAGCGTATCTCTAAATTTTAAAGTAATACTGCGTGGGCCTGCTGTGATGGATGGATTTCGATTTTGAAGTGGAGAAATAAGAAGGTTTTGCTGAAGGTCATTTACATCTATATATTCATCAAACTCAAGTGTGATTTTATTTCCTTTTACATTCCGGCTGCCTTCTGCTGGTGTTGCTCTAATAAGTTTAGGTGCAAGTGTATCTTTTATACCGCCAGTTGGAATTCCTATTTGGGCACAGCCAGAAGAAAAGACGGTTGAAATAATTATTAAATAGAGTATAAAAAAGGGAAATATAATTGATCGTAAATTCATTACTTTTAACTGCAGATTTTAGTCAAAAATAACCCGATATTATTTAACCCTTAGATTAATATCAAAACAAAAAGTTATAAATTAATTAACTGCAAGAATTACAATCTGAACTAAAATAACTCCAAAAATTAATTACATGAAGAAAATTTTAATCTTAGCACTCTCCCTGACTCTACAGAAATCTTACGGACAGGTATATGAAAGTAAAGTTGACTATAACAAGACACAACAGGCTGCTTTGGTAAATGAGTATAATTACTCTGAACAGATTGTAGATAAAACATTGCGGGATAAACTAGAACGCATGGGTTTTAAGATAAAAAGTACAAGAGGCTTTTTAGTTATATCTAATGCTGTAATTGCTGATGTAAGTAGCAAGCCAATGGAATATGCTTTTAAGGTAGATAGAAAGAGTAAGAAAGAAAAAGATATTGCCGTGCTCTCCGCCATAATAAATGAAAACGATATAAATGCTACTGTAGAAAACAGCGACAGATTAAAAAGTTTTTTAACCGGCCTTACACCATCTATAGAAGCAGTGAATTTAGATTTTATGGTAAATGAACAATACGATGCCGTAGTAAAATCTCAAAAGAAATTAAAAAACTTACAAGATGATCAATCGTCTATGGAAAGAAAAGTGCGCAACTTGGAAGATGATCTAAAGAAAAATGCAAAGGAGCAAGATGATATGCAAAAGGAAATAACAAGGCAACAAGAAGTGTTGGATGCTTTGAAAGCAAAGAAGACAGAAAATTAAAATCAAAGAGCCGGCAAAAATTGCCGGCTCTTTGCATATAAAAGCTAAGGATTAAGAATTTTCGTCGGTCGTATCTTCTACATCATGCAGTTCAATTGCCAGTTCATTGTTTTTTACAAAATTGCACCAATGGCAATCTTCCTTACCGCAACCAGTATAAAAATCTTTATTCTGAATTTTATCCCAGGTATCTGCAATTTGTTCTCTAACTAAATTGGTATCCTCGGGTGTAATTACAATTTTTTCTTTGCGGTATTCTTTCTTTTTATCCGGCTCCACAAAATCAAATTCGGTACTGATAACTTTCCAATCTTTCAATGTGTAATTATCAATCAGTATTTTATAAAAAACAGCCTGGCGCCAATAGTTTCCACCTTCTGGTTTTTTATCGTTTGGTCCTTTTAATGACGGTAGGGCTTTGTCAATATCACCCGTTTTATAATCTACTACATTTATGTTCTTTCCATCAAATTCTAGTTTGTCCATTTTACCTTTTAGTGGTACACCATCTACAACAACACCTTTTATGTTTCTTTCTACAGCAACCACTTTTGTCCAATTGTTTATGTATTTACTATAATAATTTGAAAGCACTTCCTCACCATATTCCATGCGACGAGCGAATGATTCTTTGGTAAAGTTTTCTCTGTGTCTGCGCATGTACCACTCAAAATCAGCCATCATATCATCCTTGCTTCCAAATTTTTCCTGTCCGCCATCCTGCATTTTTTTAAATAATCTTTCTATGGCATAATGTACTGCGCTTCCAAATTCTGTTGCTTCATTTTTACCCGATGGAATACGAATAAGGTTGTTGTAATAAAACTGTAGCGGACATTTTAAGTAATTGTTTAACGCTGTTACGTTCATGGAAAATTTGCTCAACAAACCATCAATAAAATCATCTTCATCATGCGCAATTTCAGGCGCCTGCGCAGTAAACTGCAACAGGTTAAATTCCGCCATTTCTTCTGCAGATATATTTACATGCTCTACAGGAAGTTGGTGTGTTTCCTGAATTTCTGCAATAAAAACAGACGGCTCCAAACCTTTTGCATCGTTGCTGAATTTTGCATAAGAAATGTGTAAATGTTTTTCAGCCCTTGTAAGTGCTACATAAAATAACCTGCGTAATTCTTCTCCCTCCGCAGTATCGCTTGGTGCCGAACTGAACATCGTATCAGGGAATTTGTAGCCACCACCGGGCTTTCTTTTTTTCTCCCAAAAAGAAGCATTTACACCTGCAAAAAATACATATTGAAACTCTAACCCTTTTGAGCCATGTGCCGTTAATAAGTTAACCGCTTTTTCATTGCCAGACACTTCTGTTAAGGGCAACGGCAGTGCTTCTTTCTCCATCAAATCTATAATAGCAATAAAACCTTTCAAATCTAAATAAGGATTGCGGCTGGTCTCTTCTTTTACAAAATCAAATAATGCCGTAAGCAGTTGCAGCAGCTTTAATTTTTTCGGGTGTTGCATGATGTAGGGCAACACGCCTGCATTGCGAATAATATTATCGAGCAGTTGTTGCAAGGAAACATTCGCAACATCGCTTATCAAATTTTCAATAATGGCGCTTACTGTTTTTAGTTTTGAGTTGATGCCTGTATCAAAAAGATCTCGTGCCGGTTGGTTGGCTTTGTCGCACATTAAACGTCTGATAGAAACAGCGTTGTCCCCATATTTTTTGCCGCTTACTTCCACCGCAAGTTTTGCAATTTCAATGGGTGGAATTTTGTAAAAATCGTAATGTAAAATTTCAAACAGCAATTCGTCACCGCCATAAGAGGTATCATGCTCTGCATTTAAATAGCGCATAATGGTGAGGACCTTATTTATAAATGCATCCTGCAAAATATTCACGCTTCTTTTGCTGTAGATGGGAATTTGTTTCAGCCTGCAATATTGTGCAATGGCTTCACCGTATTTATTTTCTTTATAGATCACAGCAATTTCTCCGGCAGGAATTCCGTCCTGTAAAAGTTGGTGAATAGCAGCGGTAATGCCCGCCATCTCTTCTTTTACGGAATTATATTCTTTTATTTCTGGATGATTTGTGAGGAGTTTTTTTTCTGCATGCGCTGCTATCAATTCTTTGCTTAACCCAGGTATTTGTGTAACAAGCCGCTCGGTATTTTTGCCAATAAGTGTTTTTGAAATATCTAAAATAGGTTGCGTACTTCTGTAATTATTTGTGAGTACAACGGTTATTAAATCTGCCGTATAGTTATTTGCAAATCCAAGCATGTTCTCCACATTTGCTCCTTGAAAACGATAAATACTTTGATCATCATCACCCACCACAAAAATATTTGGCACTTCCCAATACCCAATGAGCTGCTGCACCAATTTGTTCTGAGTACCGCTTGTATCTTGGTATTCATCTACCAACACATATTGAAAGCGCTCCTGATAATTTGCTAGGATATCTGGGTTTTCTTCAAAGGCTTTTATAACCCAGTTAATCATATCATCAAAATCGTAGCGGTTGCGCTCACGCATTAGTTGCTGATAATTCCCAAACTCATTTACGGCTGCCCGTAGCTTTTCTTTCTTCTCTATTTCTTCATCAATTTTATCTTGCCTTACATCACCTTTTTTAAATTCTTTGGTAGCACGCTTTGCAATGTATTCATCTCGCAAAGGAAGATTGGCAATGTATTCATCAGTCTTTTCATTAATAAAATCTGATCTCCATCCTTCCCGCTTCATGGTCGAAAATAAATTGCGCAGATTGTTAATTTCAAAATACACATCGCCTCTGTATCGCTTAAGAGGATGGTTTTTGGGAAAATTATCAATGAGTGTTTTAAAGAGTTGAATGTTTTCCAGCTCCGAAATTGCATCCAGCGAATTTTTTTCGAAAAGCGATAAATTGTCTTGTATAACATCGTTGCAAAAAGCATGAAAAGTGTAGATGTTTACTTTGTATGCATCAGCGCCAATAAACTGCTGCAATCTTCTGCGCATAGCAATAGCTCCTGCATCGGTGTAAGTAAGGCAGAGTATGTTTTCAGGTGCATTGTCAGGCTCCAACAATATTTTGCCAATACGTGCAGCCAATATTTGGGTTTTGCCGGTGCCTGGTCCGGCTATTACCATTACCGGTCCTTGTGTAGTATCTACCGCAAGTTGTTGCTCTTTGTTTAATTTGCTGTACTCTTCGTTAAATTTGCGTTGAAGTTGCTCACGGTATGCCTGCATGTAATGTGTTTTGTATGTATAAATTCTGCTGCTGAAAAGTAATTAAAAAGAAACTATCAAAAATTAATTTTTATATAAACAGTAAATAAAAAAATGAGTAAAGTTTATAACCTGAGCACCGTTCAATTTATACCGTGTTCTATTGAAAAAGCCTGGAATTTTTTTAGCAATCCAGCTAATCTTGCAACAATAACCCCCGCCAACTTAAATTTTAAAATACTTTCCAAAAATCTAGGTAGCATTTACCCCGGTCAGGTAATTGAATACAAAGTGCATCCTATTTTGGGCATTCCATTGTACTGGATGACGGAAATAACACATGTGGAGCAACATAAGTTTTTTGTGGACGAACAGCGCTATGGGCCATACTCAATGTGGCACCACCAGCACCATTTTAAAGAAGTGCCAGGCGGTGTAGAAATGACAGATTATGTACACTACAAATTACCATTTTGGTTTTTGGGAGATATTGCCAATTCGCTATTTGTAAAGAAGCAAATCAAAGGAATTTTCGACTATAGAATTATGAAAGTGGAAGAAATGTTTGGTGAGGGAAAAATTTTATCTCACTAAAAGAAATGAACCCTTCTTGTTTAATGTTTCACCTTTTTCGCAGATAGCTTCCAACATATAAATATAACCACCTGTTGCTTGCTCAATTCCTTTAAATTTACCATTCCATCCATTGCTGCGTACGTTTGGCATGGCATTTTTTATTTCATAAATTATTTCTCCGTATCTGTTAAAAACGGCAAATCTATTGATCATTTTTATCCCAACTGTTTGAGGATAATAGAATTTTTCTACTGAAACATTATAAGGTGCAAAAGCGGTTGCCATAAATAAATTTGCATAATCGCAAGTAATAGAAATCTTAACAGTGTCTTTTGCTACGCAGTTGTTATTGTTTGTTACCGTAATAAAAAAATATCTTGTACTGTCAGCAATTCCACTTGGGCGTGGGCAGTTGTTGCAATTTAATATGTTAGTCGGTGTCCATAAATAAGTATTGATATCGCTGCTGTAAACAGGAGAAATTGTAAAAGGGCTATTATGGGCTAGAAGTCTCTCAGGCCCTGCATCTACAATAGGTAAAGGATAAGCTTTAATTTTTACAACAGAGGTGCTGCTGTAGCACCCTGCACTGTCTGAAAGTGTAACCAGGTAACTAGTATCTATACTGATAGTAGCTATGGGGTTATAAATGGTAGTATTGTTAAGCCCAAAATTGGGAGACCATGTTACTTTTTTATCTCCGGGATATACCGATAGATTCACTTTTTCATTTACGCACGCAGCAGCCATACTAGGAGTTGCAACAGCAGTAAATTTTGGAAAAACTGTAATTACTGAACTATCCTTTAACGAGCAATTTTTATTACTTGCAATTGCATAAATTTTCGTGTTGTTTAATGGCTTTGTAAAGGTTGTATCGCAGGTTGCACAGCTAACCATGGTAGCAGGCGCCCATTTTAGTGTATCGGTGTGGTATCCCGTTAACATTACAGTATCACCGAAACAAACCGAAGCAGTGCGAGGGAAGATGCGTAAAAAAGGCGATTCTTTTACAAGGATGTTTTTAACCAATGTATCAACACAAGCATTTTTATCTTTGCCTATCAAGGTTATTGGGTAGGTGCCTTCAGCAGGAAATACAAAGGGCGCAGGAGTGTAGGCTGTATCACTCAAACCCGGTATCCCAAATGTCCATCCCCATTTTTTTATAGTATCACTGGCAAGGTAAGGTGAGGACTTGTTTGCTATAAAAACATCATTTTTTGCACAGGAAGTAGAGTCCGTTAAAAAGCTAAGTTTGGGCCCGGCTACTCGTATCAATCTATTTAGGCGCACGGTATCAGCACAATATTGTGGTCCGTTATTTAATATTACATAGTTGGTAAGAAAATTACCAAAGGTATTTGCATTAACAGTATATGGCGCCGGGGCAATAGTATTTGGCAGCCCCAACACTGACCATCGATAAACCAAAGCAGGATTCCCATAATTATTTAAAACAGAGAAAGTAGTTCCGGATTTTCTACAAACAAACGTATCGGAATTAAGCGTAGGTGTTGCAGTGTAAATTGGATATGAAAGGGTATCTCTGCAGCCTGTACTGTCATCCGCTACAATAAGCCTGGTATTAAAAGTTCCTAAAACAGGAAAGGTATGGATGGCATTTGTTGTAAAAATATTTGCAGTGCCATCACCAAAACTCCATTCCTTAAAACTCAGATTCCCTATTGAAGCATTTGTAAAAGTAAAATTGTTTTTAGCGTTGCAGGTGTTTGAAAAAGTATAGCTGGCAATCACCCCAATAATTTTTACGGTAAATGTTACCGTTGCACCTTCGCATTCGTTGTTAATAGGTGTAACCATTACTGTTTTTACGCCAAGTGATCCATATTTATGGGATGCTGTATTATCAGTAGTAATTTCTTCAGCCCCATCTCCATACTTCCATCTATATTTTGACGCAAAGTCAGAATTCACCGTAAAATGAACTATTTCGTTTCCGCAATAAATAGCTTTATCTGAAGATGCTTGGGTAATGGTTGGACCTAATCCAAAAACCAGGGAAGGATATGTAAAAGAATTTGTACAGCCTTCAGAGGTAGTTATTGTTAATACAGGGCTAAAACTTCCTGCGCTGGCATAAAGGTGGGTTGTACCTGAACTTGCAGTATTACTTAAAGGTGAGCCATCTCCAAAAGCCCAGGAATAATTGGTCACTGTACTACCAGGAGGAACATCAACAGTAGTTCCCGAGAAGGTAACATTTGCAGGAGCACATCCCTCGATTGGGGTGACTGCCGAAGTAATCTGCGGGCTCTTTATTTGAACTACAAACTTGCTTAAAAAACTACAGCCAAATGTGTTGGTAACCTTCACACTTGTATTAAATGTACCAAAACTTGTAAAGCTATGATTGATAGTACTACTGTTGCTCTGCACCTGTGGGCTGCCATCGCTAAAATCATATAGAAAACTAGTATTAGGTGTTGCGGTGAGGGTATTAAAACTCAACGTATCGGGTTGACATAGATAACTCCTATTGCCGGTAAAACTTGCTTGAACACCGGGATTTACAACAATTGTTTGCACGGTTTCTAGTGCTGTATTGCTAAAAACTGCCACCAGTTTTACAATATAGGTACCTGCCGGAAGAGTTATACTTGGAATAGCACTATTGCTGGTTTGTCCATTACCGAAATACCAAGTGTAGCCAACCAGATTGCCGGTGCTACTAGCCTTAAAATGAACAATTGCCGGGCTGCAAAGAGTTGTATTCCCATTAGAACCCGAATAGGAAAATGCAACAGATTGGCTAAAGCTATTCAAATAAAAAAAGCTTAAAAAAAGCAAGCCATAAATTTTAAGCATTCAACATCATTTATCGGATAAATATGATTTTTTTAAGAGTGACATTGCTCAAACAAGCATTTTTAGTCGCTTAAAATACATCTTAATTACGTCTTACATACAGTTGTTGAAAAGTTTATTGCGAGATTGGGCGTATCTTCTTGGCGGTCAGTTCGTATACATAAAATTTATATCCTGGTTTGCCTTCTCGTAAAATGGGTATGGTTGCAATAGAGTCTATTTTGCCATAATAATTCGCAAAAGCCTTTTTTGCGTCGAAGTAGTCATAGGAATGCACAACTGCATAAGCTGTATCCATCTTAATATTAACGGTATCATATTTTAAGCGCCATGCATAATGGTGAATATCTAACGCTGACCCTAAGCCAATCATTTTTATGTTTAATGGTCTGGCAAAATAATATTGATCGTGTGCGCCCCACCAGGTATTGCAAACCATGGGAGCTCTTGATGACGGATTTCTTGTTTTATAAATTGCGGCGAATTTTTCTCCACCTTCTTTCCAACCGTAGGCGTCTAAACTGATATCTGTTTTACCTAATGCAACACCTCTTTCTTTACTGAATGTACCAGGATAGAAATTTACTGCTGCAATTATTAAGGCTATTAAAATGATATTGTAGGCAAAAGCAGATCTTGTAAAGAGTTTAAATTTTGCAATGCTCATTTCTGACAAGCCAATTGCCGCAATTGGTAATAAGGCAATATAAGCTGGTCCGCTCCAATGTGGTAAAGTTGTACGGAACATCGAGAGTAAAAAAATAATGATCAGTAACGGAATGCCAATCAACTTAAAAACCTTTATTGCATTGTTTGTGTTTGAAGGATATTTATTTGTAAAGAATAAAATTATCAGTCCAATGTTAAAGGGATTATTTATTACAAGCTGCCCAATTGTTTCCCGCAGCAAACCCATAAAATTAAACCCGCTTTTTTCGTTTACAACAACTCTTTCGCCATGAAAACGAAAAGTGATAAAATCGTTTTGAATGTTCCATATAAGTATGGGGGAAATAATTACAGCTGTAAATATTGCTGAAATATAGAACCCTTTGTTTGCAAACCATGAGCGCTTGTAAAACAGTGCGTATAAAAAAACGCCGCCCCATAAAAAAACTGCATGCACCTTACTCATAATGCTAAGCCCTGCACAGGCGCCAAAGAAAATCCAAGGCAACAATTTTCTGTCATTTTTTAGCACCTGCGTTATGAAATACATAGCTGCCGTCCAGAAAACCATTTGTGGTGTATCTGGAAAAATAAAAAGCCCTGCAGTTATGGATGCATAGAAAGAAAGATTGTATAGAAAGACGCCCGCAAATGCCGCTCTAGCGGTACTTATGGCTGTTATGGTTTTGTAAATAAAGTAAGATGACAACGCACAACCCACCAAACTACCCAATCTTACAAAGAAAAGAGAATCCTGTAATGTAAGGTTTGCGGTAAAAAATTTTATCCAAATACCCACCATTGGTGGATGGTCAAAGTAATTTATTTGAAGCTGTTGCGCATAAGTGACATAATAACTTTCATCGTTCCCTAAATTAAGAAACGACGACAAAATCAACCGTAAAAAAGTAAAAATAATTACCATCCACACAGACTTTTTAGCAAACGATTTATCAGTCTGTAATGCCAAAATCATATTTGAAAGGGATTAGTTGTAAAGATAAAAGGATATAACAAATGAAAGCATGGAATAGTTATTGAACGTCGTCTAAAACATGCAAAGACTTTTCGTCTATTATAAATATTGTATGCGATTTGTTCATTAGTACTCGTTTTGTTTATGTTTGATATTAAGTTTTTAAAATTTGGAGCTGTAGGGATCATCGGTGTTGGCATTGATTTTTTAGTTACCTGGTTTTGTAAAGAAAAAATAGGTTTAAATAAGTATTTATCTAACGCCCTTGGTTTTTCGTTTGCTGTGATTAATAATTTCCTATTAAATCGTTACTGGACTTTTGGAACAGACACTCAACCGCTTGCTGAACAGTTTCTAAAATTTGTATTAATTGCTATTGCAGGGTTGGGTATAAACAGTCTTTTACTTTTTTTAATGTTAAGATTTCTTAAGCTAAATTTCTACCTATCTAAGCTACTCGTTATTGGGCTCGTGTTTTTTTGGAACTTCTCCATGAATTACCTTTTTACATTTCAGTAGCCAGCATAGATACTCCATAGCTACAATCAAATCATCATTTACCCACCAAAGTACCTTTCATTATAAGCTACATTGCTACAAGAGATTTTAAAAGGCAATAATTTTTTGTTGATAATCATATAGTTGTGAATGTACAAGATAAAAAAGCTTTGTAAATAGTTGTTTTAAAACTATTTTATGCACTACTTTTGCACCTCATTAAAAAAAGCTGCGGGGATAGCTGCAGCCTCACTTAAACAAAAAAACAATGAGCAAATTACATTTCACCACAAAACATGCTAACGAGGCTACCGTTACGCACAACTGGTACGTTGTGGATGGTACTAATCAAACCGTGGGCCGCATGTCTGCAAAAATAGCAGCCATTTTAAGAGGTAAGAACAAAGCTTACTATACTCCACACGTTGATTGTGGAGACAATGTTATTATTACAAACTGCGAAAAGGTAGTTTTTACTGGTAACAAAATGGACGAAAAAACGTATTTAACTTTTAGTGGTTACCCAGGTGGACAGAAAGGTGAAAAGGCGAAAAATCTTTTAGCCCGTCGTCCGGAAGTTGTTTTGGAAAGAGCTATAAAAGGCATGCTTCCTAAAAACAAATTGGGTCGCCAGATGTACAAAAAATTATTTGTATATGCAGGTGCAGAGCATCCACACGGTGCACAAAAACCACAAGATCTAAACTTTAATCGTAAATAATAAAGGACGCTAAAAGACGACGGACGACGGACGACGGACAATAGCAACCACAACTATAAAAAAATGGAAAAGCAAAAAAACGCAGTAGGTCGCAGAAAAGCAGCTGTAACACGTGTTTTCCTTAGCAAAGGAGAAGGTGCTATAACTGTAAACGGAAAAGACTACAAAACATATTTCCCACTTATCTACCTACAAAACCAAGTAGAAGCTCCACTTAAATCTATCGAGTCTATTGATAAGTTTAACGTGGTAATTAATGCTACCGGTGGTGGTGTGAAAGGACAGGCAGAAGCAGCAAAATTAGGAATAGCTCGTGCATTGCTAGAAGTAAATGCTGAGTATCGTCCAATATTTAAGGCAGCAGGTTTCTTAACACGTGATTCTCGTGTGGTAGAGCGTAAGAAGCCAGGTCGTAAAAAAGCAAGAAAATCATTCCAGTTTAGCAAGCGTTAATAGGAAAGATATAAGACACAAGATTATAGACACAAGATTTTGTGTTTTATCAAGTTTCACAATTTTTAAAAAATACTTTAATAATATACAATGGAAAATAACACTTCCTTACAACAGCAGTTACTTGAAGCAGGCGTTCACTTTGGTCATTTAAAGAAAAAGTGGAATCCTAAAATGCTTCCATACATTTTTGCAGAAAAGAAAGGTATTCACATTATCGATCTTAATAAAACTGTAGAAGGTTTACAGGAAGCAGCAGCGGCATTAAAGGCTGTAGCACGCAGTGGTAAAAAAATTATGTTTGTTGCTACTAAAAAGCAAGCAAAAGAAATAGTACAAGAGAGCGCAAAGCGTGTGAACATGCCTTTCGTAACAGAGCGTTGGTTAGGTGGAATGCTTACCAATTTTAATACTGTTCGTAAGAGTGTTAAGAAAATGCAGAGCATCGAAAAAATGCTTGGTGATGGTAGCGCAGAAAACTTAAATAAAAAAGAGCGTTTGGAGCTTACCCGTGAGAAAGAAAAGATGGAGAAAGTATTGGGCGGTATTGCTAACATTAGCCGTGTACCATCTGCTTTGTTCATGGTAGATATAGGGCACGAGCACATTGCTTTGGCTGAAGCAAAGCGTTTAAACATCAGTACTTTTGGTATGGTTGATACCAATTCTGATCCTAACAAAGTTGATTTTGCAATACCAGCAAATGATGATGCTACAAAATCTATTGCGATAATCGTAAACTACATTACTGCAGCTATTGCTGAAGGGTTGGAAGAGCGCAACAGCAACAAAGACGAAGATAACAGCGACGATACAGAAGAAAGTGCAGAAGCAAAAGCAGCACGTTTTGAAAACAAGCAAGACGGTGGTGATGATAGAAGACGTGGTGGTGGACGTGGCCCAGGTGCAGGTGGACCAGGTGGTGCGCCAAAGCGTAGAGTAGCAGGACCAGGTGCAGGTGGAAGAAGACCAGCTGGTAAGTAAAAACAGCCCCTCCTATACTCCCCGGAATGGAGGCAACGAAGAAGACTTTAGCGGAGATATTTTGATAGTGTATCCGTCTTTAAAAAACTATTTGATAATGGATTTTAATATTTGAGGGATTAAGTTTCAAACTGAAATTTAATCCCTCAATTAAATTAACATTAAACCCGATAACATTTAATTATTACAATTATGAGTGCAACAATAACAGCAGCAGATATAAATAAATTACGCCAGGCAACAGGAGCCGGTATGATGGATTGTCGCAAGGCTTTGGTAGAAAGCAACGGCGAATTTGAAGCAGCAATTGACTGGTTACGCAAACAAGGACAGAAGGTTGCAGCTAAAAGAAGTGACCGTGAAGCGAAGGAAGGAGTAGTAATTGCACAAACAACTGCAGATAAAAAAGCAGGTATCGTTCTTTGTATTAGTTGCGAAACTGATTTTGTTAGTAAGAATGCAGATTTCGTTGCATTTGCACAAACAATTGCTGATGCTGCTATTGCAAACAATGTAAAAAGTGCAGAAGAGCTTTTAAATGTTGAGATAAACGGTGCGAAGGTTTCTGATGTTATAAATGATAAAGTTGCTGCAATTGGTGAAAAAATAGAGTTGCAAAAGTTTGAACGAGTAGATGCACAATATGTTGCAAGCTATATACATGGTGCATACCGTATGGGTGTATTAGTAGGTATGACAGAAGAAGCTGCCGAAGCAGGAAAAGATGTGGCTATGCAAATTGCTGCAATGAATCCTCTAGCTATCGATGAATCTTCTATTGACCCTGCAACCATTGCTCGTGAAAAAGACATTGCTATCGAGCAGATTAAAGCAGAAGGAAAACCTGCAGAAATGGCTGAGAAAATTGCACTTGGTAAAGTAAATAAATTTTTAAAAGACAATACTTTATTGGCCCAGCCTTTTGTAAAAGACAACGCTAAATCTGTAGCAGATTATTTAAAAGCTACAAGCGCAGATCTTAAATTGACAGAATTTAAAAGAGTTGCTTTAGGGTAAATAGAACTTACCAATTAAATAAATTATGTTAGAAGGCTCCGTTTAATTAACGGGGCTTTTTGTTTGCCGCCACTTTTTTGCCTGCAACAGATTTTATAGGTAAGCGTTTTTTAGTGGTCTTTGAAACGGACTTTTTATATGGAATTTTAGTGGGTCCACCGAGGCTGTATTGATTTTTCGAATTGTAATTGCTACTGTTAGGTGGCGTAACCGGCAATGATACAGGAGGGTTTGTTCTTGAAACTTCTTCTCTTTGAGGGCGATTTGGTTGTAAAGCATTGGTTGATTCTACAGGAGAAAGCGGTTCTTTTTGCACGGGTTGAGTACCTGATGCAGTTGTAGGTGGATTTATAAGCTGGCGGGGTATTATCACTGCTCTTACCTCTGCACCCAGATAGACAGGAGGAACCGGATTTGCAGCTGTTGGAATATTTATGCGCTGGGGCGGTGCTGATTTTTCATTGGTTGAAGCATTGGGAACAGGTTGCGCTTTTGACTGAACCGCAGGGGTTCCTGAATGTAATTGGGCAACAGCATTAATATTTGTAAATATGATAATACAGCCGATAAGAGTTTTCATAACGGGTAATTTAAATGAGCGAGAAAAAAATTCAAGCAGATACAACCAATGTAAAGCAACGCATCGTTTTAGGATGGGTTAAAGGGTAGTGATTATTCTTGCAACAATGAATGAAACTCAGTTTTATCTGCTTCTAAATGAATTGTTACGCCAAGGTCAGCGAAAGATGTTACAAGATCTCGTATAGAATTCTCTAAACTGATGGCACTTGTTTTAATGATGTGGTTGCAGTTGGCAACGTCACTACAATTATCATTCTCCAGCATATCTACACATAGGCGAATATTGGTTAAAGGGTTCTTCATTTGATTGAGAATATTTAATATACCTAACTGTGCAATTTTAGACTCCTGGCTCATACTATTTTATTTGTGTGTAGTATTTTACGGTAAAGTATAGGCTATTTTTATACCACAAATTGTTAAGTTAAACCGATAACGTGTTCCTTGTTTCAAGATGAAGATTATTTTAGAACTGAAAAGTCTTCAGGCAACTGCATCCAGATATCCCCCTTCGAAAATATATTAAAAAAAATAGTATAGTATTCAATATATTATATTTATTTTGCAATTATAGAGTGGTTAGTAAAATAATTAGCTATTTGTAGAACGGTAATGGCGGCGGCTAATTCAATAAAACTCTATTTATTTTTTAGCCAATTAAAACATACGTATGCCGATAACATCTTTTGCAAAAGCGGGGATTTTAATGTTGCTAATTGTACCCAGTTTTTTTATAGGCAGGGAAATTTATCTGCGCAGCAAGGGTATAAAAATTTCTTACGATGATGACGCCGCATTGTGGGCCGATAAGCGTGCAATGGTTTATGAACCGAGTGGTGATGCTACTGTATTCATTGGGTCATCTCGTAACAAATTTGCGCTGGATATTGCTACCTGGCAACAACTTACCGGCGACCATGCCATACAGCTTGCCATAGAAGGCAACTCGCCGCTGCCAATACTTGATGACCTTGCAGCCGATAAAAATTTTAAAGGCAAGCTTGTAATTGATGTTACTGAGGGGCTGTTCTTTTCCACATCGCCCAACAATACCACCGAGCCTGCAGAAAGAATTGCTTATTACAAGAAACGTACACCTGCGCAGCGTTTTGGTTTTTTGGTGAACAGGCAGCTTGAGGAGCGACTCGTATTTTTAGATAAAAACCATCTATCGCTGACGGCCATGCTTGAAGGGCTGCCATTGCCTAGAAGGAAAGGGGTATTTGCGCTACCAAACCCATGCCCGCGGGACTTTAACCCGGTAAGTTTTGACAGGCAAAATATAATGACCGAACAGTTTGAAAAAGATACGTTTCTGCAAAACCAGGTGAAGACGCTGTGGGATTTTTACCGGAAAATAAGCAAAGAGCCGCCACCAAATCCCGCCAAAAGAGACTCTATAATTGCAACAATACGCAAAGATGTAGATCTTATAAAAGAGCGGGGTGGGCAGGTAATATTTGTGAGAACACCTTCGAGTGGGCCTTATTGGGAAGGAGAACAAAAGGGTTTTCCACGAGCAGTGTATTGGGAAAAACTTTTGGCGGGCACGGGAGTAAATGGTATACATTTTAAAGATTATCCTGCTATTGATCATTTTATTTGTCCGGAGTTTTCGCACCTAAAACAGGCGGATGCTGTAGTGTTTACCCGAAACCTTGCCTTGATACTTGAAAAGGACAAAGGCTGGAAATTTGCGAAAAGTCCTTTGGCTGTTAACTAACCACTTGTAATTTTTAAACTTATTTGCCATGGTATTTAACTCTTACACCTTTATGGTATTTTTTGCACTGATGCTTATTTTGCATAACCTGCCACTGCCCTGGAAAGTAAAAAAGATAAACCTGTTGCTTGCGAGTTATGTTTTTTATGCTGCATGGAACCCACCTTTTATATTGCTGCTGTGGCTGGCAACTATTGTAGATTATTTTGTTGGGCGGGCCCTTTACACAGAACCAAATAAACATAAGCGGAAGCTGCTGCTTGTACTAAGCTTGTGTGGTAACCTGGGCATGCTTTGCTTTTTTAAATATGGGGGCTTTTTGCTGGAAAACTTTACTGCACTTGTAAATGCTCTTGGCATGCATTACCAACCTGCGAAGCCTAACATTATTCTGCCGGCAGGCATATCTTTTTACACTTTTACCACTTTATGCTACACGATTGATATGTATAAAAAGAAGAGTGAGCCCGTGCGGTCGTTGCTGGACTTTTCGTTGTTTGTAACGTTTTTTCCGCACCTGGTGGCCGGGCCTATTGTGCGCCCGCCGCAACTTGTGCCGCAATTTGAAAGCCCCCGCACTGCTAACAGAAAACAACTTATGCAGGGATTGCTCCTTGTAACTCTTGGCCTGTTTATGAAAGTGGTGCTTGCAGACAGTATGCTTGCAGGGCCTGCTAACACGGTATTTAATGCAAAAGAAGCGCTCAACGGATTGGATGCGTGGATGGGTGTGCTTGCATTTAGCGGGCAGATCTTTTTTGACTTTGCAGGCTATAGTACCTGCGCTATTGGTGTTGCTGCCTGTCTTGGTTTTGTATTGCCCGAAAACTTTTTGTACCCTTATGCCGCTACGGGGTTTAGCGATTTTTGGCGGCGGTGGCATATTACTTTATCTGCCTGGCTGCGAGATTATTTGTACATACCGCTTGGCGGCAACCGTATGGGTACTTTTAGAACCTATATAAACCTTTTGATTACGATGCTGTTGGGCGGGCTGTGGCACGGCGCTAACTGGACCTTTGTGGTGTGGGGCGCACTGCATGGCTTTTACCTGATGGCTGAAAAGTTTATACAGGATGTGAAGCCGAAACTGCGACTGCAACCAAGTAACATGCACAATGCACCTATTGCGCTGCGTGGTATTGGAGCACCTAAGTTTTTAAAGACGCTGCCATCGGCCAATTTTTTATATGCACTTTTTACTTTTTTCCTTGTAAATGTTACCTGGGTATTTTTTAGGGCGCCAGATTTTACGGGTGCATGGAGATTGCTGTCTGCCATGTTTGGTGGCGTGCACAACGGAGCTGTGCTTTTAAGCAACCTGAGCATTTTAAAAGTAGCTATCATTATACTTTGTATGTTGGGCACACACTGGTACATGAGAAACCGAAGGGTATTGGGCGTTGCTGAAAAACTACCCTGGTGGTTATTGGGACTTATATGGAGCGCCATGCTTGTATTGCTTATACTGAGCCAGGAGAGTAGCAGTTCTTTTATTTATTTTCAGTTTTAAGGGAGGGGAGGATTGAGGATAGGAAGGTTATTAAATTTAAATTACGAATTACGAATTACAAATTACGGGTGCTTTATGATGAATGGAGTATTCTAAAGCAGATGGTTTGATGGAGGGACTGTCAATTATTGGATGAAATTACCGGCTTTGGAT
>JBBREY010000020.1:0-32757 GCA_038225275.1 Chitinophagales bacterium | reverse complement strand
TATAAAACTCATGATGGTTCCTATCCGTAGGTTGCCATTTTTTAAAACACGTAGATCAACAATTGGGTTTTTGTATCTAAGTTCTCTCCATATAAAAAAGAAAAATCCTAATACCGCTGTAACAATTAATGCCGATATAATCGGGCTTTCGAGCCATGCATCTTCTTGCCCACGCTCTAAAACATATTGTAATGAACCAACAGTTACCGCCAGTAAACCTATACCCAGCCAATCAATTTCATTTATTAATTTTTTTGCTGCGTACACAGGGCTCTTTACAAATTGCAAGGTTAACAATGTAGCCACAACGCCTATAGGAAGGTTAATGTAAAATATGTAAGGCCAACTAAAATTTTCAACAATATAACCGCCAAGTGGTGGGCCGAGTGTAGGACCGATAATAACACCAAGCCCATAAATAGCCTGCGCCATACCACGCTTTTCAACCGGGTAAGATTCTGTAATAATTGTTTGAGAAGTAACAAGCAAAGCACCGCCACCAAGCCCTTGCAAGAACCTAAACCCCACCAATTCCCAAATATTTGTTGCATTACCACATAAAAATGAACAGATGGTAAATAAAATAACAGAGGCTGCAAAATAGTTTCTACGACCAAATTGCTGTGAAAGCCAGCTCGTCATTGGTACTATAATTACATTACCAATAGCATATGCAGTTACAACCCAACCAACCTCAGTAAGCGTAGCACCAAGGTTTCCACGCATGTCGTTCAGCGCCACATTCACAATAGTAGTATCTACAATTTCAAGGAGCGCACAAAGTATTGCAGTAAGCGTAACTATTACACGGGTTGCACCATATACGACTAGTGCATTCGGATCTGCTAACCCACCTTTTAAAGGCGGTTGTAATTTTATAGTTTTTGAAGAAGCTTCCATTTTATTATCGTTGTTATTTAGTTCTTGTAAAAAACCAAAACTATTTCAAATGCACATCCACATTCACGTTCATACCGGCTCTTAATTTTTTTATAAGTGTGTCTGCTTTATTTGTAAAATCTATTTTTACAGGTAAACGTTGCACTACTTTTACGAAATTTCCACTCGCATTATCTGCAGGTAATAATGCAAACCGGGATCCTGTAGCCGGAGAAAATGAACTTAGCACTGCATCAAAATCATGGTTAGGAATTGCATCTACATGCACCGTTACTTTCTGCCCTTCCAGCATTTTGTTATACTGTGTTTCTTTAAAATTTGCAACTATCCATTTTTCATCACTCAATACAATACTAAATAATAAAGCACCCGCTTGAAGAAATTGTCCTTTTTGAACCGGCACTTTAGCTACTAAACCACTTTCAGCAGCAGTTATGATCGTATAAGAAAGATTCAATTTTGCATTTTCAACATCTACTTCTCTTTGTTTTATTACAGAGGCTGCAATACCACCTTGTTGTGAAACCGCTGCACTTTGCGATGATACGACGCCAGTTTGCACTGATGCCTGATTGCGTTGATCAATTAAAACCTGTAGTTGTTTTTCGGCTGTTTGTTTTGCAGCCAAAACCTGCTCATATTGTTGTTGCGTTACAGAATGATCTTTTATTAAATTTTCATAGCGCTGTAAATCCTGCGAAGTACGGTTTACATTTATCCTTGCAACTTCTATTTGTGCAGAAGCCGTTTGTATTGCTGCTCTCGTAGAATTAATATTTTGGCTAGCTGCATTTGCCGTTGCCTGTGCGGCACTCAAATTACTTTTAGATGTTGCAAGAGCAGCTTCAGCCTGTTGCAAAACAATACGTAAATCACGCTGGTCAAGCACTATAAGCGTATCGCCTTTTTTTACATATTGATTATCTTCTACTTTCACATCTGCCACATAACCCGATACTTTCGAAATAACAGGGCTGATATTTGCCTCTACTTGGGCATCATCTGTTTCTTCATGTTTTTGTCCATGAAAATATTTTGTAAGTCCAAACCACAGACCACCGCCAACAAGCAGAATCAGTACAATAGGGAATACAAAATTCTTTTTCTTTGGTGCGGTTGTTTTTTCTTCAGTTGTTACTGTTGCCATTTTCTATTTTTTTATTTTGATAAAGTTCCTGTTGTTGATAAAATTTTGTTGAATGCCAATGCCGCATCAGCTTTTGCTACACTTGCGTTTAATTTTGCCTGCAGTAACGATACATCCGCTTCAAGCAAATCTGTTATCGTAACCAGATTGTTGTCGTATTTATTCTTAGTAATTCTATAATTTTCTGTTGCCTGCACAATAGATTTTTCGTACACGTCAATCTTTTTTTGTGCAAAAAGATAATTCTGATAATCTTTATTTAACTGTAGTTTAATGCCATCATTTATTAAAGATTCTGTCGCATTTAGTTGTACTTCTCTTGCCCTTGCTTGTGTAAGTTTTGTATTGTTCTTCCACAATGAAGCAATGTTATATTGAACGCCAAGGCCTATGTTTACTGCATTTGTAACTGTTAGTAATTTTGGAATATCAGCAGCAATATAACCGCCAGTTAGTGCGATCGTGGGGTACGCTTCAGATTTTGCAACCTTTACGCCAACAGCTGCTGCCTTTTTTTGAAACTCTATTGCCTGTACATCTTTCCTGTTTTGAAGGGCCAGATTTTGCATTTCAATAAATGGCTTTATTTCTTGCGTAGCATTTACAAAATTGCTATCAACTTCAATTAATGTATTTTCTGGTAACCCCAATAACAACGCCATGTTTATATTGGCTATGTTATAATTATTCTCTGCATCGAGTAGGCTTAATTCAATATTAGAAGTTGTTAGTTGCGCTTTTAATAAATCATTTCTTGCTAAAATGCCATTTTGTTCCAGTCTCGAAAACAGCGAATCTCTTTGTACAGATGTATTTAAATTTTCTTTTATTACATCAACAGTTTTAGCCGATTTATATAAATTTGTATATGCCAGAATTGTATTGTATACCACTGCCTCTTTATCATTTTCAACGTTCAGCCTTGCAGCTTTTTCAAGATACTCTGCCGATTCAATTCCATATCTAATTCGGCCACCAGCATATAATGGCATGGTCACATTGGCAATTCCATAGGCTGCCTGGTTAACTTTTGGTGCCGGACGATTATTGTTTTGTGAAGATTTTAAATCAATGTTCGCACTGCTTAATCGTACATAACTCGCCGAAACTGACGCATTGGGTAATTTTCTGTCTTTTGCCTCTTGCAAATCAGCACTTGCCTGTAAAACTTTGGAGTCGGCAATCTTTAAATTATTGCTGCTCTTTATCGCTAAATCAATTGCCTGCTGCAGCGTTATCTTTTGCTTTGTCTGCGCATGTAACGGTGATTGTATAACCACAAAACCTAAAATATAAAGGAGTGTCGTTCTTATTTTATGATTCATATCCAAGAATTGTTTTAAAAATATTTTTTAAATGATCGTATAGTTTGCAGTGGAGAACTTTTTTTAATTCATCTTCCTGTAAATTTTCGAGGTTATTAAACTCTAAATAATAGTCTTTATTGATTATGATTTGAGTTACAGTACCCGTCATTGTGTTAAGTGCTAACACCACATCTACATGTTTCTTAAAAACCTTTTTCTTCTGACCTTCTTTCACCAATTCTGTAAACATGGCGGCGTATTCCATTTTTAGTTCCCTTAGCATTTTTATTATCTCAGGGTTCTTTTTCATCACCTGCTCACAGAGTAAAATCTTATAGAAAGCCTGATTTTCTATAACTTTTTTAATGTACTCATCCAACATTATTTCTACTTTTCCAAAAGGGGAGATGTGTTCGTTGCTTAAAAGTTGCTGCACTTTCAACTTCGTATTAATCATTCTTTCGTGAAAAAGACTCTCCATCATTTTATCCTTGCTTCCAAAATAATAGGAGATCATAGCGAGGTTTACGCCCGCTTCATCAGCTATGTCCCGGACAGTAGAAGCCTCAAAGCCTTTCACAGCAAAGAGTTTCTCTGCTGATTCTAAAATATGCCTCTTTTTATCTTTTACTTCCATGTATCAATTAAAATGCAAAACTAAACAATTGTTTGATAAAACCAAACGTTAGTTTAATAAATTTTTAATTAAATGGTAAAAGATTGTTCACACACACAAAAAAAGTGAGGACAATGCCTCACTTTTTTTAAAATTATCTGTTTATCTAATTTTCACTCAGCTTTTTTAATTCGTTAAAAAGCTCCAATTCTTTTTCAGTTAAACCGGTTGGAAGTTTCACGTTGTAAGTGACATATAAGTCTCCAAAGGTTTCATCCTGTTTGTAAACCGGAAAGCCTTTGCCTTTCACACGAATTTTTGTTCCGTTTTGTGTTTCTGGTTTTACTTTTAATTTTAGTTTGCCATGTAGTGTATTCAAATTAGCATCGCCACCAAGCACAGCAGTATACAGATCAATTTCCTGCGTTATCTGCAAATCGTTGCCAACCCTTTTAAAAAAGGTATCGTTGTTTATTTTAAATGTGAGAAACAAATCTCCGGTGGTACCACCGTTTGGACTAGCCTGTCCATAACCCCTAAGTTTTATCACTTGTCCATTTTCTACACCAGCTGGTATTGTAATTCTAATATTTTTTCCATTTACCGTAATGGTCTGCTGATGCGTTTTAAAAACATCCGTAAGGTTTAATTGAAATGTCGCATTTGTATCCTGACCTTTTTGCCTACCGGCACTGCGCCTTCCACCACCGCCACCGCCAAACATCGATGAGAAAAAATCTGAGAATCCACCCTCATTTTCAAAACCACCAAACTGTTGCCCATATTGCTGTTGCTGCCTGGCCTGCTGTTCAAAGGCTTCGCTGTGCTGCCAGTCTTTGCCATACTTGTCAAATTTCTTTCTATTCTCAGGGTCACTCAGCACTTCGTTCGCTTCATTTATCTGTTGAAATTTTTTCTTCGCTGTTGCATCATCCGGGTTTGCATCAGGATGGAATTGTTTGGCAAGTTTGCGGTAAGCTTTTTTTATTTCATCAGCAGTTGCAGTTTTCTGTAACCCTAGCACATTGTAATAATCTATAAATTCCATTGAATATAATTGAGAGAACAAAAAATAAAACTACAACATTGTCATTATGAAATGTTGGTAAATACTACTTTAAAAAACCTTGATATATTATCAATAATACCCATCATTTATTCCACACCAGTTCTGCCGCTTGACGCATCAATAATTCTACCAAAAAAAAGTGCATTCATAAACAACTTTGTCCCACCCAACCAAAAAGCTCTAAAATTCGGATCATCAGCAATACTTATTACTCGCCCCGTACCAATCGTATTTACGATTACGGCTGCAGAATTTTTTATAGCATCTTCATTTTGCTTACTTACCCAACCACTTTGCAACGGCTTACTTCCATAATAAAAAGGTGTGGCATATGGGTTTTTACTTTTTTCCATAAAAACCTTATTGGCTTTAAAAAGACTGATGGTTTTTTGGTTGTAACCAAAAGCCAGCGGATGAGTCAAATCTGCATCGGCACCAAAAATAGCTCCTGCTATTTGTTGTGCGCCATCAATTTGTTCTTTGTCAACATAAGTAACTCGTTCTAGACTGTCTACCGGTGATTTTGCTTTTTTAAACTTAACGTCACTTATGCCATTTTGTGCAGCCCATGTAACTGCTTCTTCAGTCAGTATCAAAGTTCCACCTGCCTGAACCCAAGTTTTTAATTTCTCTTTATTCAAATCAGGATAATTACCACCAACCATTATGATGCTATTGTATTTATTCAAATCAATGCGGTTAAACATTGATACTTCTAAATGCGATGCAGGAATGTTCATTCGTTGATCCAGCAAATGCCATACTTCACCTGCATCAGTTGCATTAACTCCTGTGCCAACTATCATTGCTATTTCTGGTTTTGTTAATGGTAACATTTTGCTGCTGCCAAGGTCGCTGCCACTGTTCACATTTCCTGTTTGTACACTATAAATATTCACTCCATATTTTGCAGCAATATTATTGAGCAATTCGAATATTTTATCAGCGTTTACTGTTTGCAATTGACCCGGAATAATGATGGTGCCGTAATTGAAATTCTTTGATACTCCGTTTATATTTATTGAAAATTTATTGCCGGCTACTTTCGTGAAAACATCGTTTGATTGTAATTCGTACAATGCTGCCGGTGCATACAAGCCTTCCCATTGAATCAAATAACCGTTTTTGCTTTTGTTTCCAATCACAGTTTGTTTAGGAAAAACGACCGGACTTATTTTTTCGCTTTGAAGATTAATGTTGTATTGAGTCGCATTTAATTCAGCCGATGGTAAGCCAAAAGCAAGTGGCATTGTCCATGATGTAATATCATAAAATAAACTGTCTTTATACTTCAATGTTTTTTCAAAAATTGTTTTTATAACCTTGTATTGAGTTTGATTTACGGGGACGATATAAGAACCATCTTTTTCAAACTCACTGCCATCAGCTTTTACGTTTGAACTTAAGCCATACACATCTATCTGTTGCCTTTGCAGCATTTGTAAAAAATGAAAGGTTTTAGCCTTATCATTTTTATCGCCAAAAACATACGCTTTTACAGGGTCTGAGGCTGCATCAACAAGAACTTCTTTGTAAAAATCTTTTTGCCATTGCAAAAATTCTTTTCTTAAAACTTTTGCACCTTCCAACGTAGACAATTCTGTAGTAAACTGATTTTTTATGGTGAATGGAAAGCTTAATAAACCATTAGTTGTTTGTTGTAAATGTCCACGTGAAGAGGCCTGTTCAAACAAAATACCAATTGCGCCATTTATATCAGGGTAAGTAGATCCCTTACCATAATAGAAGTCATCGTAATTTTCTTTAGTGAAATATAAAGAACCAATTCGGTCTAAAAATGCAGCATGAAATTTTGCAAGTTTACTTGTCAGTTCCTGGTTTTTTTGCGGGGTTAATGGATTAACTCTTGAGGATACACCTGGCTGAAAAAAGAAGGTTGCATTGCTGCCTTGCTCGTGGTGATCGGTTAAAATATTTGGTTTCCATTTGTGAAACCACGCTAGTCTGTTCTGGCTTTCAACATGCACCGCAGGCAACCAATCACGGTTAAGATCAAACCAATAATGATTAAATCTACCTCCAGGCCAAACCTCATTAAATTCCCTTGAGTTAGGGTCGCTTACTAAATTTTTACTTTTGTGTTGGTTGGCCCAAGTTGAAAAGCGTTGCAGTCCATCGGGATTAAAAGAGGGATCAAATAATATGACAACATTATCAAGTAATTCATCTATTTGTTTGCCTTGCGCTGCTGCAAGATAATATGCACTTACCAAACTTGCATTTGCACCACTTGGTTCGTTTCCGTGTATTGAATGTCCTATATATACCACTATCGGCATGTTCTCAATATTTACAGTTGCAGATTTTGTTGGGTCTGATAATAGTAAATGCTGCTGCCTAATTTCTTCCAGCCGCTGCTGGTTTTTTGGGGAAGTAATGATTAGTAGAACTTGTGGGCGGTTCTCATAAGTGTAACCCATTGTTTCCAGCTTTACTCTGTCAGGTGCTGCCGCAGCAATGGCTCTCATATAATTTACCAAGCGATCGTGGGTTACATGCCATTCTCCTGGTTCATGAAAAATAATATCTTTTGGCGTCGGTATCGCCTTGTTGTAAGTAACACTATCCGGTAAATAATAACTTAAATCCTGTGCAAACAGTGCTGAATGCACCATGAAGAGAAAAAGAAAAATAGCAAGTTTTTTCATAAAGTTTTGGTTGGTTGTAAAGATTGTAAGTTATATAATTATAGGAATTAAAAGTTTCGTGCTTAAATAATAGTAATAAACTTCATTGGCAGTATTCGTTTGGAAGTTATTTAATGGCAACTTGCTATTTTTCCTTACAGGAAATATATAATACATAAAACCGAAAAAGTCTCCTTTAATAGAAGACTTTTTGTTGATTTATTTTGGTTGAACACTAAACTATACTAAGGCAATTCTACATAGGCTTTTGCCTGAAAAAATTTGGATAGAGAATCTTTCACTTTCAATGTGTCTGTAAGTGGTCTCATAAATGGCATTCTCAATTTATACGTTACAGAATCTTTTGTAGAAAGGGCAACATTATTGCCAAAACTAATGAACCTTTTTAAGCTTTTATCAGCAGTACCTAAATCATTGTATTCTTTTATTACAACATAAAAAGTATTGCTGTCTTTTGCAGATGTGGTAGCAGCCATAGCTGTATTTTGTACTGCAATAGTATCCTTTTTTGGAATTGGTAAAGTGTCTGTAATAGCATTTTCTGAAGTGGTTGCAACAGTTTCATCCTTGCCACTTTTGTTGTAAAAATATACTGCGGCGGCGGTTACTAATATAATTATAAGAGCAAGTATTCCCCACATTAAACTTTTATTGCCTGTTGTATTTTTTTCTTTTTGGGGTGTAGCGAAACTTATTTTTTCCTTCAGCTTTTCAGTTATTATCTTCGGCATTTCCTCTGTAATAACATGCGATGTGGCTGCTTGAGTAAAGGCATAATCACCTCCCTGCGTTTTTTGCAAAGTGCCCATGCCTTCAAAAACCAAGGGTTTCCCAATATTTAAAAACTGCTTATTTAAAATGATGAACGATTCAAGATCGGAGTAAGCAAGCGGTTTTATTTTACGGGTACTTTCCATAATAAAAGCTACTAACCCATCATCAACAGGTGCCTTAGGGTCGTAAATAAATTGTATAGAATCTGCAGGTAAAACAATATCCTTGTCGCTGTCTTCGGGTATATTTATTTCTGATGCTATATTAAACTCGCCAATATCTTGAAGTGTTACTTTTTTGTTGCTATACAGGTATTGAACTATCAGTTGCTCCGTTTTCATCAATGCTTTGTTATCCTTTTAAAAAATATAATTGACAAACCTACAAGTAAATAAGAATATAGCCAAGCAAACGATTAAATTCAATTATTTTTGCCACATGCTCACCGATGATGAAAGTAGGTTTATAACTTTTTGGGAAAAAAACAAAGAATTGCATAGCTCATTTATTAGCAAGCTCCTACGCGGATTGCCCATGGCTTGTATGTTTGGCCTCCCAATTCTTTTGCTGATTGCGTGTGTATATCTTTTTTTACCTGAGTGGTATACAAAAATTTCAAAAACATCTCCTGAAACTTTTTTGGTAGTAACCATTGCAGTTTTTATCGCAATATTTTTTTACGCATTTACCAGAATGCATTTTAAATGGGAGATGAATGAACAACTTTACAAGGAAATAAAATATAAGGAGAAAAAAATGGAGCAGATGCAGCCATTACCTACAAATAATACTCTTAACAATTAATAAAAATAAATACAAATGAAAAAATGGTTCTATGCAATTGCGTTTTTGGTAATAGGTTTTTTAGGTTGCAAAAAAGATGAGGGATGTAAATCTACAGCGCCAACAACATCTGCTTCTGCGGCAGAGAGTGCTTATCTGCAAAATTATTTAACTGCCAATAGTATTACAGCAAGTGAAAAAAACGGAATGTATTATGTTATTTCCACACAAGGTTCAGGCACTTCCCCAAATTTGTGCTCAACTATCACTGTTGATTATGTGGGTAAATTAATTAACGGAACTACGGACGGAGCGCAGTTTGACGCATCTCAACCTAGCCAACCCCTTGTCACTAGTTTAAATAATTTAATAACAGGCTGGCAGGTCGTTTTACCACTTGTTAAAGCGGGTGGAAATGTAACTTTATATATTCCACCATCACTTGGTTACGGTGCTCGAGCATCTGGACCAATACCTGCAAATTCTTACTTAAAGTTTGTAATAACAGTGCGATCTGTTCAATAATTTGATTTCTTTAAACTACTTTGGGCTCTGAATTTTTCAGAGCCTTTTTTACTAAAATTTTTTTGTGAGTCACGAGTCCATTTCAGTTTTTGATATGTTTAAAATTGGCGTAGGTCCAAGCAGCAGCCATACTTTAGGGCCATGGCGTGCAGCACAGTTATTTACAAAAAAACTGGAACAAAAAAATATTTTAAATAGTGTAAATGCTATTGAGGTTTTGCTTTATGGTTCTTTGGCCAAAACCGGTGTTGGACATGGTACTGCAATTGCTGTTCAGTTGGGGCTAAGTGGAGATGATCCTGTAACTTTTGATGTTCAAAATATTGATGCAAAAATTGCAGATATTAACAACATGCATAAATTATTGCTTGCAGGAAGGCATGAAATAGATTTTATTCCATCGGATGATATTGAATTTCTTTTTACAGAAACGCTCCCGTATCATCCAAACGCACTTACTTTTCTTGTTTCATTAAATGATGGTAATAAGTTTGCAGAAACTTATTATTCAATAGGTGGAGGATTTGTGGTTCAAGAAGTGGTCGCCAATGATCCGAAAAAAATGGATTCGTCTGAGGATGTGTCTCTTCCTTTTCCGGTAAATACTGCGGATGAATTATTGCATTGGTGCCGTAAAACGGGCATGGCAATACACGAGATAGTAATGGAAAATGAAATTGCTTGGAGAAGTGAATTGGAAACTAAAAAAGGGCTGTTAGAAATTTGGCGTGTGATGAAAGAATGTATGTACCGTGGTTGTCACACACAGGGTTATTTGCCCGGTGGTTTAAATGTAAAACGTCGTGCATTCGATGTAAATAAAAGATTGTTACAAAATAAACCTTACAGCAATTACAATGAATGGTTGGATGTAATCTTAGCAGGAGGTCATCGATTTAATTATATATTAGATTGGGTGAGTTGTTTTGCCCTTGCGGTGAATGAAGAAAATGCATCTTTCGGAAGGGTAGTGACAGCACCAACAAATGGTGCAGCGGGAGTTATACCGGCAGTGCTACAATATTTTATTATTTTTTGTGATGGAAATGACGATGATAAAATTATAAAATTCTTACTCACGGCATCTGAAATTGGAAGTATTTTTAAAAAAGGTGCAACTATTTCCGCAGCCATGGGCGGGTGCCAGGCGGAGATTGGTGTAAGCAGCGCTATGGCAGCAGCGGCGCTTACTGAAAGCCTCGGTGGTACTCAAAGGCAGGTTTTAATGGCGGCTGAAATCGCTATGGAACATCACCTTGGTATGACATGTGATCCGATTGGCGGATTGGTACAAATACCTTGTATAGAAAGAAATACAATGGGTGCGATAAAGGCTATAACTGCCTGTCAGCTTGCTTTACAGAGTACACCTGATTTTGCTAAAGTGAGTTTGGATGGCGTCATCAAAACGATGTGGGACACTGCTTTGGATATGAATAGTAAATACAAAGAAACGGCAGATGGTGGGCTTGCAGTTAATATTCCAATTAGTTTGAGCGAATGTTAGAGGGCGAGTGGGTAGTAGGAATTAAAAAGTAGGTAGAGGGAAATTTGTAATTGGTAATTGGGTTGGAGAGTTCAAGTAATCTACAGTCTGCTCTATCTTGTCTTGTGTCACATTTTACATCTCAATATTTCTAAAGCCCGTAATTTCTTTTTAATTCTCTGTCGTTTTCTCTCGTCTTAATAGTCTCTCTTTTGTCAAAATGTTTTTTTCCTTTTCCAAGACCAATATCCATTTTTGCAAGCCCCTTTTCATTTATAAAAATTTTAAGTGGGATGATGCTGTAACCTTTCTCTTTGCTTTTTTCTTCCAGTTTTTTAAGCTCTTTTTTGTTGAGCAAAAGTTTGCGTTCCTGCAGTGGTTCGTGGTTGGCATATGTGCCAAATGCATACTCAGATATGTGAAGACTTTTTACATATAATTCGCCTCTGTCAAAAATGCAATAGCTATCATTAAAACTCGCTTTGCCTGTTCGCAAAGATTTTATTTCTGTGCCTTGCAATACAATGCCGGCCGTATATGTAGCTTCAAAAAAATATTCGTAGTAAGCCTTTTTATTATTCAGTTCCACTTTGCTGTTTTGCCAAAGATAAAAAACTAACACCTAAGTTAATTTATTAGAATTTTTGAGCCAATAAATTTTTAACTTCAATAAAAATCAAATCAAATGGCCGAGTTAGAAAATGGAAATTTATTGTCACGTATGCATCCTCTGCAACGCATTTCGTTGAGTGTGGTGGTGGCAGCAATTGTTTTTTTTGTTATCCAGCACACAAATCACAATACGTTGCTTGACATTATTTCTACCTGGTGCGGCTTTGCTTTCAGCTACATCATCACATCGTGGATAGTAATGTGTACCCGCAAAGTGGAGCAATTAAAGAAAATGGCGAAAGAGGAAGATGGATCCCGAATGTTTGTGTTGATATTTACCATTGTTGCTTCTTTTGCAGCCATGGGAACGGTTCTGCTGCTTGTCGTTTCGTCTGGTGATGAGGAAGAGCATAAAATGCTCAAAGTAATTATTTGCTTTTTTTCGATATTGCTTTCCTGGTTTTTGGTGCATACCATACTTACATTTCATTACGCCCACATGTATTACGACAATGACCTTACAGAAAAGAAGGAAAATCAAGAAGGTTTGTCATTTCCCGAAGATAATAAACCTGACTATTTAGACTTTGCTTATTTTTCTTTTGTAATAGGGATGACTTTCCAGGTATCTGATGTAGAAATAACCGATAAAAAAATGCGGCGGCTGGTTTTACTGCATGGCTTAATCTCCTTTCTACTGAATACTTTTGTGGTGGCACTTACCATTAATTTTATTGCAGGGCTTAGTAAATAATAACGTCTTCAATTGAATGAAAAAAGGCTCCTAATAATTAGGAGCCTTTGCTTAATTTTTGAATGTTACTAGCAGTTCAGCCAATTTATTTTTTAGATTATTTCTATGAATGATGAAGTCTAAAAAGCCATGCTCTAATAAAAATTCACTTCGTTGAAATCCGGCTGGTAAATCTCTTTTAATTGTTTCCTTTATAACCCTTGGACCTGCGAAGCCAATCAAAGCTTCAGGTTCACCACAAATAATATCGCCTAACATAGCAAAAGAAGCAGTTGTACCACCAAAAGTTGGATCAGTACACAAAGAAATATAAGGGATTTTTGCCTCAGCAAGTTGATGAAGTTTACCCGAAGTTTTGGCAAGTTGCATCAGTGAAAAGGCACTCTCCATCATGCGTGCCCCACCACTTTTATTGATGATCATAAATGGTATGCGGTGCTGCATACAATAATCACATGCTCTGCTTATTTTTTCGCCCATTACACTACCTAAACTTCCGCCAATAAATTCAAAATCCATGCAGGCAATTACCAGGTCGTGCTCTTTTACTTTGCCGTGAGCAACAGTTATAGAATCGTGAATGTCCGTTTTCTTGTAAGTGTCTTCAAGCCTCTTTCCGTAAGGTTTCAAATCTACAAAACCAAGAAAGTCTTTGGATTTTATATTTGCAAAAAGCTCACCATGTAATCCATCATCAAAAATGATATCGAAGTATTCATCACTTCCTATCCTGTGGTGATAATCACATTTTGGGCACACATAATTATTTTCTTCTAAATCAGAAACAGTGCAGGTGTATTTACACTCCGGGCATTTTTCCCAAAGTCCTTCAGGTGCATCTTTTTTATCTTTAGTTGATGTTAAAATACCTTTTTTAATTCTTTTAAACCAACTGCTTTTATGAACATTTCCTTCTTCACTTTCTCCTGAAAGTATAGCGTCAAAATCTTCTTCTTTCTTCATTTATTTTAATTTTAAAGCGAGTTCTTTTGCAAAAAAAATGATAATTGTATATTTTGGCCTACCAATTATGCATTCCTGTTTATGCAATTCAAATCATCAAAAGCAATCTCTAATCTTTTAATAAAACTCTCTTCTGCTTTTCTTAACCAAACCCGTGGATCGTAATGTTTTTTATTTGGAGAATCTGCACCTTCTGGATTTCCTAATTGGCCTTGCAAATAGCCCTCGTTTTTTTTATAGTTTTCTAAAATGCCATCCCAAAAAGCCCACTGTAAATCAGTATCAATATTCATTTTTATTGCACCATAACCAATTGCTTCTCTTATTTGATGTTGAGGAGAACCACTACCACCGTGGAATACGAAGTAAACAGGCTTAGGTCCGGTTTTAAATTCTCTTTCAATATAATCCTGACTGTTCTTAAGTATCACGGGTGTAAGCTGCACATTGCCTGATTTATAAACGCCGTGTACATTACCAAAAGCAGCAGCAATAGTGAATAACTTTCCAACCTTACTAAGTTCTTTATATGAGTAAGCAACATGCTCTGGTTGCGTATACAATTTGTCATTATCAACATCGCTGTTGTCCACTCCATCTTCCTCACCACCTGTTACTCCTAATTCAATTTCTATGCTCATGCCAAGCGGCGCCATACGCTTATAAAATTCTACTGATGTAGCAATATTTTCTTCAATAGGTTCTTCAGAAAGATCAAGCATATGAGAACTAAAAAGTGGCTGTCCTTTTTCTTTGTAAAACTGCTCACCTGCATCTACCAAACCGCCCACCCAAGGCAACCATTTTTTTGAAGCATGGTCTGTATGTAATACAACCGGTACGCCGTAATATTTGGCAACGTTGTGTATGTGTAATGCGCCCGAAATTCCACCCGCAATATTACCCTGTAAATTATCATTTGGCATTCCTTTACCTGCAATAAACTGTGCACCGCCGTTAGAAAATTGTATGATTACGGGGGAATTTACATTGGCAGCGGCCTCTAAAGTTGCATTAATTGTATTGGTGCCGATAGTGTTTACTGCCGGTAAGGCAAACTGGTTGTCTTTTGCATCGTTGTACAAAGCCTCCAAAGCTGCGCCATATAAAACGCCTGAACCATATTTACTCATAGGATGTTTTTTTACAAATGTATGAAAGTACAGTCATTAATTACATCCGTTCAGGAGGGTAAGTCCACCGATTTTTGTGAGCAAATTATTAAAGTATACTGGCATATATTTCATCCTACTACCGTACCAACTAAACATTTCGCCATCTACTAAAAGTATTTCCGCTGCAGGCAAATGTTTTTGTATTTCATTAATGTGTTTTGTTTTAAAAGGGTAGGGTTCTGAGGAGAGTAAAATCAATTGAGGGTTTGCAGTAATAATATCTTGAAAAGTTACTTGTGGGTACCTTTCAGAATGATCAAATACATTCTTCAATCCAATCTTGTCCATTAGATTATCAATAAAAGTATCAGAACCAATTGTCATGAAAGGATCTCTCCAGATAAAGTATGCAGTATTAATATGTTGAGATGGTTTTTTAATTGAATGAAAACCTTCTTCAATAGCATCAACTATTTTTAGCGACTCTGTATTTTTTGAAGTGATATTACCAATATGACCAATCATATTTACAGCATCTTCATAAGTACAAATATCTGTGAGATAAACGGGGAAGAGATCGGCTAAAGTTTCTATTTGGTCTTTTTTATTTTCTTCCTTGTTAGCAATAATCAGATCAGGACGTAAACTTTTTATTTTTTCAAGATGAAGGTTTTTTGTACCGCCAATTTTTTCTTTGGTTTGATGCCACTCTGCAGGATGAACGCAAAATTTGGTTATACCAACAGTTTCGTTGAATAGTTGTAAATCAAACAAAAGTTCAGTAATTGATGGAACGAGGGAAATAATTCTTTGGGGGAGTGCGGTAGAGGAATTGTTAAGAAACATAACTAAAAATACACTCTGATTTTTAATAAAAAAACTTCCACCATACTTTGTTTTATATAAGCACGGTGGAAGTAATGTTTTGTACCAACGATACGTTTCCGGTTTTCACAGAAAGATTTTAATCTGAATTTTTTATTCAGTTAAATAATATTCCGGTTTCAGTGATTTGGTTTTTCGCTATCATCGCCGTGGTTAGCAGCATAAGCATTTTTTTTAGGATTCGTGTTTTTAAAGTTTTTTTGCTTTCGACCGTCGTTGGCAGTTTGAGCAGGTATTGGCTTGGTTTTTTAATTTTGCTATCATCGCTTTTTATAGCATAAGCAGGAAAATTGGACACTTTGTTTTGCTATCGTTGCCTTTTACAGCATAAGCATGGACATTGTTTTTTTGGTTTTTTAATTTTGCTATCATCGCTTTTTATAGCATAAGCAGGATAATTGGACACTTTGTTTTGCTATCGTCGCTTTTTACAGCATAAGCATGGACATTGGTTTTTTTGGTTTTTCAATTTTGCAATCATCGCTTTTTACAGCATAAGCAAGGACATTGGTTTTTTCGGTTTTTTCAATTTGCTATCATCGCTTTTAACAGCATAAGCAGAATATTGGGTTTAAGTTTTCGCAATCATCGCCTTTTTAAAAAGCATATGCGGGATATTTCGGTTTTCATAGGAATAAGATATTCAAATTATATTCTAAGAAATCTTACGATTTCATTTTTTTTGTGTTTTCAGAGGTATTCAAAGAGCGTAAAATAGAAGTTGATTGATATTGAATTTTTTAAAGTTTTTCTATTTTTTTTTAAAGGATATTAAGAACAACTTTTTGGTTTTTTCATGATTCTTGGATTGTGATTGATAACTGATCTTTATCAACCAACTTCTTATACAAAGATGAACCCTTTTATAAGTGTATACAAGAGCAAATCTTCTCTTTTATTAAAATGAAGTAAATACAGGTGCAAGAGTATTTACTCAATAATAGTCAGGTAAATGTTACTATACTAACATTCGTAAAATTACTTACTCAAATTGTGGAGTTTATGAAACAAAAAACGCCACACTTCAATGAAGGCGGCGTAAATACTATTAAAACGGCTTTTATAAATAAATCGTAAAATAACTAATGCCTTATTTTGAAAGGCTTTGAATGATATCGTACTTAGTTACAATGTGTAGCGTGCCGCTTTCATCCTTACTAATAACAGCACCTGTTTCTTTTGAGATATAACTGCTCAAACGCTCCACAGGCATATCGAAAGCTACTAAAGGATAAGGCTTTTCCATCACAGACTCAATTAAATCGCTTTTCAGATCCGGATTATTTAGTATTTTATCGAACAGGCCGTTTGCTGAAATTGAGCCAATATTATCTTCCATATTATATACAGGAATGTTTTCAATATCGTACTTCTTCATTAAATCAATCGCATCTATAACTGTCTGCTTAGGTGTAATTGTAATTATTCGTTGAGTACCACGGCCCTTAACCAGATCTTTAAAAGTTTTTACTTCTAAAAATCCCCGTTCCATCATCCATTGGTCATTGTAAATTTTACCTACATAACGGCTGCCATGGTCATGAAAAATAACAACTACAACGTCATCTTTTGTAAGCTGCGCCTTAAGTTGCATCATTCCCTGTAAAGCACTACCACAACTGTAGCCAATAAAAATCCCTTCTTCTTTTGCAATACGCCTGGCCATAACTGCACCGTCTTTATCTGTAACTTTTACAAATTCATCTATGTATTGCATGTCATAATTCTGCGGCACAAAGTCTTCCCCAAAACCTTCACTTATATAAGGATAAACTTCTTTCTGATCTAGCTCACCTGTCTCAAAATATTTCTTCAACAAAGAGCCGTAGCTATCTATTGCCCACACCTTAATCTTTGGATTTTTTTCTTTTAAATATTTACCTGTGCCTACAATAGTACCGCCAGTGCCGGTAGCAACTACAAGGTGTGTTACTTTACCTTCAGTTTGTTCCCAAATTTCAGGACCTGTTTGTTCGTAATGCGCCAACCTATTAGCAAGGTTATCGTATTGGTTTACGTACCAAGAATTTGGGACTTCCGTTGCTAATCTTTTTGATACGGAATAGTAGGAGCGTGGGTCTTCAGGTTCAACATTTGTAGGGCAAACGATTACTTCTGCACCTACTGCTTTAAGAATATCTGCTTTCTCTTTAGATTGTTTATCTGTAGTTGTAAAAATACATTTATAGCCTTTTATACATGCTGCCAACGCCAGGCCCATACCCGTATTGCCACTTGTACCTTCAATAATGGTACCTCCGGGTTTTATTTTTCCCTCTTGTTCAGCAACTTCCAACATTTTTAAAGCCATTCTGTCCTTTATTGAATTACCAGGATTAAAGTATTCAACCTTTGCCAAAACAGTACACGGCAGGTCTTTCGTTATTTTATTAAGTTTAATTAAAGGAGTGTTTCCAATTGTTTCAAGGATATTATTAAGCCACATACGATTTTTTTTGAGGCAAAGTTAAGTATATAATTTTTCAGCATTTTTCTATCTATGGTTGATAGAATAAATTCTAAATAAATAGAAGATCACCATTACTTCTTTTATTTTAGGGTAAGCTGATATTTGTAAAAGAAATCACAAACAGCATTCCTAATATCCTATTGAAAAAGACAATATCCTAGCGAAAACTAATAAGCTCTTTATCTGACCTTACTGTGTTTCCTAAAAAATTAGAAAGCCATTTTTCAGGGGCTTTCGTAGTTTTAGATTATGTCATTTAAGAATTTCCATCGCTTTTCTTATGAAAGCATCATCTTCATTTATACTTTCAAAATACCCTTCTGTCCTAAATAACTGACGGGCTATTGATGATTTTAAAAGTTTTTCGATAGCAATTTTATCTTTTGCTGATATTGCTGTCAATGAGATGGAATCTTTGCCTGCAAGTCTTTCAAAGAATTTCCATTCGGGTTCGCTCGCATTAAAAGATTGCACGAAAGAAAGCGAATTTTTATATCGTACCAATTCCTGTTGGTGTTCTTTAAAATACTTGTAACCAAAGTCTGCTAGCGTTCCTCGGCTGTAAATTTTAGCCAATGCTAAACTTATTTTTGAAGTGTCTGCAGCAACAAAATAATCGGGCGAAATGCCTCCTGCGGCAAACAATTTTTTTCCTTTGGCAGACTTGTAAATTTTTGTAGTGTCGTTTTTAATAGAATCTGCGGAACTCATTTCGCCATTGCTGTAGCGGTTGTAAACCGAGCTGTAATAGGATTTTGTCCCGTCTTTATAGCTTCGCTGTATACTTCTGCCAATGGGCGTGTAATACCGGGCAACCGTAAGCCTTAAAGCAGCTCCATTTTGTAAATCATACTGTTCTTGCACCAACCCTTTTCCAAAACTTCTCCGGCCCACAATTGTTGCACGATCCCAGTCTTGCAATGCGCCCATCAGTACTTCACTCGCACTAGCAGAACCTTCATCAGCCAAAATAACTAATTTCCCCTGCTCAAATTGTCCTTGCCTTCTGCACCGAAACTCTTTTTTTTGTACATGTAATCCTTCTGTATAAGTTATCAATTTATCGCCTTCCAAAAATTCGTCAGCAATTTCCGTAGCTTCATCTAAAACACCGCCGCCATTGCCTCTCAGGTCAAGCACCAATGACTTCATTCCAGCTTTTTTTAGCGTGAGCAGGCTATTCATAAATTCTTTATAAGTTTGAGAACTGAACTTATTTAATTTTATGTAACCTGTTGAAGTATCCAGCATATAAGCTACATCAACTGTTACGATAGGAATATTTCCTCTTCCAACCTCGGTAACAATCTGCTTACCATTTCTTAGCATTGTTAGTTTAACAGTAGACTCTTCCGGTCCTCTTAAAATAGCACGTATCCTGTCAGTTGAGATTTTCTTGCCCGAGATTGAACTGTCCCCAGCCTTTAGCATAATATCGCCGGTTTTTAAACCAGCTTTATCTGATGGGCCACCCGGCAATACATTTATAACATTCAGGCTATCATTCAGCATAGTAAACTCAATGCCAATTCCAAAAAAACTTCCTTTAATTTCTTCATTTATTTGCTGAAGATCTTCAGCAGGGATGTAAGTGGAATGGGGATCGAGTTTACTTAAAATAGCTTGTATAGCTGTGTCGGAAATGCCTTTGGTGTTGATGGTATCTACGTATCTGTTATTAAGAAGATTTATTATTTCCTGTATTGTCGATGTTTTGTCTATTGCAAAAAAACTTTTACCAGGTATTGCATCCCTCATTTTGTAACCCATTAACATTCCAATAATCATTACAATGCTAAACATTAATGGAAGCCAAATTCTTAAATTTTTGTTCATGTTTGTTCATTTTAGCTAAAAATTATTTAGCTATTTTAAATTTTGGCGAAGATAATTTTTTAAGAGAATTTATGGTGCGATTGTTTTACCTTGTTTTAACTTAAATACAAACAATGCCTAATATCCTTATTGCAGACAGCGGCTCTACAAAAACACAATGGTGTCTTTTAGCCGGAGATAAAAAGAAAATGATTTCTACACAGGGTATTAGTCCCTATTTTTTAAACGATGAATCTTTAGGCAAAATACTATCTGAAGAACTTTTACCGAAAACAGAGAATATTCATATAGACGAAATTTATTATTACGGTACGGGTTGTAGTAATCCTGAAAATGTTTCCTTAATAAAAAGAGGACTAAAAAAAATCTTCAAAATGAGTTCCATAAAAGTAGAGCATGATCTGCTTGGCGCCGCAAAAGCATTATGTGGAAATGGAAAAGGAATTGCCTGTATACTTGGCACCGGCTCCAACTCCTGCTATTTCAATGGAAAAAAAATTGTAAAAAATAGTCCAGGATTAGGATTTATTTTAGGAGATGAGGGGAGTGGAACTCATTTAGGAAAAAAAGTTTTGCAGTATTATCTCTACAACACTTTTGATGCAGAGTTAATGGATAAATTCAAAGAAAAATACCCTCAAACTGCTTCTCAAATACTTGATAGTGTTTATAAAACAGCTCTTCCAAACAGATACCTCGCAGGTTTTGTAGCATTTTTAATAGAAAACAGGGGCCATTTTATGATAGAAAATATTATTGAAGACAGCATAAATGATTTCTTTTTTAACCATATTTATAAATATAGAGAAAGCTGGAGTCTACCTATAAATTTTGTGGGAAGTGTTGCTTATGGCTTTAAAGATGTGCTGGCAGATATGTGCCGAGAATACGAATTAAAGTTGGGCAACGTATTTAAAAGTCCCATGGAAGGATTGATAAAATATCACAAAAATTAAATTCAACATATTAAAAAATAATTTTTTTATAAGACATATTTGAATTAAATTGTATTTCAATTTTTAATATAAAATCTACGGAAATGAAATTTAAAATTTTACTCGCAACATGTTTAGTCTCTGCCTCGTTTGCAACAAGCGCTCAGACTGAAAATAAGGGTTTCGCTATCACCGGTGATGGTAATAAAGATTTTATGTGGATGAACATCCGGCAGATAAACTTATCAACTGGCCAGGTTACAAAGACAGTATTTCAACACAGTAAAACAAATTTTTCAATGCTGAATGTTGAAACTAAAAATGTGGTTAATCAAAAACAATTTGCCGATGGAAATGTTTTTGCTCCATCGCAATACCCAACGGCTAGTTTTGTTGCTGCTGCTGCTTATGATAGACGATCTGATAAATTATTTTTTGTACCGATGCGTATAGGAGAATTACGTTGGATGGATGCCAACGTAAAAAATGATGCACCACAATTTTACTCAATGCTAATTCCTGGTTACGTACCAAGTGTTGGCGGCGAAGAAGCTAACAACATTACCCGAATGGTAATTGCAAGTGATGGTTTTGGTTATGCTGTAAACAACGATGGAAGTCATTTATACAAATTTACAACGACTAAAAAGCCCTCAATCACTGACTTGGGTCCACTGTTAGATGCAGAAGAAAACAAAGGGCTATCCATCCACAATAAATGCAGTAGCTGGGGTGGCGATATGATAGCTGATGCATTTGGTAAAGTATACATTATATCTGCAACTAAAAATGTTTTTGTGGTAGATGTAAATTCCCGCATCACGACTTTAAAGGGCACCATTACGGGTTTGCCAGGTAATTATACAACCAACGGCGCAGCTGTGGATGCAGACGGAAATATTGTCCTTAGCAGTGCCACAGCTTTTGATGGTTATTTCAAAATGTTTTTAGCCGATTTAGCCGCTAAAAAAATTGAAGGCTCAGATGTTGTTTACAATGCATCAGATCTTGCATCGGGTAATTTACTATTGCAAAAAGAAGCTGACCAGGCACGAAACGCTTCAATGTCAAAATTACTACCTGTAAGTAATAATAATCTTTCGCAGAACAGCATTTATCCAAACCCAGTTTCTAATAACACATTTAATGTTTTACTTGATGGAAAGCAAAATGGTGCATATACCATAATAATATCTGACTTAGCAGGCAGGGCTTTGCAAGCTACAAAAGTTGGATTGCAAAAGGGGCAACAAACACAGCAGGTATCTTTAAGAAACCGTCCTGTTAAAGGAACATATATCGTAAAAGTTTTGGATAGCAAAAACAATGAAATACTTTCTGATAAGGTTATTATTCTTTAAAAAAATATTGGTTATAAGTACAGGGCTGCCTCATTAGGCAGCCCATTTTTTTGCGAAAAAGTAATTTAATATTCTTTATAATAGCTCTTAAATGGATATAGCCTAATATCACGCTTCATGTTTCCGTAATTAGAATATGGGCAAAATTTTTTTGCAGGATATTTGTATGGTTTTTGTAAAGCGAAAATTATGCAGAATATTGAACCTTATTTTAATTGGCGTCATCTTTATACAGCTGAAGAAGATAGAAGGTCGCCTTTCTTTGAACGTGCTTATAGTGAGTTTGAGTATACCCATCTGGTTTATAATTATTACATACATCCACAATGGGATGAATTTGGCTCAAGTACTTTGTATTTAAAACTATTATTTGTTGATTATGATCAGCATTTTACCATCATCGAGTTATTGGGAGAATGGAATGATGCTATAGAAAATGACGTGATGACCCTGCGAAGAAATGTTACCGATTTAATGTACAAAAAGGGTATCTATAAATTTATTTTGATTGGGGAGAATGTTTTAAATTTTCATAGTAGCGATGATAGTTATTATGAGGAATGGTATGAGCAGGTAATGGACGACAGAGGATGGATTGTATTATTAAACTTGCCTGAGCAAAGCAAACACGATTTTAAAAAAGCAAGAATAACAAACTATTTGGAAATGTTTGAACTTTCACAATGGCGTACCCTAAAACCTGAAATTGTGTTTTCGTTAATCGATGAAGAAATGGGAAAAAGACTTGCTTGATTTATTCGGTCGTAAAAAGCTTTTTTGTTGGTTCAATGTTCACTCTTGCATATTCATATCTTTCAGGATTTTCGCATGAATAATAAGCATCAATTCCCAAAGAAACAACACTTCCGCTTTTTTGCAGATCAATAAATCCATCATCTAATAAAAATTCTTTATTTAAATATGCATCCTTCAATGCACCAATAACCATAAAAGTTTCATTGTGTTTTATTGAAATGATTTCAACAAGTTCTAGTGCTAATTGTATGCTGCTTTCAGCAACGAACGGCGCTTTAAAATTGTTTTTGTAAACAGCAGTTAATCCGGTTTCTGCAAACTCACCTATATCTGCTCCATATTTCGCACTTGTTTGGTGAGCTTTGGCTATAAAGGCATGTTGAATATGATTGATAGTAAATTGTTTTGTTGCTTCAATATTTGCGAGCGTGTGCGGGCTTGCTGCCTTAGGGCGATTGATAAAACCAATCAGTGCCGGGTCTGAGCCTAAATGGACAATATTGCTGAATATGGCAAGATTTGGTATTTGTTTGTCATCTGCAGTTCCGATTAAACTTACAGGTTTAAAGCCTGATAAACAATTAACAAAATTGGCCCTGTAAAATCTATCCCAATCTTTTATCTCGTTTATAGAAAAATGGTTCATAAAGTTTTTATGCAAAGTTCTTTAATTAAATAAATCTTTAATGAAACATTTAAAATAAAAATAAAAAACTTGAGCTTACCTGCCGTACTTTTGCGCTACCAATTTTTCTCAACAATATTCGCTTTATGACTTGGAAACTTTTTTTCACTTCTTCCATAGGTAAGAAATTTTTAATGGGCGCTACAGGGTTATTTCTAATCACTTTTTTAATAGTTCATGCCTCAATTAATTCGATGATATTTTTTAATGACGGTGGTGAAACATTCAACCATTGGGGTCATTTTATGGGCAGTAATATTATCATACGAACTATGGAAATAGGGCTTATGCTTTTTCTTTTGTTGCATATTGTTCAGGGGTTATCATTGTGGCGTCAAAATAGACTGGCACGGCCGGTAAGGTATGCTGTTGCAAGACCTGACGGAAAGAGCAAATGGTATAGTAAAAGCATGGGTTTACTAGGTACATTGATTTTGATTTTTTTAATCATGCATTTTTATCATTTCTGGATACCTTCTAGGTTTGGCGGCATGGCAAATATTCAACCACTTTCTGAAACAACACTAGGGCAGGAATATAACAGCCAGCCTGTGCATAATTTATACAAAGAGATGCAAAATGTTTTTGCAGGCAATTTGATCGTAATCGTATTTTATGTGTTGGGTTGTGTTTCTCTTTGCTGGCATTTGATGCATGGCTTTCAAAGTGCTTTTCAAACATTTGGAGTTAATCACAAAAGATACACCCCGCTAATTAAAACTGTGGGCGTTGTTTATTCTATAGGTATTTCCTTGTTGTTTGCAAGTATGCCTGTTGCATTTTATTTTGGTTGGGTAAGTTAAAATTGTTTTTATTTTCTGATATAATAACATCATCACAAACCTGTTAATGTAATTTTATATCTAACAGAAAAATATCGCTTTATGAATTCAAAAGTTCCGCAAGGAGAGATGGACAAAAAGTGGGAGGATTACAAAGGACATGTAAAACTTGTAAACCCATCTAACAAACGTAAACTTGAAGTTATTGTTATAGGCACCGGTCTTGCCGGCGCATCGGCTGCGGCGTCTTTAGGAGAGCTGGGCTATAAAGTCAAAGCATTTTGTTTTCAGGATAGTGCAAGACGTGCGCATAGCATAGCTGCACAAGGTGGCATAAATGCTGCAAAAAATTATCAGAATGACGGAGATTCTGTTTTCCGTTTATTTTATGATACAGTGAAAGGAGGTGACTACCGTGCAAGAGAAGCAAACGTGCACAGACTAGCTGAAGTTAGTACCTCGATAATAGATCAATGTGTGGCTCAAGGCGTTCCGTTCGCAAGAGAATATGGCGGTTTGCTGAGCAACCGTTCTTTCGGGGGAACGCAGGTACAACGTACGTTTTACGCTGCAGGGCAAACTGGACAACAACTTTTATTAGGTGCATACAGCGCAGTGGAAAGACAGGTTGCCTTGGGTAATGTAACAATGTATCGTCGGCACGAAATGCAGGATGTGGTGTTGATTGATGGTGTGGCAAAAGGTATTATTGCACGTAATCTTGTAACAGGAGAATTGGAAAGACATGGCGCACATGCAGTATTACTTTGTAGTGGTGGTTATGGCAATGTATTTTATTTAAGTACAAATGCTATGGGGAGTAATGTAACTGCAGCTTGGAGAGCTCACAAAAGAGGTGCATTTTTTGGAAATCCTTGCTTTACACAAATTCACCCAACATGTATACCGGTAAGTGGCGACCACCAGAGTAAACTTACACTTATGAGTGAAAGTTTAAGGAATGATGGTAGAATTTGGGTTCCCTTAAAGCAAGGTGATACACGAAAAGGCAACCAAATACCTGAAGAAGAAAGAGATTATTATTTAGAAAGAAGGTATCCTGCTTTTGGAAACCTAGTGCCTAGAGACGTGGCAAGCCGTGCAGCAAAAGAGCGATGCGATGCCGGTTACGGCGTAGGTACTACTAAGATGGCAGTATTTTTAGACTTTGCTGATGCTATTAAAAGATATGGTAAAATAGAAGCAGGTAAAAAAGGGATCACTGATATGTCTGAGGCGGATATTATTGCTTTAGGCAAAGATGTTGTTGCAGAAAAATATGGTAATCTTTTTGAGATGTATGCAAAGATTACAGGCGAAAATCCATACGGAATGCCAATGCGAATTTATCCTGCAGTGCATTATACCATGGGTGGGCTTTGGGTAGATTACGAATTACAAACTACTATCCCCGGTCTATATGCTTTAGGTGAAGCAAACTTTAGTGATCATGGAGCTAATAGATTAGGAGCTTCTGCATTAATGCAGGGACTTGCTGACGGATATTTTGTAATACCGTACACATTAGGAAATTACTTGGCTGATGAAATACGCAACGGTGCGGTAGATCCAAACCAACAGGCGTTTATTGACACAGAAAAAGCCGTAGCTGAAAGAATCAATAAATTGATTGCTATAAATGGTACAAAAACCGTTGAAAGTTTCCATAAAAGATTAGGAAAGATAATGTGGGATGAATGTGGAATGGCAAGGAATGCTGAGGGTTTAAAAAAAGCAATAGCAGAAATAAGAGCACTGAAAGCCGAATTTTGGAGCGATGTACGTGTGCCCGGAGAGGTAAATGAAATGAACCCTGAGCTTGATAAAGCAGGTAGAGTAGCTGACTTTATTGAATTGGGTGAGTTAATGTGTATTGATGCACTTGATAGAGAAGAGAGTTGTGGCGGACACTTTAGAGAAGAAAGCCAAACAGAAGATGGTGAAGCTAAAAGAGATGATGCCAACTATGCATACGTTGCTGCATGGGAAAGTAAAGGCGAAAATGAATGGGCTTTACACAAAGAAGAATTAAGTTTTGAAATTGTGAAACCTACTCAAAGAAGTTATAAATAATAAATTGATTATACATTTAATCAAGTTTTTAAAAATTTGTACAATATGGAGCATTACCACATGAATCTTACGCTAAAAGTTTGGCGTCAAAAAAACAATAAAGCGAAGGGAAGTTTTGAAACTTATAAAGTGAAAGACATTTCATCTGAAATGAGTTTTCTTGAAATGTTTGATGTTTTAAACGAACAATTGATCGTAGAGGGTAAATCTCCAATTGCATTTGATCATGATTGTAGAGAAGGGATTTGTGGTATGTGTAGTATGCATATAAACGGCGAAGCCCATGGCCCATGGAAACAAAATACTACTTGCCAGTTACACATGCGTGCTTTTAAAGATGGTGATACTATTGTTGTTGAACCATGGAGAAGTAAAGCTTTCCCTGTAGTAAAAGATTTGATGGTGAACCGTTCAGCATTTGACAGAGTGATAGAAGCAGGTGGTTATATTAGCGTAAACACAGGAAATGCAGTTGATGCAAATGCAATACCTATTGATAAAAAGAAGGCTGATGATGCATTTATGGCTGCTGCCTGTATTGGTTGTGGTGCATGCGTTGCAGCTTGTATAAACGGTAGTGCAATGCTTTTTGTTGGTGCTAAAATATCTCAACTTGCATTATTGCCACAGGGAGATCCTGAAAGAGAAAGTAGAGCTTTAAACATGGTTGCACAGATGGACAAAGAAGGTTTTGGAAATTGTACAAATACCTATGCATGCGAGGCTCAGTGCCCTAAAGGAATTTCTGTTGCTAATATTGCAAGAATGAACAAAGAGTATATCGGAGCTGGTTTCGCTACAGAAGAAGTTTAATTAAGTTTTTAAAGTATATCTAAATGGTTTGATGTTGTCATCAAACCATTTTTTATTTGTAAAATGTGTAATTGGTTAACCAATTTGAAATTATATTTAAAGGAAGCAACTGAAAGACGGTTTATTCAATCTTTATAATGGGATTAACCTTGTTGCAACAGTGTAAGTATACAAAGCTGAATTTGCAGATTTAAAATTTAATATCATACCACTAAAAATTAAAAATTTCGTATTTTAAATATTAAACCGCACCAATTAATAGCCTCAAATTATTTTTAAGCAGCAGCGATATCATATTTTTTACATCAGAACAATACTTCTAGTGTTTGTTATTTTTAGTGGATGCTTATATGCAACTGCTCAAATTGACGCTACAAAAAAATCGAACCGAAGAAATAAAAAACTTGCGATAAAATTTCCTTATCAAAAAATAGACAGTTTCAGTATTGCACCTGGAACTTTATCAATGAAAAATATACCTCGTTCGATGTATGAGGTGGACGAAGTAAATGGAGCAATAAAATGGAATAAATTACCAGTGGGTGATAGTGTAGAAATAACCTATAGGATTTTTCCATTCAAAATAAATGCAGTAGCAAGGCGGTTTAATTATGAAGATGTCCGTTACCGTTTTACCAAAGAAAATCCATTTACAGTTATAAACGCACCAAAACAAAACAATCCACTTTTAAATTTTGGAACCCTGCAAACTGATGGAAGTTTTGGCAGGGCAATTTCTTTTGGTAACAACCAAGATGCCGTAGTGAACAGCACTTTAAACCTGCAGTTAAATGGTTTTATTGGAGACAGTATTGAAATTACCGCGGCAGTTACTGATAATAATATTCCGATACAACCTGATGGTAACACACAAGATCTCCGTGATTTTGACAGAATATTTTTTCAGGCAAAAAAGAAAAACTGGGCGGTAAGTTTGGGTGATATTGATATAAGGGAAAGCAAAAATTATTTCCTCAATTTTTATAAAAGAGTGCAGGGTATTTCCTTTTTAACGGATAATAAAATCTCAAAAAATGTTTCCAATTCACTCCTTGTCAGTGGCGCCGTAACTAAAGGAAAGTTTACAAGAAATATTTTAGTGCCTTTAGAAGGTAACCAAGGGCCATATAGGCTTGTAGGCGCTAACAATGAATTATTTTTTATAATACTTGCTAACACCGAAAGGGTTTTTATTGATGGCATGAGGTTGCAGCGTGGAGAAGACCAGGATTATGTAATTAATTATAATACTGCTGAAATTACATTTACCCCGAAACGTTTGATAACAAAGGATGTTAGGATTCAAGTAGAGTTTGAATATGCAGACAGAAGTTATTTAAATTCTCAACTTTATTTAAGTGACGAAGTAAAAGTGAATAAAAATTTACAAGTATATCTTGGCGCATTCTCCAATAGTGATGCAAAAAATTCAGCGATCGATCAGGTATTAGACATAAAGCAAAAGCAATTTTTAGCAGATGCTGGAGACAGCATTACTACCGCATTTTACCAAAGTGCTATAAGGGATACATTTGCGGCAGGAAAAGTCTTGTACCGCAGAACAGATACACTTGCCAATGCAGTAGTCTACCCATCTGTATATGTACTTTCAACCAATCCGTTAGATACTGTATATTCGCTTTCTTTCACTTTTGTTGGAGCCAATAAAGGGAATTACAGGCAGTTGCAAAATGCCACCAATGGTAAGGCTTTTCAGTGGATAGAACCTTTAAATAACATTAAACAAGGGGATTGGGAACCAGTTACATTACTTGTCACCCCAAAAAAATTACAGGTATTTACTGCAGGTGCAGATTATCTCATAAGTAAAAACACGAAGTTGAAGGCAGAGATAGCTACGAGCAATTATGACGTGAATTTATTTTCATCAAAAGATAAAAAGGACAACAGTGGCGTTGCTTTAAGGTTACAGGTAGAGAATGACAATAAAAAAATTCAATTGTTGAGAAAGGATTTTACATTAAAAACAAATGCCAGTTATGAGTATGTACAAAATCGCTTTAAACCCATAGAACGGCTACGAAATATTGAGTTTTTACGAGACTGGAGTTTACCTTTTGATCTTCTTCCCGCCAACGAACAACTCATTAGTTTATCATCGAAAATTTCTGCAAAAAATGAAGATTTTGCAACCTATGAAGTTACCAATTATAGCCGGAGTGATGGATACAAAGGCCTTAGACAAAGATTTGTAGAACAAATAAATAAAAACGGATTTAGAATAAATTCAAATACAAGTTTTACAAATTTTGATGCTTTTTTACAAAAAGGTAATTTTTTCAGACCGACGATTGATATTAATAAAACATTTAAAAAATTAAAATTATTTGAAGCTGGTATTAAATATTTAGGGGAACGAAATAAGCTTTCAGATAAAATTCCTGACACTTTAAATTTTACAAGTTTTGCCTTTAATGTTTATGAGTTTTATGCAAGAAGCAACCAAACCAAATTAAATAAATGGGGGATAGCATTCAATATTAGAGAAGATTTCTTGCCCCAAAAAAAGTTATTGCTTGCAGCAGATAAAAGCAATAATTACAGTTTGTTTACAGAACTTTTCGCAAACGAACATCACAAATTAAAATTTACAGGAACGTACAGAAAACTTAAAATTTTAGATAGTACCGTGAGCAGGCAAAAAGAAGACAAGAGTATTTTAGGTCGTACAGAATACTTTATAAATGAGTTTAAAGGTTTTATTAATGGTAATGTTTTGTACGAAGTAGGATCCGGGCAAGAGCAGAAAAGGCAATATTCTTACATTGAAGTGCCCGCTGGGCAAGGCTTCTATACCTGGATAGATTATAATAACAACGGAATACCCGAATTAAATGAATTTGAAGAGGCTGTTTTCCAGGACCAAAAAAAATACATAAGAATTTACACACCAGGCAATCAATATGTAAAAGCAAATTATTTGCAGTTTAATTACAGTCTAGATCTTGATCCAAAAACAATTATGAATCCGAAGAAAAATTTTGGATTTAGAAAAATTTTGATTCGTAGTACGACAAGTTCAGCATTGCAGATTGCAAAGAAAAATATTTCAAAAAATGATTTTTTATTTAACCCTTTCAGTAAAAAATCTGTTGATACTACATTGCTCACGCTAAACTCATTTTTATCAAATACGTATTTCTACAATAGAACAAGTGCGAAGTTTGGTTTAGAATTTACACATAGTAAAGCGTCAACTAAAGCGTTGCTGTCTTATGGAGTGGAAAGCAGAGCAGTAACTACTTTAAACAGTAAAGTAAGAGCGAGTTTAAAGAAAAATTTGGTTGCTACTTTGTTAGTTAAGCAAGTCAAAAACACCTTGGCTACACAAGCACTAAAATTTGAGAATCGAAATTATAATGTACTTCAAAATGCTGTAGAGCCAAGTTTAACTTATGTGTACAAATCAAATTTGAGAGCTACGTTGGGGTATGCTTATTCAAAAAAACAAAACAGGATTGACTCATTAGAGCAAACTATCAATAATGCAATTATAACAGAAGCCAAATACAATATACTTTCAGGAAGTAGCATCAACTTAAAATTTACCTATAATAACATTGATTTTAAAGGATATAAGGGATCTCAGAATACTACTGTAGGATATTTATTGCTTGATGGTTTACAACCCGGAAAAAATCTGCTTTGGAATGCAGAATTTACAAAAAGAATTACCGGTAACATAGAAATTTCGGTGCAGTATGAGGGACGAAAACCGGGAATAACACCAACCATCCATACAGGAAGGGCTTCGTTAAGAGCTTTATTTTAAAATAGAAAAAAGCGGTACATATTTTACCGCTTTTTTCTATTGAAAATTCGTTGATATTGGATTTCAACGTCTAACTAAAAAGGCCACCTTTTCTTAATGGTTTGTAACCTTCACCAACTTTAAAGCCATTATTATATACCTCAATTTTATAATTGCCCGTTGTAAAATTCGATCCTTGCTTCCAATCAAAACTTACACTTTGTCTTTTATTTTGAGTATAGTTAACATCTAATTTTTGGGTATAAGGTTTTTCATCACCTTGTCTTGTACTAAATGTACCAGAACCTAACGCTTGCACTGCCACCGGTGAACCATCAGGGGCTGTAATACACACATAAATTTCTTTCGAACCGCTCTCAGAAAGCATGTTCTCATCTAAATCAAAACTGATACGCAACTTATCCACTCTTTTAGCAGTAGATGTAGTTTTTTCTTTTCCGTTTTTTCTCTCATTTATGCCTACAATATTGAAGTTAGAAGCATGAAGGGTTGAACCTACATTAATGATATCTTCTTTTTGCTTAATTACAAGAGTAGATGAATCATAGTTTCTAACTGCTCTATCTCTTTGCGAAACTACCATTGCTTTTTCGCCAATCAGTTGGGTTTTTTGCTGTTGCAAAACTGCTACTTGTTCTTTGTACCCATCTATATCACCATTTAGTGAACTTATAAGTCTTTTTGCCTCAGCCAGCTCCGATTGAGTGGCATTTGCTTTATTCAATAATTGTTGAATTCTTGTTTTCTTTTCATCAATTTCTCTGTCTTTTACAGTAATTGAGCTATCTTTTTTTGAATTGGATGTTTTTAATACATCATAACGCATTGCAGCATCTTCCAATTCTTTTTGAAGTTGATCTCTTTGCGTAGATGTCGTAGCGATCATCGTCTCTTTTTGATCAATGGTTTCTTTAGTTTGGTTTTTATCATAAATAATATAACCCCAAGTACCCAACAAAGCAACCACCAAAATTGCTGTTATAATTGTTGGAAGATTGTTCTTTTTAGTTGTTACAACTGTTTTTTGTTGTGATGGTGTTTGTTCTGCTTCTGGATAATTTTCGAATGCCATGATATAAATTTTAAAATGAAATAAATTAAATTTGAGAACACGTAAAAATTAATACAATAATTTCGTATTTGATAATTCGGCGACCTATTTACGAATACTGTGCCAAAATTTTTTAAAAGTTATACCAGGATGGAAAACTGTACATATTTTATTGATTATGAGTGTTGAAAAAATAATTGGGAGTTGGAAAAAGAAAAGCTTTAAACCTGTTTATTGGCTGGAAGGTGAAGAAGAATATTATATTGATGAAGTAATAAATTATGCTGAAAATAAAATATTGCCGGAGTCTGAAGCTGAGTTCAATCTTTCTGTGTTTTACGGTAAGGATGCTGACTGGGCTGCAATAGTAAATGCCTGTAAAAGGTATCCAATGGGTGCAGAAAAACAGGTAGTGATATTAAAAGAGGCGCAGCAGATGAAAGAAATTGATAAGCTGGAAGCATATATATCATCCCCCCTTGACACAACAGTATTTGTTGTAGGATATAAAGCAAAAGGAGTTGATAAAAGAACAAAGCTTTACAAGATTTTGCAGACGAACGCCGAGGTTTTAACGACAAAAAAAATTGCAGAAGG
>JBBREY010000019.1:0-33717 GCA_038225275.1 Chitinophagales bacterium | reverse complement strand
GACAACTCCCAAAGAGGGAAGAACAGTTTAATTGCATTTTATGTTTTGGGGTTTGTTCAAATAGCATTTATTATTTCTTCGGTGTTGCAATACCTATTGCTTAAGAGAATGCAGCTTGGTAACTACACACAGGAGGAAGCTACAGCCAATGACGTTCGGCACCAAATTATTGCTTATACAAATGTTGCTGTATATATTTTGTGCATCATCTTTTTTATTTTTTGGTTTAGGCGTGCATACAATAACCTCAATTTATCAGGTCGGGCTTACACAAAATATCCCGAAGGTTGGGCCGCAGGTGCTTGGTTTATGCCGTTTTTAAACCTTGCTCGTCCTTACTTTATTATGAAGGAAGTTTGGGAAAAAACCCAAGAGGCAACACACAATTTAATTACTTATAAAACTTCAAAAATCCTTGGATGGTGGTGGGTCTTATGGATCATCAATAATATAGGAACCAATTTTGTAAACAGATATTTTAAAGAACGGAATGTAGAGGAACTAATTACATCTACTATTGCAGCCGTTGTCTTCAATTTTATAGAACTCCTTGCTTTATCACTACTCATTATCATTATAAAAGATATAATGGTTTTTGAGAAAAATTTAAAAGAGTCGTTAATGGAAGAGAAGGAAAGCGAAAGCGAGGATAAGCTTAATTTTATAATATAGTTTGTCGTTGATAGTTTACCCCATCAATAGAGATGTTTCGGCAATGTGAACCCCTTTAAAAAATTCTAAAACTTTTGAATGCTTAATTGATTGAAGTAAATTCTTTTGTATGTTTACAAAGATCACTTCCATATAAGCTGGCTTTTAATTCTTAATTACACTATGGGGATTGTAGCTGCATTCGTTGTTGTAGTAATGCTTACTGCAGGCATATATTTATTTGGTTACGCAGCAAGAAAATCTTCGTTGCTGTATGTATTATTTTTAGAAACTATCATTGGTTTAGTTCTAATTTTTCCATTGTTGATTTGGGTGGATAATCTAAGTATTCCGCAAATCTTTACTTCAACACAAAAGGAAAATTGGTACTGGCTTGCCGGGGCTGCTTTATTTGGTTATGCCGGTGGTAATTATTTTTCATTGATGAACCTAAGGGTTGTGGGTGAAAAATCAAACAGTTTATTATCTCCCGCTATAACGGCAACTGCCATTGCATTATCCTTTTTTGTTTTTAGTGAGAAACTATTATTAAAGCAATGGCTAGGTGTTTTAATTGTATTGAGTTCTGTTATTTATTTTCTACTTCAACCAACATCCACAACAAATTTTAAAAATAGAAAAACCGGTTTCATTAGCGGATTAATGTGCATTATTTGTATTTCACTCACCATCATTTTTTCTATTAAAGGAGCATCTAACAACGTTACTTTATTACAAGCCATTTGGATAAGATTGTTGCTGGCGCTTGTTGTTATTGCACCCATTATGTTTTTGTCAGGTAAAGAGAACCGCCCCTGTCACCATACAAAACAATTTTACGCTGTCATTTTTATGGCAGTGATATGCCAGACCATAGTGGCAAATTATTTATGGTTCTACGCTTCATTTCATTTAGGTATATCGGTGTTTCAACTAATACTTGCCACCTTGCCACTTTTCGTTTATGCAGTTGATATTTATATCTTAAAAAAAGCTGCAAATGCTCGTTTGTTTTTATTTGTTTCTTTTATCGCTGCTGTTGGTATTTGCTTAGTTGTACTGTGATTGACAAGATATGACAGAGGGATTTAGTTTGTTTGTAAATAACGAAAGTATAAAGGCGTTAAAGACATTATTGTTTTACCAATATTTCCAGATTTAATTATAAAAATGAGAAAAATAAAGCTCGCATTATCGATTCAATTTCCCATTTTGATTTTAATAATTCAACTGGGTACACATACCGATCCATTTAAAAATTTGCTGAAACTTTCTTTCAATATTATTATTTAAGAATAAAGTTCAAAGTTTTAGTTTAATCATTCAAAAATTGTGGGGATTTTTGAACATAAACTGCAAGTGTATCTTGCAGTTTTTTTATGACCAGGTCTTTTAAGATTTTTGGTTGCAGTACTTTCACTAGGTCCAATCCAATTGCAATAAAGCCTATCAATTCTCTACCAATAGTGCAATGCATATGAAGCATGTAATTACCATTTTTTAGTTTTTCCCAACGCTGTGAATGGTGCCAGTAAAAACTTTTATATGACTCTCCATAATTTTCTGCAAATTCCAGTTTGATATTATAAATCTTTTTGTTTGGTGACTCAGAAATACCATATAATTTTTCAAAGTATACTTTATATTCAGATGAATATTTTTTTCTGTTAAACGATTCGTTTGTAAGCGAAAAATGAAACTGCCTGTCAATTGCAAAAATTAAAAACTGTTTTATTTTATTAAATCCGGCGATATGAGCTCTTCCGCGGTGGAATACAAGTTCCATTGGAAACATCAGTATAGGAAAATCACTTTTAGCGATTTTCAAGTCGGCTGTATTTAAAACTTCATCTGTTATTTTAATGGCTTTACCGTTGTGTAACGCCCAAATTAAATCTTCCAGTTGAGCATGCTCAGCATGGCTGTACATGTTTTCATTGTAATTAGTTTTACGTAAATACAATTCGTTTGCCTGTATGTATTGCTGAAAATTATTTTTGGAAAGACCTTTGAAGATGATCTTCTCAAATTTTTCAATAGACAATTTTCTTTCTTCTAAAATTGAATAGGGGGCAAAGTTTTTTAACAGATAAAAAGAATTGATATCGTACGCTGTAATTTTTTCCAGCGACTCTTTAAATTCCAGCTTCCAGGTTTTCCGGTTCTTTTCATCTGCATATTCAATTATTTTTTCGGTATCGTTTACATGAAGCGTTTTTAGCTGGTTCATATCCCTGTACAATTGGCGTTCACTTACATCTATTCCGGCCTGCTTTGCCCATTTACTAATTATTTCTATGGTTACAGGCCCACGTTTTAGCCTGTTATAAAGCCGTAACAATCTTTCAGCATGTGCAGACATTTACTTAATTTTTGGCGCTTATGAGAGATAAAATCGCTTATTAATTTAAAATTCTTATCAAAAAAATTAAACCCTTTGTCATCGTATTTAATGCTCGAATTTTTTGAGCCAATCTGTAAAAAGTTTACGGTTATTGCAGAAGCACATTTGATCAAATCACTTATAAAGCAAATGCACGAGCAGTTTGCGAACTAAAACTACTCGTGCATTATCCATTGGTATTTTACAACTGTTTAAAATCTTTAAACAAGTTCACTTTGTTATTTTCTATTAGTGACTGATATGCCTTCCATTTTGTTGTAAAGAAACTGTTGATTTTAGCAACTGCCTCGGCAATTTTGCCTTGAGCTTTTTCAACCAAAAGTTCCTCCTGTTTACCCGGTGTTACATTTTTTTCTGCAATATTATCCAGCGCCTCACGATAAGCCGTCATCACAGTCTCTTGAGGAAGTTGACCGTAACCTTGTCTTTCAACTTTTTTACCGTTTATAAAATCTTTTACAGTTTTTATCTCTTCCTGTATCTTCTTACTTTGTTTACGAAGACTATCAGCCATTGGAACTTCTATATCCTTCAGTTGCGCTTCGTATTTTTTTGCTATATCCTCCGCGTCGGTTAATTGGTCAATTCCCAGCGTAAGTTTTTCTCCGGAAATCTGTAATTTATTTCTTAAAGTTTTCTGTGCGAGTAGCGTAGCAGTATTGCTGATTTTGCGTGGGTCAGCTTTTACATTAATGTAATTTGAATCTGCCTGCTTACCGAAATTAATAACAACTTTGTATTTCCCCGGTAAAACCTCATCACCACTTGGTTCATCCTCACCTGGTTTTGGTTTAACAGAACCTGGATAACGAATACCTTTTGCATCCATTCTCCAGTATTTTTTATTAAAACCAGTATCAACATTCCATTTTAGCGTCCTTATCAATTCATCTCTGTCATTGTAAATCTTTACAACAGCACTATCAGATTTATTTTTTTTATTAGTTACGGAAAGTGAATCAGCAGGTTTTGTGTTTGCCTGGTCCAGCGAGTCCTTATACATTTTGTTGTTTTTTAAATCACCAACAGGAATTTTTACTGCTGTTTTCTTTACAGTATTTACAACCTTAGCTGTGTCAGTTTTTGAGGGTAAAATTTTAACATAAAAATTGATAGCAGCACCCCGCTTTTTATTGTCAGCATCCCAAACACCCCACGTACTCCACTCATAGCCCGGTGCATTTTTAAATGATACCATGTATGCATCGCCGTTATCAAAAGCAAGTACCTTCTTATTTGTAACTTCTTTATTGGCAGCTAGTTTTCTTAAAGGCTTAATATCATCTAAAATATAAATGGCCCTGCCAAATGTAGCAATACATAAATCGGCTTCTCTTTCTTGAATTGCTAAATCATAAGTGCTAACACTTGGATAATTATTTTTAAACTGCTGAAAACTTTTCGCATTATCTAAACTAACCCACAAACCCTGTTCAGTTCCTACAAAAAATAAATTGGGTTCCATTGGATCTTGTATGAGGCACAACGCATACCCTTTTATATTTTTATTTTGTAAAATATTTGTCCATGTTTTTCCAAAATCAGTTGTTTTAAAAATAGTTGGTTCAAAATTTCCTCTACGATAATCATTTGCTACAACATAAGCCTCTCCTTGGTTATAGCGGCTTGCCCTTACTTGCGGTAGCCAACTTCCTTTTATTAATCCGGTTATTTTATTGGTTAAATTGGTCCAGGTTTTACCTCCATCTTTTGTCACATGCACTTGTCCATCATCTGTGGTAACCCACAAAATATCTTTGTTTAATTTACTTGGTTCTATCGCTAAAATGGTGCAATGGTTTTCGGCACCTGTTATATCAATACTAATTCCACCGTTTTTGCTCTGGTCAATTTCTAAGCTATCATTTGTTGTTAGGTCAGGACTGATGGTTGTCCAGCTAGCACCCTTGTCTGTACTTTTATGTACAAACTGGCTGCCATAATAAATTGTCTTTTTATCAAACGCATCTTGTGCAATAGCAGCATTCCAGTTAAAACGGAGTCGGTCTTTGTTTACTGTATTAGATACTGTTGGCGGACGAATCTGCCATTTTTCACCTGTGGCAATATTGTACCTTCCTACTTCACCGCCTTGGCTCATAGAGTAGACCCAATTAGCATCTTCAGGATCGGGCATTACATCAAAACCATCACCACCACCAACACTTTCCCAGTAATAATTTTTTAATCCTGCATTTGTCCATGTATATGCCGGGCCATGCCAGCTACCATTATCCTGTAAGCCACCCATTACATTGTACGGAGTTTCATTGTCTACATTTATATGGTAAAACTGACCAACAGGAATCTTCTCATCAAACTGCCATGTTTTGCCTTTATCTCTTGTAATTCCGATTCCGCCGTCGTTACCATCAATTATAAAACTAGGGTCCAAAGGGTTTATCCAAAATGCATGATGATCCGGATGAATGCCGTTGTAAGGAATAATTGTTTTAAAAGTTTTACCCGCATCTTCACTCATGCTTACCGTTTGGTTTATCAACCACAAACGATTTTCATTTTTTGGGTCAGCAATAATATCCTGAAAATAGAAACTTCTGTTTGCTGTATACTGTGGGTCTTCATTTACTTTTTCCCATTTACTTCCGCCGTCTTCACTTTTATACAAAGCACTTTTTGTACTTTCTACCAAGGCATAAATTCTGCTTGGCATGTCATGGCAAATTGCAATACCAATCCTTCCATAATCGCCGGTTGGTAAGCCACCTTCGCCATTTAATTTTTTCCACGATTTGCCTGCATCCATTGTCATGTATAAACCGCTGCCCTTGCCACCGCTGCTTAAGCTCCATGGAGTTCTGCTGTGCTGCCACATTGCCGCAAAAATTTTATTTGGATTTGATGGATCCATGATCATATCGCCAATACCGCTGGTATCGTTTGTGTGCAAAACATTTGTCCATGTATCGCCACCATCCGTAGTTTTAAAAACGCCTCTTTCTTTATGTGCACTAAATGGGTTACCAATGGCACCTGCATAAACAATGTTTGGGTTTGTAGGGTCAATAATTACTCTATGGATATTTCGGGTTTTTTCCAACCCCATACATTTCCACGTTTTACCGGCATCTAAACTTTTATAAATGCCTTCTCCTAAACTAACAGAGTTTCGAGGATTGCCTTCACCGGTACCGACCCAAACAATACTAGGATTACTTTGGCAGATAGCAACACTGCCAATATTTTGAATAGGTTGTTCATCAAAAACCGGTGTCCAATTATTGCCGGCGTTGGTAGTCTTCCACACACCGCCGCTTGCAGCACCTAAATAGATGGTATTGGGGTCTGCGTGCAAAGCATCAATGGTTGTAATACGCCCACTCATACCGCTTGGGCCAATGGAACGGGCTTTTAAATTTTTAAATTCTTTTGAAATATCAATTGGCTGAGCAATAGTGATAAAGTACAAAAATGAACAACAAGCAGTTAAAATTAATTTCATCTGTAGGATAATATTATTTGGTAATAGAATAACACAATGTATAGCAATACAAATTAATCCATTTGTAAATCGCTACAAAATAAAGATTTATACAATGATAATTAGACGGGACAGACCGATATCAGAATTGACAAATTCAGATATTTATTAAGTGAGGAGCAAAGTGTCAGTTAGATACTATGATGCTTTATTGAATGCAACGATCATTGTTTTTGCTGTTGCATTGTTTTTAAAAGAGGCCTTTATTGATGTAGCGTGTGTATTTATTTTATTTAAATACAAATCAGCATCTACACCGTCGCATAATTCCTGTTTGCCATTATGCTCAAAAATGAGTGTTGAATTTTCTTCGTTATCTAAATGTAAATTTATAATGGTTGCTTCTGTTATTTTAGCATAGTTTAACTGGAATTGTATAATTCTATATAGTGTTAGACCAACCTCTCCATTAAATTTTAAATTTTTGCCTTTTTGTGTAAATCGATAATCGATGTTGTACAGTTCTTTAAAGCTCCTTAGCATTCTGTCCACATAGTCAGTATAATCGGAACCTTTAAAAGTTGTTGGGGTTACAGAATTTGAAAGCTCTTTTACATCTTCTAAAATAGTGGCTAAATAGTCTTTCACTTCTGCTATCTCTTCGTTTGAAAATGATTTAGCAGATTGAATTCGTTCAACTTTTATTTTTGTTGCAGCAACTAATTGTGCAATATTTTCGTGGAGTTCGTAAGCGATTTCGTCGTTTTTTGTTTCGTGTAGCAGTAGATTAAGTTGTGCAATCGACTTCTCTGCAATTATTAACTCGGTAGACTTTTTCACAGTTTCCGCATTGAACAAGCTAAGCTCCATCAATCGGGAAACCTGTTTTGATAAAATCTGTAATCCTGAAATTTGGGCTTTACTTAAGTTTTTGTTAGGGACTTTATCAATAACGCACAGAACGCCAATTTTTTTTCCTGCAGATGAATATATTGGAGCGCCTGCATAAAAACGAATTTTTGGTCCATCCACAACATTTGGATTGTCTTTAAATCGCTCATCTTCTAAAGTATCTTCGATTAGTAAAACATCGTCTTTTAAAATAGCATGCCCACAAATAGAAGTTTCTCTCGATGAAGCTTTGGCCTCCAAATTTTTAGCTGCCTTATACCATTGCCTATCATGGTCAATAAAAGTGATAGATGCAGATTTTGTATTACACAATGCAGATGCAACCTCTACAAGATCATTAAAGTCATCTTCACGTGGAGTATCAAGAATATTATAGCGAAGCAATTCTTCTTGCCGCTGTTTTTCATCAAATGGTAGAGTTGCTTTTAACATAGACTAATTATTAAACTTTACATATTGGAGCGTAAAGTTGGCCGGGATGTACGAATATATTATGTTAAAGGATTTTGAACACTATTTATATTCACCATACACACTTCTAAAGGCATCAGCTATTTCGCCAAGTGTACAATAACGTTCCACTGCTTCCACAACCAAGGGCATTATATTTTCTGTACCCTTTGCCGCTTTAATTAATTTTTGCAGACACAATTGAGCTTGTTCGTTGTTTCTTTTATTTTTAAGAATGGCAAGTTTTTCAGTTTGTATTTTTTGAATGCTTTCATCTATTTTAAAAACAGGAGTTTTCGTCATTTCAGGCGATTGAAATTTATTTACCCCCACACTTATTTTATCTCCAGTTTCAATATCCTTCTGATACTGATAAGCACTGGCAGCAATTTGCTCCTGCATAAAGCCTTGTTCTATTGCCTCAACACTTCCACCCAGTATGTCAATTTTTTCTATTAATTCCAACGCTGCTTTCTCAACTTCATCTGTGAGGGCTTCTACAAAAAAACTTCCCGCCAATGGGTCGGCGGTATTAGGTACGCCACTTTCGAACGCTACAATTTGTTGGGTACGTAAAGCAATTTTTGCAGCTTCTTCTGTTGGCAAACTCAGTGCTTCGTCATAGCCGTTTGTGTGTAAACTTTGGGTACCACCCATTACTGCTGCCAAGGATTGAATTGTTACTCTGCAAATATTATTTAGTGGTTGTTGGGCTGTAAGCGTACTGCCACCTGTCTGTGTATGAAACCTCAGCATCATTGCTTTTTCGTCTGTTGCGCCCAAGTCTTTCATAATAGTACTCCACATTCTCCTAGCTGCACGAAACTTTGCTACTTCTTCAAACAGGTCGTTGTGTGCATTAAAAAAGAACGATAATCTTTTGCCGAATACATTTATATCTAAACCTTTTTGCTGGGCTGCCTTCACGTAAGCCTTACCGTTGCTCAATGTAAAAGCCACTTCCTGCACGGCTGTACTTCCTGCTTCTCTAATATGATAACCAGAAATTGAAATTGTATTCCATTTTGGCACCGTAGTACTGCACCATTCGAAAATATCTGTTATGATGCGCATCGATGGTTTAGGAGGATAGATATAGGTGCCTCTTGCAGCATATTCTTTTAAAATATCATTTTGAATTGTGCCGGAAATTTTTGTGAGGTCGGCGCCTTGCTTTTTCGCTAATGCCACGTACAAAGCCAACAAAATAAAACCTGTTGCGTTAATGGTCATAGAGGTAGAAACTTCCTCGAGGTTTATACCTGCAAAAAGCAACTCCATATCTTCAATACTATCTATGGCCACACCAACTTTTCCAACTTCCCCATCTGCAAGTGCATGGTCACTGTCATACCCAATTTGAGTAGGTAAATCAAAGGCTACGCTAAGTCCACTTACGCCCTGACCTAACAAATAATGGTATCTTTTGTTACTTTCTTCGGCAGTGGAAAAGCCCGCATATTGACGCATCGTCCAAAGTTTACCTCGGTACATAGAAGCCTGCACACCACGTGTAAACGGGAACTCGCCAGGTAAAGATTTGTCTGATTTATTTGAATCATCAGACGTATATAATTCTTTAATTTCAATACCGGAATCTGTAGTTAAATTCTTGCTCATTTTTGTAAACTATCTTTTTTCTGAAATCTTGATTGTAATTTTTATGCTGAAGTTTTCATCACTTCCTTTGCTTCATGCTGAATAGCTTCCAATACAATTTGGTTTAGCTCTTGCTGCTGAGCTAAACTGTATTCTAATATTCTTTTACTCAAGTCTAAAGAATTTGCCAGTGGTGGCAACATTGCAGCAAGCTGATTAATTACGTAAATATTCTGATCTTTCAGCTTTGTAACTGCACCCCAAATTTCTTTGCTTACATAAATTTGCTGGCTCACATTGTAATCGTATTCCGATTTTATATTTTGAATTAATACGCCATGCATTACTGCTGCACTCTCGCCATGTGTATCTGCACTGCTTATCATATTTTTTAAACCGGCTCGTTCTGCAAATACCGCTAATCTTTCATACGCCAATAATTGCAGTTTCTTATTTTCAGGATTTCCATTCTTTAACTGCTCCTTAAGCGCAATAAATTCTTTAATTAAATAAGTAAAGCCCCCAAGGCAAATTACCAAAATAATAACCGGTATGTTTTGAAGCAACGCATCCATAAGATATTTTTATTGTAAAATTAACCATTGCAAATTATAAGTTTGTTTGATTTTAATTTTTGTTTGAAAGATGCACTCCATCTGATATAAATATTACCGTATTTTTAAGGATGATTGTGCTCACAGAGAATTTTAACCGAGAAAACCTATTTCCATTTACCCATACCAGGCATACTGCCGATATACTAATTGGTGCGCTAACCATTAGACAAAAGTGGGAATTTTTAACGGCCGATGTTGTAACAACAGATGACAATGAAAATGGAATTTTAATACCTGCAAATATTATCCCTACCAGGGAAAATTATCAAGAAATTATTGAAAAATCATCTGAGCTAATAGAAATAAAACCATCTGAAACAATCAAAATCATAAACTTTTCCTGGCAACTGTTTCAGTTTAATGATTATGCTTTACGACAAGATTATTTGTTGCTTACTGATGGAAGGATTTCCCAAAATGTAAATAATTCAATTAAGGCAACTAACGTAAATGATATTTATTTTGAAGAAGGTGTAAATGTTTCACACTGTTTTCTTAATGCTGCAAATGGCCCGATCTACATTAGTCGAGATGCAACAATAATGGAAGGTAGCATGATTAGAGGGCCTTTTTTTTTGGGTGAAGGAAGTGTTGTAAAAATGGGTACTAAGATTTACGGTGCAACTAGTATCGGGATAAATTGTACAGTGGGGGGCGAAATAAAAAACAGTATTATGTTTGCCAACAGCAATAAAGCCCACGATGGTTATTTGGGCGATAGTGTAATAGGAGAGTGGTGCAACCTTGGCGCAGGTACAAGTAATAGCAATGTAAAAAATACAGCCACAAAAGTTGGTTATAAACTTAAGACCAATAGCACCATATCATTCTCGGGCAACAAAGGCGGACTTTTAATGGGCGATTATAGCAGAGCCGCCATTAATACTTGCTTTAATACAGGCGCAGTAGTGGGAGTTTGCTGTAATATTTTTGGCGAAAGAAATCCTGCAAATTTTACAGAAAATTTTTCATGGGGGCATGAAAAATATATCTTTGAGAAAGCGTTGCGTGATATCGAAAATTGGATGGCTTTTAAAAATACCTCGCTCACAGACGATAGAAAGCGCACACTACAAAACTTGTATGAAAAAATTTGAATATAAAACCTTAAATGTCCCCACGAAAGGATGGATGAAATATAAACAGGATATTGAGGCTCTGGAATCATTGTTAAATGAATTAGGAAAACAAGGATGGGAGATAGCTATATCTATCAATAATGCTTATCATTCCGGCAGCTATGCAGGAAATGTGATCGTTATGAAAAGAGAAATTAATCATTAATAAAATCATTTTAAAAAATTATGAGAAAACAAATAGCAGCAGCTAACTGGAAAATGAACCTTTCACTTGAAGAAGGTGAAAAATTAATGAGTAGTATTTTAGAAGGAAAAATTATATTGGACACATATCAGGAAGCTGTATTTGCGGTTCCTTTTCCATATTTGATGAGCATTAAAAATATCATTAGCAATCGTCCAAATTTTTATGTAGCAGCACAAAATTGTGCTGCAGAAAAGGCAGGTGCATTTACAGGAGAAACAAGCGCACAAATGATTAACAGTATACAAGTTCCTTATGTACTTATTGGGCACAGTGAGCGTCGTGAATATTATGCGGAAACAAACGAAATTTTAGCAAAAAAACTTGATCTAGCCCTTGAAAATAATTTAACTCCTATATTTTGTTGCGGAGAATCGTTCGAAATAAGGCAGGCAGAAAATCAAAACGAATTTGTAAAAAAACAGATCAATGAAAGTCTTTTTCATTTATCAAAGGAAAATATTAGTAAAACAGTAATAGCCTACGAACCAATATGGGCAATAGGTACAGGCCTTACAGCAAGTAGCCAACAAGCACAGGAAATGCATGCTCATATTCGGAAGGTTGTTTCAGAAAAATATGGTGATGATGTGGCAGAAGACATTTCTATTCTTTATGGTGGAAGTGTGAAAGCTGCCAATGCTGTTGAGATCTTTTCACAACCTGATGTTGATGGTGGGCTAGTTGGTGGTGCAAGCCTCATAGCAAATGAATTTATAACTATTATTAAGAGTTTGAAAAAAATGCCGTGAAAAGATAAACATGCTAACTGGTTTGAGGAATAATCGCAGTTTCAGTGATGCTAAGTTTATCAAGGTCGAGTATCGTAGTATTTTTTTCATTGTCACGATGAAACATAGGCACAAATTTATACCCATAAATAATTTCCCGAAATGTATACGATGTGCGTGCAATAACTGTATTGCTGAACATATCGTCAAATGCTTTTAAAAACACGATAATTTCACCTTTTGTGTTGGCGAAATCATCCTTACTAAAATTATAAAGGGGGCTTTCAGTGGTTATCGGATGCACAACGGTCCAGCTTAGTGTTAGAGAATTTATAGAACTCAATTCAAGATCTAACGTAAAAAACTGATTGGTGGTTTTTCCATTTTCGTCAGCCATAATTACCATGGTTAACTTAGTCTCTGCATCTGTAAGTGTTGTATTTTTAAATGGCGCTAATCTGATCATCAAAGCTGAAGAGTCTTTGTATGGCGCAATAACAGCATCTTCAGCAAATTTTATGAAAGCTTTGGGCTTGCTAAATCTACCATACATAAGCCCGGCGGCAACGGCAAAACTCAACAAGCCTATGAGTGCCTGAAAAGATGAAACAGCATTCATTAAAAAGCCTTCGGGACTTATTCTTCCATAGCCTACGGTAGTATAAGTTTGGGTGCTAAAAAAAAATGCCTCAATCAGTTTTTCCGATTCAGAATTAGTTCTTAAGCCAAGTAAATGTTCAACGCCAATAAAATAATATATAATGGTAAAAAGAATGTTTACAGTAATGTAAAAGAAAAGTGTAACCAGAAAAAACTGCCATCCAGATATTGACAATAAGCTGTGAAACCAGCTGATTCTTGCGAAATAACCAATCCCTCTTTTTTCAATATTAGGAGTTCCATCCTGGTTTAAAAGCCTACCGCCATAATTAGCTCCATTTGTACCGAAACCTGTATTTACAATTTTAGCCTTTTCAATGTCTATGTTATTTTTGATATCCATTCTTTTAATTTCTCTTGAAATTAATCAATTTTTATAATTACGTTTTTTAATAAATATATTTATACGCAAATAGTTTTTATATGAAATTAAAGCAGGCCTTGCTACACAACACAGGTTGGAAAATGATAGCTATGCTGTTTACTTTTTTAAATAATATTTTAATTGTTAGGATATTGGGTGTTGAAGCAAGTGCGAATTTCTTTTACGCATTAACTGTTTTTGTATTGTTAAGTACCATATTAAAATTTGGACTGGAAAATAGCATAGTTTATTTTTCATCGAAAAAAGATACCAATATCGGTACCGTTATTTCCTTACTTGTTATTGTATTATTTATTCAGGCATTACTTACTGTAATTTTATTAAAATATTTTATTAAGGAGGCTGCAGCATTTACGTTGCTTTGGGCAACACTATTTGTTGTAGGTAATATATTACTATATTATATCAATGCATTTTATCAGGTAAAGAAAATGTACATAAGTCTCAATGTAACAAGCGCCGCCATTATAATTTTACAGTGCCTTTTTTTACTGTATTTATATTATTCTCATTCAAATATTTTAGAGTCTTTTAAAATAGCACGCAACAATATAGATGCAATATTGCTTGTTTCCGGCGCTGCAATTGCAGCTCAAGTTCTTATTTTAATTTCGTTCTATTTTTTAAAAAATAAATCAGATTTTACGAATATGAAACTTGATTTGATAGTTACAAAAAATATCTTTTCCTACTCCGCAATAAATTTTGTGATAACAGTTTTATTTTATCTGGTAATGCGGGCTGACATTTATTTTGTAGAAAAATTCTGCAGTAAAATAAATCTTTCCAACTATTTGCAAGCGGCAAAAATTGGACAAATGTTGCTTGTATTTCCAGGCCTGATAGCAGGTGTTATTTTTCCATATACAATAGAAGCTCCTGAAGCCTTAGCCCATAAAGTTGCATTTCTTTGTAGAACGCTAACTTTATTATACCTAATTGTTTTTTTTGTTTTCTTAAGCGTTGGTAAATTTATTTTTCCATGGCTCCTCGGTAAAGATTTCAATTTGATGTATGAAATTTTTGCTATTTCGTTTGCAGGCATTTACTGTCTTTCTATAAGCCTGCTGATAATATCGTTTTTTGAAGGCATTAACAAGCAGAAAATGATTATCGAGTCTTTTTCGGCAGTTTTGTTTTTTATTCTAATTGCAGATTATTTTCTTGTGCCTAAATATGGTTATATAGCTGCCGCAGCAATTTTTTCTATCGCAAACTTAATTGGACTAATTGTTTTATTAAATAGTTTTAAAAAGGAAACAGAAATAAAATTTACAAATATGTTCATTGTAAAACGGACAGATTTTAATGTGCTAAGCTAACAATATAAAAAAGTTACGAATTTCTTGTAGCAATTGTATTAAAACCAAACATAACGTTGGTCGTCATTTGAATATCTCTAAAATTTCTTTTTGAAAACCATGCTGCTACCTCAATGTGACTGTGTTCATGTCTAAATTCGGGAGTAAACCAATCTAATATATTTACCATCATTTCTCTTGCGTTTTCTTTGTTTCCTTTGATCCTTTTAATACAAAAACTTACAGGAAATAAAGTGAAGAGATATAAGTAATACTGAAAATCTAATGGAAGCCTGCTTGTAATAGTCCTTATTTTATTAAATAGATTGTGAATGAAATTTTTACGTGGATGGTATAAAAAAACGCTCATTTTTCCACCTGATTTTAAAGTAGGTATAAGACATGAGAGAGATAATTCAGTATTGTTAGTATGTATTAATACCCCACTGCTGTGTACAATATCGAAGTAATTAAAAGCTACCGGAGGAAACTGCACATCACCCTGAATGAAATGTACAAGCTCAGAGACATTGAATCTATTGGCAGTAACAACACTGTCACTAAAATCCATTGCAATATTTTCAATACCCTTATTACCTAAAAGACAGTTTAATTTTCCATTACCACAACCTGCGTCAAAAATAATTTTTCCTTTAATACTTGATAAAGTCTCATTTGTTTCTTCTAAAAAGCAAGCAAGCATTTCTGCATCTCCTGCATTCCATGTTTTATCTTTTTCATAATCAAAAACAGACCACTCTTTCGTAAAACTTTCCTTTGTTCTTTTATTTTTTTTGATGATATAATTAATGAAATGAAAATTATTTTCTTTTAATCTTTTAGTGCGTTCTGTATATTCGGCTAAGTTTATTGAAAGAAATTCTTTGTAATCAATAAATGCCTCTACACATAATCTTGGAATCCCTTCAATTATTGGGTAAAACCAATCAGCTTCTGAGAATAAAACTCCTTGCTCAATTATAACGATATTGGCATTTCCAAATTGCTTCTCTTTTTCTTTGATAACACGTAATGTGAGTTTACTTTTTGTGACGGGGCAGCGTAAAATTTCCAATAATTTGTATTGCATAAATAAACAACATTATTTTACAATGATACTATATTAAAGAAGCACACATAAAAAAAATGTTATGTTTAGCTGTTTATTGATAATGAAAAATACATTCCTACTCAAGCTGTTAAAGAAATCGAAAATATTATTTTTTACAGTCATGTTTTTGCTAATTGGTTCATTATGGATATTGCTCCCATCGGCCAAATTGCATTTATTTGTACACTTTTTTTAGTGATAAATTTTCCTGGGAAAAACGTAATTAATTTCTTTCTTACAGATTTTCAACCAATTAAGAATCCTTTTGTTGGAGATGTTATTATCCCTGCTATTTGTTAATAATGTCTATCACAACCGCATTTTTTTTAATGGCACGGTAATTGAAAATAGGGTGAAAAATAATTTAGCTATGAAAAAAATATCGCTATTGTGCCTTCTTGCATTTTCAGTTTTTGCAGCAGATGCACAAACCAAGAAAAGTAAAAAATCAAAGAAACATCCCAGTAAAGAAACTGTAGCAAAAGCCAAATTCATCAAGGTTGAGGCCCAGAAGAAATTAATGAGAGATTCAGTAATGATAGGAATGAAAATGGAAGATTCGTTAAGGCTTGCAGGGGATATTGCTGCTGACTTACAAAAGGATAGTTTGAGTTTGGTTTATAAAACCAATGGGTTAAAAGATATTGACAGCCTTAATAAAATCAAATATGCCACTATTGCAAAGTCTCGCAGTGAGGTAGATATGGCCGATAAAACTCAAATGGATATCAGTAGAGCCGCAAAACTAAATGACTACCAAAGTAAGCAGGTTAAATACATTAATCAGACATATACTGAAAAAGCAAAATTGCTGATAAGCGGCGTTGACCCACAAACAAAAAAGCAGGAATTAGCAGTTTTGAATGAAGAAAGAAGAAATAAAATTAGAGTCATCGTAGGGAAATCTCGAGAAAGAAAATTAGAAAATGAGCGCAAAGATTATTTTAAAAATAATGCTGCTGATGAATCAAATGAATGGATAAACATAGCAGAAAGCGTGGCGGTAAAATAAGAATAAAATAAAGTATTAATCTAATCCCTATAAATAAGGTCGTTGCAAGTTGCAACGGCTTTTTTTGTACCCCAAATTAGTATTATCTAATTTAGATTGTATATTTTTCCATTATGAATATTTTTATTCCTCTACTTGTTGTGTACCTGGTTATTCTTCTCTTAACATGTGTAAGAATTATCTTTGAAACCCATAGCACAAATAAAACCCTTGCCTATCTTTTATTTTGCACGTTTATTCCAGTTATTGGAATAGTTTTTTATGTAACATTTGGCGTTAACTATTGGAGAATAAAAAAATATAGCAAAAAATCAGATGATGATAAAAAATTGCTTCAGCAAATTGAAGCGCATGTAAAACAATTTTGTGAGGTCACTGTACATAATAGCGGTGATTCATTTCAACAAAATGCTGAGTTATCTTCTATGTTGTTGAAAGATCTTGGAAGTCCCTTAACCGCAGGCAATAAAATTAAAATTTTAGTAAATGGGGAAATAAAATTTCCTGTTATGCTCGATGCAATAAGGGCAGCAAAACACCACATCCATATTGAGTATTACATTTACGAATGTGATGATATTGGTCTAAAATTAATTGAGATTTTAATTGAAAAAGCAAAACAAGGAGTGAAGGTTAAAATGATTTACGATGATTTTGGTAGCCCAAGTATTAAAAAGAACATAGAACAAAAACTTAAAGATGCAGGGGTTGAAATATTTCCGTTTTATAAGATTCAGTTTTATTTGTTAGCCAACAGAATTAATTATCGAAACCATCGTAAAATTGTTGTGATAGATGGTATTACAGGATTCGTGGGTGGGATAAATGTTAGTGATAAATATATTAATGGAAACGAAAACAAGTTATTCTGGCGTGATACCCATTTACAACTTGAGGGACCAGCAGTATATTATTTGCAATACTTATTTATGGCAGACTGGCATTTCTGTTGCGAAAAAACATTTGATTTAGCTGAATCATATTTTCCGGTTATGAAACAAAGTAAGGAGAATAGCTTTGCACAAATAACTGCAAGCGGCCCTAACTCTATTCAGCCATCTGTTATGTACACAATACTTCAGGCAATATATTTAGCTAAGGATGAAATTTTAATTACAACTCCTTATTTTATTCCGGGTGATAGTATCATTGATGCTCTTAGGATTGCCGCATTGAGTGGTTTGAAAGTAAAATTGTTGGTCCCAGGTGTGTGCGATTCAAAGATTGTAAACTCTGCGTCAAAAAGTAATTACAACGAGTTATTGGTGGCCGGTGTAGAAATTTACCTGTACCAAAAAGGTTTTGTTCATGCAAAAACGATTGTGACAGATGGTAAACTTGTAATTATTGGCACTGCTAATATGGATAGAAGGAGTTTTGATTTAAATTTCGAAGTAAATGCAGTTTTGTATGACAGTAAAGCTGCAAATGAACTAAGGAATATATTTTTTGATGATCTAAATTTTTCAGAACAAATTAATAAGGAGCAATGGATAAATAGAAAATGGCATACTCAATTCCCTGAAAAATTAGCAAGATTATTGTCGCCGGTATTATAATTAATTGCCTTTAATTCTATTTATTAGAGATTCAAAAGATTGTTTATTCCATTTAGCAAATCTTCCCCTTTGCACCACCAAAGTGTTATCAATACTTGGTTGCAGGTAAAAATAAAAAGCATAATCTTCCAAAGGTTTCTGCCAGCCTATTATTTGGCCAAATCTTAAATCAAAAAACAACAAACTGTCTTGTCGCTTTTCCATGGTATAGAACCCTTGTGAAAATTGAATTAGTTTGTTTAACTGCGTCGGCTCATTCACCAATAGTTTCAAGTCATCATGGTTAGGTTTAAATTGAAATTCAAATTTTTGTTGTTTATCAAACACTGACCTATAACCAGTATAGAAACCATTTTCATTTCCTATAACTACAAACCATAGCCAGGTTTGTAATGGAGCAGGAGTAATGAGCAACTTATTATAATTGATATTTTGTGCTGTAAGTATTTTTTTTGTTTCATTTGTTATATAAAATTTATTTACTACAGAATAAAACAAATAGCACAAAGGAATTATTAATCCGGTTTTCCAAATCCATGTTCTAAGTTCATTTTTGTGTTTGATTAACAACAACATTAATAACGCAATGCCCGGAACAATTGAAAAAAATGGATCAACCACATAAATAGTATTAAATGAAATTCGCTTATGACTAAAAGGCTCAAACCATCCAACTCCATAGTTATTAAATGCGTCTATAAACAAGTGAATAAAAATCACTGAACCAATAAATAAATTCCATTTTAAAAAACTTATGTTATGCGGTCTATGAAGTTTGAAGGCAAAATATGCAATGATTGGCGTGATGACCAACGCAAATAAAAATGAATGTGTAATGCCCCGATGTGTAAGTAAATTATCGACAGTATCAAGCCAAAAAGCAGCAATAAAATCTATGTCAGGTATGCTTTGTGCAAGAATGCCCCACAACATAGCTTTCTTACCGACAGTTTTTCCTGCAAAGGCTTCTCCCATGCAGGCTCCAAGTGCTATATGAGTAATTGAATCCAGATTATAAAATATTAAAAATTTAAAACTCAGGTACAAAAATACTGCCCGGAATTTCTAAGCCATATAAATCAAACATTACAACCATTTCAAACAAACTGGCTTTCCAACTGAAATTCTATTACCCGTATCTTTTAATAAACCGCTAATTGCATTTCTTTCAAAAATTACAACTTCATCGCTATTTTGATTTGCAACCAACAAATACTTTTCGCTTGGGTCAAAATTAAAATTACGGGGTGCCAATCCTAAACTAGACTGGTGTGCCAATAAGGAAAGATATCCCGTTTCTCTATTAATTTTATAAATACCAATAGTGTTTGATTCCCCACGATTGCTTACATACAAAAACCTTCCGTCCTTAGAAATATGTATATCTGCACTTCCTGCTACTCCTTTAAAATTTAACAGCAAGCTGGAAAGAGATTGTATTTGTTTTAATACATCATTTTTAATTGAATAAACTTTAACGGTTCCTGATAATTCCTGTAATACATACATAAATTTATTACCAGCTGAAATGTCGATATGCCTCGGGCCTGAGCCGGCACCTGTAAAAATAAATTTCTGTTTTGTTGGGTTTACTTTTCCTGTTTTTTCGTCAAAATTATAAACCATTATTTTATCGGTTCCTAAATCAGTAACATACAGCAATTTATTATTATTAGATAAAAAAGTGCTGTGCACATGAGGCTCATTTTGCCTTAAGGTATCAATACTTTTTCCAAAATATTGGATGGTTTGTTTTGCAGGCAGTAAGGCTCCTTTTTTGTCTAACGGCAATACGGCAAAATTACCACTGCTGTAATTTGCTGTAAAAATCCATTTGCTGGTTTTATCAACTGTAATGTAGCAAGGGTGGTTTCCTTCTGATGATTGCGTATTTAATTCTGTTAGATCACCAACTTTTTTGTCAAATGCAAATGATGTAATGTTACCACCTTTTCCGTTTTTTGCTGCATTTTCGTTAACAGCGTAAACGTATTTTTTGTTGGGTGATATAGCAATGAAAGACGGGTTTGATGTTTTAATATGGCTCATTTCCTTAGCGGAGCCGTTTGTATTATTAAATTTGTAGACATAAATACCTTCGCTTTTTGGTGAATCGTAAGTGCCTACTAAAAGAAATTGATTTTGGGAATATCCTTTAAAGACGCATGCAAATGAAAATGCAAAGAGAATGTATTTCATAAAGAAGAAATTGTTGATTGAAAATGACTCAAATGTTAAATCAAGCTACATTAATAAATTTAAAGCAGTGAACTTTAGCATATAAAATTTCTTTTTAAAAAAGTACTTACAAATTTGATGTTAACTTTTGCTTACAGTCTTTGCGTCTAATGTTTAAACATTGTATATTTGTTTTATAACCAATACTAACAATGGAGACAACAGAAAAAAGGCCTTGGCTCAAAAAAATTATTTTAATTGTTGGTGTTTTGGTTCTGGCTGGCTGTATAGGAATTTATTTAATTTTTACCCAAAAATTTGAGGATATAGGAAAGGAAGTTGCAGCTTATACAATTTCAGCAAATGATTTAATAAAAGAATTTCAGCAAAATGATAGTACAGCAAATAAAAAATATGCTGAAAAGATAATACTAGTAAATGGTAAAATTGCTGAAACAGAGGCCGCAGACACTACTGTCAATATTAAAATGATAGATACTTTAACAGGGTCATATATTATTTTTGCTTTTCAACAACAGCATTTAAAAGAAGCTAGAGAATTAAAGCAAGGCGATATGGTCTCTATAAAAGGTTCATGCAGCGGTGGTGCCTTTAGCAAAATTTTAGAAACAGAATTCATAACCTTTAAACGTTGCGCAATAAACAAATAAAACAAAAATTAAAAAACAAAACATGAAAAAATCTATTATTCTTTTTGCAATGGTTGGATTAACCGGTATGGCAATCGCACAAAAGAAACAAACTACAACTTCCGCAACTATTAATTTTGATGCGACAACAAGTATTGATGCTTTACCAAAAGCTGAAAATAAAACGGTAATTGCTAGCATCGATACCAAAACCGGTAACGTAGCTTTTGAATCAGTTATTAAAAGTTTTACTTTTTCTAATCCTAAAATTCAGGAGCATTTTAATGGCGGCAGTTGGATGGATTCAGAGAAATTTCCAACAGCAACTTTTACAGGTAAAATTGGAGATATCGGTATGGTAAATTTTAAGAAAGATGGAACTTACAATGTTTCTGTAACAGGAGATTTGACGTTACATGGAATAACGAAACCGGTTACCACAAAAGCAGTTGTAACGGTGGCAGGTAAATCAATTTCAACCAAAACTGACTTCACAATTGCGTTGGCTGATTATGGCGTAAATGGTGGAGCAATTGCGGCAGGCAAGGTTTCAACAAATCCTAAGATTTCGGTTGTGGCAGATTTTAAATAAATACTATTTTTTAAAAGCCCCCTTGTAAGATAAATGCTTGCTTGGGGGCTTTTTTATTTTATAAATTTTCAATAGTATTTCATTTCAACAATAGTTTGCTTTACCTTTTGAAAAGAGGAAAACTTTGGTGCTTGATAAGTGATGCTTTTTTATATTAAGATTTAACAATACGTCGGTAATTTTTATTCATTATTTTTGCAGCCTAAAATACCACGCAGATAAGCGTTTACATGAAGAACATTAGAAATTTTTGCATCATTGCACATATTGACCACGGAAAAAGTACCCTAGCCGATAGATTAATACAAAGCACCAACACAATAGGTGAACGAGATATGCAGGCGCAAGTACTTGATGATATGGATCTCGAAAGAGAGAAAGGCATTACGATCAAGAGCCATGCAATTCAAATTAACTATCCTTACAAAGGAGAACAATATGTACTTAATCTCATTGATACGCCCGGCCACGTAGATTTTAGTTATGAAGTAAGCCGTGCATTGGCAGCATGTGAAGGCGTTTTATTGTTGGTAGATGCTACACAGGGAATACAGGCACAAACTATCAGTAACCTTTACTTGGCTATTGAAAATAACTTAGAGATCATCCCGGTCATAAATAAAATTGATATGGAGGGTGCAATGATACCCGAAGTAATTGATGAAATTATTGAATTGATTGGCTGCAAAGCGGAAGATATTGTATTGGCAAGTGGTAAAACGGGTATCGGTATTGAAGAAGTTTTTTCTGCAATTATTGAACGTATTCCTGCACCAAAGGGCGACCCAAATGCACCTTTGCAGGCATTAATATTTGACAGTGTTTTTAATAGCTTTAGAGGAATAATTGTTTACTACAGAATTTTTGCAGGCAGTTTAAAAAAAGGAGAGAAGGTTAAATTCTTCAGTACAGAACAAACTTATTACGCAGATGAAGTTGGAATTTTAAAGCTCGGGATGGAGAAAAAAGACGAAGTTTTTTGTGGCGATGTAGGATATATAATCACCGGTATCAAAAATGCCAAGGAAGTAAAAGTTGGTGATACGCTCACCAGTGTAGCAAACCCAACTACAGAAAGAATTGATGGTTTTGAAGATGTAAAGTCAATGGTTTTTGCCGGAATTTTTCCGGTAGATACAGATAAGTTTGAAGAGCTGAGAGATTGCATGGAAAAGTTACAACTCAACGATGCATCACTAACTTTTGAGTTGGAAACTTCTCAGGCTTTGGGCTTTGGTTTTCGTTGCGGATTTTTAGGATTACTGCACATGGAAATTATACAGGAACGTTTAGAGCGAGAGTTTAACCAGACCGTTATTACAACAGTACCAAACGTAAGTTTCATTGCACACACAACAAAAAATGAAATTATACAGGTTCACAACCCCGGTACTTTGCCTGACCCAAGCCGCACAGACAGAATTGAAGAGCCATACATCAAGGCGCAAATAATTACAAAGCCAGAGTATATTGGTAACATCATGACGCTTTGCATCAGCAAGCGTGGCATGTTAATTCACCAGGGTTATTTATCGCCAACCCGTGTTGAGCTTACATTTGAAATGCCTTTAACCGAAATCGTTTTTGATTTTTACGATAAATTAAAATCACAAACTAGAGGTTATGCATCTTTCGATTATCACCCTATTGGTTTTAGGGATGCAGATATTGTGCGAATGGATATTTTGTTAAATGGTGAAAAAGTAGATGCATTGAGTGCACTAATTCATAGAAGTCGATCGGCAGAATTTGGTCGCAAACTTTGCGAAAAATTAAAGACGCTACTAGACAAGCAACAGTTTCAGGTCGCAATCCAGGCTGCAATTGGCGCAAAAGTTATTGCCCGTGAAAACATTAGTGCCATGCGAAAAGATGTAACTGCAAAATGTTATGGTGGTGATATAAGTCGTAAGCGCAAGCTCTTGGAAAAGCAGAAAGAAGGTAAAAAAAGAATGAGACAAATAGGTAATGTAGAAGTACCGCAGGAAGCGTTCTTAGCAGTTCTTAAATTGGATGATTAAGTGTATTAGCCTATCTACTGATGAGCTGATTTGCCAACGAATAATCAAGCATAGTTATTTGTTTTTAAACTAAAATAGTTGTTTGTTTTTTTGGACAAAAAGCTTTGCTTTTGTCCAAACGAGAACACAGCTTTGCCCAACATCTTTGTGTCACTCACTTGTACAGCATACCATTATTCATCTTTTTTAAAGAATAAACTAAAATGTAGTCTAGAGATCAAACCCACTAGCCACTTCCTATTTACCAATCACCATTATGAAATTTTTTCCCGAATCAGCCTTACAACAACTTGAGTTCGATAAAATAAAGGAACTGCTTTCATTGCACTGCAGAACGGAGTATGCTAAAGCAAAGGCAGAAGAACTGCGTATTCATACAAAAAAGGAATATATAGAAACCGAATTAAAGCAGGCAAACGAGTTTAAATTAATACTCGATAGCGGTGGTAATTTTCCGAACGATTTTACAACAAATATTTCAAGAGATTTAAAACTACTCGGTATACCGGGTGCATCATTATCGGGTGAACAATTTATTTTTATTAGAAGACTTGCAACCAGCATGGAAAATATTTTTCGCTGGTTCACCGTAGAAATTAGAGAAACTTTTCCCGGTCTCACAAAAGTTATTGAAAACAATTATTACGAAAAAAATATAAAGGTTTTAATAGATGAAATCTTAGATGAGACCGGTGCTGTAAAAGACAAAGCTAGTCCGGCTTTAGCAGAAATTAGGATGAAGCTATACAAAAAGAGGGGAGAGCTTCGGAGAATGTTTGATAGAATTGTATCTAAACTTAATAAGCAGGGTTTTTTGGCTGATATTGAAGAAAGTTTTATGAACGGCAGACGTGTATTAGCCGTTGTAGCAGAACAAAAAAGAGTTGTAAAGGGCGTTTTACACAGCGAAAGCGAAAGCCGTAAAACGAGCTTCATCGAACCTGAAGAAACAACAGAATTAAACAATGAAATTTTTTCTTTGGAGTACGAAGAAACCAAGGAAGTTTATCGAATTCTTCGTATGCTAACGCAACAGGTGAGTATGTACGCACCGTTGTTAAAAAGCTACCACGATATTGCAGGTGAATACGATTTTATAAGAGCCAAAGGAAAACTTGCTCAAGATATGAATGCAGCGCACCCACAATTGGTAGAGCGTGCACACCTTCATCTGATAAAAGCATATCATCCATTGCTGTTTCTCTTCAACAAGAAGAATGGCAAACCTACTTTCCCAACAGATATTTTGTTGAATGACGATGCCAGTATTCTTGTAATAAGCGGCCCAAACGCAGGTGGTAAAACGGTTACAATGAAGACTGTTGGGTTATTGCAGGTAATGTTGCAAAGCGGCTTATTGGTACCGGCAGATGCTGATAGCACAATGGGTATTTTTAAACAGGTTCTAATTCATATTGGCGATACACAGAGCATAGAATTTGAGCTCAGCACTTATTCATCTCACCTAAAAAACATGAAGCATTTTATAGAAAATGCAAATGGCAAAACATTGTTTTTTATTGATGAATTGGGGAGTGGAAGTGATCCTAACTTAGGTGGTGCATTTGCAGAAGTTATTATGGAAGAACTGGCGTTCAAACATGCATTTGGTATTGTGACTACGCATTACTTAAACCTCAAAGTAATGGCCAATAAAGTGCGTGGTATAATTAACGGCGCCATGCAATTTGATGAAGAAAAATTATTGCCTCTTTATAAACTACAGATCGGGAAGCCCGGCAGTTCCTACACGTTTTCAATTGCTGAAAGAATTGGGCTCGATAAAAAGTTGATAAGTCGTGCTCGAAAGTTGGTGGACGAAGACCAATTTAGACTTGATAAATTGTTGAACCGTACAGAACAAGACCTTCAAAAGTTAGATGCAGAGAAAGCTACTTTAGCTGAACTGCTAAAAGAAAACGAAGCGTTGAAAAAAGAAATGCAGCGTGTTGTAAAAAAAGAAACACACCAACAGGAAATGGAGCGTATGCAGGAACAGAATAAAATATCTGCAGAAAAAATTAATTATTTAAAAGACATGGAGCGCCGCTTGAAAGCTATGGTAATTGAGTGGCGCAAGGCTGAAGATAAAGATGCTGTTGTGAAAATGATACAGGCATTACTTTTCAACCAAAAAGAAAAACTGCAGCAGCAAAACCATAAGAAAAAACTAAACGAAAAGTTTATTGAAATTGACGGCGAAATTAAAATAGGGGACAAGGTGAAAATGAGACAAAACCGCCAAATAGGAATTGTAAAAGAAATAAAAGGTAAAAAAGCTGTTTTACAGGTTGGAATAATGCCAATCACCGTTTCAATAGAAGATCTTACACTGATTAAAGACAAAGAAGTAAATGAATAAATATATTTAAGTTTATAAAAGAAACTCAAAAGATTAAAACCAACGTTCCAGCAACAATCAAAACAGCTCCCACAGCGGTTTTCACTGTTAAGGCTTCTCCCAAAAAAATTACAGCTAAACCAATAGTTAACGCAACACTTAGTTTATCTACAGGCGCTACCTGAGAAACTTTCCCGATTTGTAAAGCTTTAAAATAAAATATCCACGATAAGCCTGTTGCCAATCCTGAGATCACCAGAAAGATGATATTTTGTTTGGATAAAGATGTAATCCCTTTCTCTTCCCCTCGTGCCAAAACGATTCCCCATGCTACAAATAGAATAATAATTGTTCGAATAGCAGTTGCCAGATTTGAGTTAACTCCTGTAATGCCTACCTTGGCAAAAATAGCCGTTAGAGACGCAAACAATGCTGAGAGTAAAGCGTAGATCCACCACATAAGATATATTTTAAGATGACTATTTCATTTTTTCCAACATCGCCTCAAACTGTTTTACTTCCGTACTTTGATCGTTGATGATTTTTTGCGCCATTGTTTTTAACGCAAGATTTTTCCCATGAGATAACTCATATTGCCCCATTGTTATGGCACTCTCGTGGTGTGGTATCATCATCATTAAAAAATCTTTATTTGCATTTCCTGTCATAGCCATTCCGTTCATTTTTGATTCCATTTTTGTCATCGTTTCAACGAGCTCTTTATGCTCACCGTTGTCACCCGTCTTCACTTCCGCAATTTTATAATTTTTTAAAATATTTTTAAACTGTAAAATTTCGGCTTGTTGCACGGTTACAATATTTTGAGCAGTCGCTTTCACTTCTCTATTCATACCTTTTGCAATGATATCTTTTGCCATATCTACTGCTGTCTGGTGATGATCGATCATTGTATTAGCAAAATCATAGTCAAAATCTCCTGTCATTTTCATTTCGTTCATATTGTGCATCCCTTCCATATTATTATGATTCATTTCCGTTGAATCAGCTTTACCTAAAGCTTCCAAAGTTACAGCGCCATCTTTTTTTTTCGAATCTGTGTTACAAGATTGAGAAACCAATGCAAACATTATTAATGGCGATATTGAGATGTACTTTTTCATAAATTATTATACTCATATATTAACGTGAACTTAAACTATAAATGGATTTTTCACTAAAAATAGATTAAGCAATTAAGTAAGGATATGATTTACCTAAAAAAATCATTCTGTATAATTACTAAACGAACATAAGTTATGCTAAAATAATATGGAAAAAAGCAACCCTATTGAAACTCTTTGTATCATGCTAGAATCAATTGTTTAAAAAACTACTTTATTAGAACTACTTTGTTGCTATGGGCTTTAATATTTACTCAATAATTTTACACAATATTATTTGAATTTTGTAAATTTTAGATATTTCAATAGGTCATCAAAGAAGTTAATAAGTTATAGTTACGCCCGCACCAATACCCATATCACTATCATAATGCGTACCAATAGAAATATATTTTGTCGCGATATATCTAAAGCCCGCCATGTATTCCTTGTCGGTATTTATCATCATACTCATGCGCAGCCTGCTGGTAAGCGGTATATCTGCCCTGCCTAATTGAAACCTGAATTTACCATTACCATCTACCCTAAAATCTGCCATAGCAAGTAGTGGTAAAGTATAGGTAACACCTGCAACGATGGTATGGCGGTTATTTTTATTACTCTTTTGACCAAACAAGTTTTTTTCTTCACCGCCGAAAATATTCTTCACACTTCCTTTTAAATCAAAAAAGTTATTTTGAAATGAGCCTTCTGTTTTATAGTGATAATCAAACCCAACATAAGGCATGAGCCATTGCATTCTGCCGATGTATCTGCCAAGCATTGTTTCACTTTCATATCCATGCATATCGTGGTAACCCAAATGCCAAAGTGTACTTAATTTCCAACGGGTGTTTGCAAGCATCGCTTCGCCATCGCTTCCATTTGATTGTATCCCTATATTGGTCATAAAGTGAAACATTTTATCATCAGCTTTCAACATTTTGTAAGCTTTGGCAGGATCCATTATCTGAGGGTTTGGCGGCGAATCTTCATAACGGAATATTCTGCCCATGCCGCTCATCATGTGGTACAATACATGGCAATGAAAAAACCAGTCACCACTTGCATTTGCTGCAAATTCAATGGTATCTCTTTCCATCGGCATTATATCAATTACATTTTTTAATGGCGCATATTCTCCCTGCCCATTTAAAATTCTAAAGTCGTGCCCGTGTAGATGCATTGGGTGGCGCATCATACTGTTGTTGTATAAAATGATCCGTACATTTTCACCTTTCTTAATTAATATCCTGTCGCTCTCAGAAATTGTTTTATTGTCCAATGTCCATACATAGCGGTTCATATTTCCAGTAAGGTCAAACTTCAATTCTTTCAACGGACCCTGCGGTAAAGTAGTTTTATCTGGTGAGCGTAACATGCCATAATTAAGGGTAACAATATCTGCATCATCGCTCCCTTGCATATCCATACCTGCCATGCTTTGTTTGCCGTTGTTCATCTGCATTTGTTTGCCGTTCATGTTTTCACCCTTTGCCATATTCATTCCATCCATATTCTTTCCCTGCGTATTCGGTGCCTGCTTGCTGTCGTTAGAATTTTCGTAGCCGGTAATTTCAGGATACATTACGGTGTTCATATCCATTTCCTGGTTCTGCATATTCATCCCTTTCATCTCAACCATATTGCCATTCATGTCCATCATGTTATTCATCATCTTCATCCCGGCAAAATATTTTAGCTTAGGTAATTTAGCCGCCGCTATTTTCTCGCCACTACCAAGCCATAGAGATGCAGATTTAGTTCTGTCTTCAGGCGTTACTAAAAATTCATAACTTTTATTTTCCGGAATAGTTACCACTACATCGTATGTTTCAGAAACGGCAATGATCAGCCTGTCTACTTCCACTGGTTCAACATCGTTTCCATCACTTGCTACAACTGTTATTTTGCCACCGGCGTAGGTGAGCCAATAGTAATCAGAGGCTCCACCATTGGCAATGCGTAACCTTACTTTATCACCCGCTTTAAACTGCGGTTGTGTATGTTGGTTTTGACCGTTTATTAAAAAATTATCGTAGTACACATCGCTCACGTCCATGGCATTCATTCGCTTCCATTCGTTGGTAAGCTTAGTCTTTAAATGCCCGCCCTTAATGGCTTCCGCATAACTCTGCGTAGTGCCTTTTTGTATGGCAAACCAATCGCTTGCATTGTGCAAACGGCGGTTTATTTCTTCCGGTTTCATATCTGCCCATTCGCTTAACGTAACCGGAATCGTTGGTATATCCCATTCTTTTCTTTTGTTCATGATAAACATGCCGTACATACCTATCTGCTCCTGAAACATAGAATGGCTGTGGTAAAAATGAGTACCGCTTTGTTTGATTGGGAACTTGTAAACGTAGGTGCTGTGTGGCTTTATTGGCATTTGCGTAAGATTAGGAACGCCGTCGTATTGATTGGGTAAAATCAATCCATGCCAGTGTAAGGCAGTAGCTTCATTTAAATTATTATGAACATAAATTTCCGCCGTATCGCCTTCTGTAAATGTTAGCGTGGGCATTGGTATTTGCCCATTAACTGCAATGGCTCTCGTTGGTTTTTTTCCAAATGTCACGGTGGTATCCGCTATGTATAAATCGTACCGCACAGTTCTTGGTGCCGTATTATTTACAATATATTTTTTATTAAAATCAGTGTATGCTGGTTCGGCAGACATATTCATTTGCATGTCACCCATGTCCATCATACTGTTCTTGGCAGTATCGGTACCCATATTCATACCATCCATTTTTGTGTCGCCGGGTTTAGCAGGCATCTTCATCGGGTGGTTTTCCTGCATGGAATGTTGATGAGTATCCGTTTTTTCTTTAACTAATTTCATCCCACATTTAGGACAGTTGCCTGGTTTAGCAGAATGTATGTCCGCATGCATTGGGCATGTATAACTAACGGATTCTTTCATATCCATCGCCGTCATTGGTACTGTCTTTACCTCAGGCTTTTTAGCGATAGCTTTTGGTGTTTCTTTTATCAGTTTCATGCCACACTTAGGACAGTTACCCGGTTTTGTGCTGTGTATTTCCGGGTGCATCGGGCAGGTGTAAGTTGTTTGCTGTGGTTTTACAGCAGCACTTGCCACAGGCGTTGGAACTTTCTTGGTCATATCCATGCCTTTCATATCCTGCGCTTTTGCAAAATTGAAGCTGGTAAGCATTAATATTATTAGTGTTGTAATTTTCATTGTTCAATATTTTATATTTTACAGTTATCCTTTTTGTAAAGATTTCTGTACTTGGTTTTAATTAATTCTTGACAAGCTATCTGCAGTTTCATCCAACCACTTGCTTAATACAGTTTGTTGCTCCTTACTTAGATCTGCAGCTTTGTGCATCATTTTGTAAGAGCTAATAGGCATTTCCTCATCTTTAATTTGATTAGCCATTTCTTTCAACTTACTTATTTGTTTTCTGGTCGTATTACTTCCAAAGTCACTAAAGTTCAGCTTCTCTTTTCCCTGTTTAATATGCTTTGCCATCATCCACGCCAATGGTTGAATATTTGAATACCACGGATATTTTGTATTGTTGCTGTGGCAGTCGTAACAAGCATTTTGAAGTATAGACCGAACCTTTGGGGCCACCATATATATTGTTTCAAAATCGGTAGATAATACCTGCCCACTTTTATTGTGGGCAGGTTGAAAAAATTGAAGAGCAAGAAATACAAGGCATGTAGCTAACACTATTTTTTTAATGAGCTTCATATTTACTTGAGTGTTTCTTTTACAGAACCACAAGTAAGCATTTGGGTGCCCTGGTATGGATTTTTAATTCCTTTTATTTCACTGATCCAGGTGGCACCTTTGCCATCGTTTGCCATTGGACAAAAATCTTTGTAAAGCGTTAGGTCTCCTTTTCCAAAAGCTTTTATGAGGTCTTCCACATCTTTACTCATCATTACAAAATGTTCTCTTTGATGGGCAATTTTACCTGCGTTTGATCCGATATGTTCCGCATGTTCTTTTAAATCGCCGGTAATATCGTTGTAACTTTTTAGCTGCTCTGCGCTAAGACTTTTTGTATCTACTGCTGCCAGGGTTGCTACAACTGCATTTCCTGCTGCAGCTGCATCTTTTCCATTGTCTTTGGTTAATGCATTTTTTAATTGCAAATAACCTGCTATTATTTCTTTTGTAGAAAACGCCTGCGTTGTCGTTTCAATAGCAGTATCTGCTTTTATTGCTACGGGAGTTGTAGTGGTAGATTCTGCCGTAATAGTATTGGCGGCTTTGTTATTGTTGCAGGCTAATAAACTGAAGACAGTTATTGAAAAGCCTAAAATAGTATTTTTCATTTTAAAAATTTGATTGATGTATAATTAAATAATTGCGTGTATAGTAAAGCTATGCACATAGAATTATACATGAATCATATTTGAAAACGCTGGATGGCAATGAGTATGTTCGGGATTGGCGGGTGGTGCCCATGAACATAATATTTAATAGCAGTATTAACCTGAGAATGATTTGAAATATTTGCACTGTAGTAACTAGGTAGAAATACTGAATTAGAAACCGGGCTCACTAATTTTTCAACTTGTGACAACGTTTTATCAGCCTTCAATAATTTTAGAACGCTGTCATTACAGCAGTCATCCTTTTTGTCATTATCAGAGTGCTTATCGGAAGCTTCTTCGTGATGATGATGCTCTCCATTTGCGTGGACGTTAACTGGATCTGCATTTTGTTCGTGTTCGTGGTGATTTTCATTAAAACCCATATCCAAACCTAAAGCACACGCAGTGCCCACAAACATATTCAAACTGAATATGAATAGTAGGAATGCGGCTTTAAGTTGAATGTTTTTTAATTTCATTTTATTAGTAATGCTTGGAAGGCAAAATTCTCAAATTTAAGATTCTATAGAATGAAACATAAACCTGAATTTAACAAGCGATCAGAAGATCATTTTTCTTCTTCATAATCAGCAACAGTACCTTCATTAGCGAAGCCACTACCTGATTTAGCCTTAACATTGGCTACCGGACTGCTTATAATATTGTCAAGAGCGGCTGCTGAAGTATTTGAACCTTCTTTAAACTTATTTACCGGATTGCTGTTTGGTCCTGTTTTAACTGTATTTTCTTCAGGGATGTTTTCTTGTTCTTTTTCCATTGTTTTAATTTTAATGTTATAAAAGATTATGAATAATACACGGATAAAAATTTTTGCTTAAACAATTAATATCCAGTGTTACTGGTACTACTTACACCAATAATAATACCAATAGCTTTCTTCAATTGGGAACTAATTTGTACTGGTTCATATAAAAACAAGTTGCTTATAACTAGTAAGGATCAGATCAGTACAAACTTTTAAAGCAAATCCTTACTAAATCCCCACAATGAGCATTATTGCCGCCATTATGATCATTAACCCATCTTCAATAATAGTAACTGTACTCATTGGCAGGTTAAAGACCGCTCCTAAGCATGCACATTGTATAGTGCGCTTGTTAAGCACCGACTGCAACACGCCAATAATGCTAATCCCCATTACGAGTATGGTAATAATATTTGTAACAAAGGGTTGAAAGTTTGTGGCATAGGCAATTCCCAGAGCCAACTCAATAAAAGGGTAAACAAAACCCCATGCTTTGATCTTTTTCGCAACAATATCATACATGCTGTAGCTTTCAGCAAATCCTTTTATATCCAGCATTTTAAAGAAAGAAAAACTGATGAAAAAGCCAGCCATAAAAGTATTCATCGCCTTCATCCAGCTAAATGTATCTTGGTGTGTAGCTACAATAATAGATAGAATGCTAACGTAGCCAAAAATTAATAAGATCGGTTTATATGTCTCAAACCAACCTTTTGCCTGCTCCGCCGTTTCATTGTGTTCTTCTGCCGTTATTGAATATTTTTTATCTAATACACTTTGAAATGCAGAAAGAGGAATATGCTTATCCATGCTAATGGTGGCCGATTGTTCGTCTTTTGAAACTGCGACTTCCGTAACATTGGGCACCATCAATAAACTGCTTTTTACTTTGGCTTCGCAACTGCCACATGTCATGCCCGTAACCTTATATGTATGTGTCATAAGTATTTTTAAAAGCAGTTTCATATAAGTATTTCTATGAAACTGCTTGTTTACGCATTACATCATTATGCCTTTTTTGGCATCTTTTTTTTAACTAAAGCCATTCCACATTTATTGCATTTGCCGGGTTTGTTGCTTGTTACGTCGGAGTGCATTGGACAACTATACATAGCTGCAGACATTTCTTTCATTTTATCTGTACACATTTTACCACTCATTTCCATACAATCGCCGTCTTTCATCATCATTTTTGTACCATCTTTCATCATGCATTCTCCGGTAGTCATACATTTTGTGCCGTTTTTCATGGTCATGTCTTTGTCCATTGGCATGGTTTCACCATGTTTCATTACCATCATCTTGCCATCTTTCATCATACAGCAATCCTTCATCATTGCATGTTTCGTTTTAGATTGTGCAAAAGAATTACTTGCCGGGCATATTGCCAGCATAAGCATTGCAGCAAATACTGTCGCAATTGTTTTTTTGATTCTCATTTTTATTTTTTTTTAAAATTATTTTCAGATGCGCTGTCGCCCGGCCTTCAGTTTCGCTGTTGCCCGATTAATTTATTTATTTTTCAGTGGCCTTAATTCATTTCGATTTCT
>JBBREY010000018.1:0-34167 GCA_038225275.1 Chitinophagales bacterium | reverse complement strand
CTAAAAAAGCCCTTCATTGCTGAAAGGCTTTTGTGTACCACGTACGGGAATCGAACCCGTGACTCTTCCGTGAAAGGGAAGCGTCTTAACCCCTTGACCAACGCGGCGTTCCGTTTTCGGATTGCAAATATATAAACTTAGGTTTTGTAAACCAAATATTTTGAAAATTCTACAAAATTAAAACTACCCTAGTTCTACTTCTTGGTGCATGGCAGGTATTTCTACATTCTTAAAACCTTTATCTAAAACTTTTTGCCTAAAATCTTTTTGTACATCCGGCTCGCCATGCACTAAGAAGACCTTCTTCACTTTTGCTGCATCCTGACAACTTAGAAAATGCAATAAATCATTGTAATCACCATGTGCACTCATGCTTCTTATCTGTCCCACTTCTGCATTTACCTCGTGCCATTGCCCAAATATTCTTACTTCCTTGTCGCCGTTTTTTAACCTTCCACCCAGTGAACGTGGTTCGCAATATCCTGTAAGTAAAATACTGTTTCTACTATTTTCAATATTGTTACTAATGTGGTGCTTTATCCTACCTGCTTCCGCCATACCGCTTGCAGAAATAATCACACAAGGTTCCTGTAAATAGTTCAATCGTTTTGAGTCTTCCACAGATTCTGTAAATACCAATCCAGGAAAATCAAAAGGATCTTTATCTGTTTTTAAAACTTCCTGTATGCTCTCATTAAAATACTGTGGGTATCTTTTTAAAATAGCTGTAGCTTTTGTACTTAGCGGACTATCTACATAATATTTTACTGGAGGAAGCTTGTTTTCTAAACTAAGTAAATTGAGTGCATATAAAATTTCCTGTGTTCTGCCCACACTAAAAGCAGGCATTATTAATTTACCCTTCTTTTTTATACAGGTGTTTTCAATCCATTCCAATAATGCATCTGTAGTTGGATGAAACTGGTCATGTAAAGTATTGCCATATGTAGATTCTATAAGAATATAATCTGCCTGTTCAAATGGTGCAGGAGACTTTAATATAATATCACTGTATCTACCCACATCTCCACTAAAAGTGATGTGTGTCTGCTTACCGTTTTCCGAAATCCTTACATGTACGGAAGCGCTACCAATGATATGCCCGGCATCGGTATAACTAAATGAAATGTTTTCATCTATATTAAACCAGGTATCATACTCAACTGTTTCAAATCTTTCAGCAGCAGCTAATGCATCTGATGTTGTATACAGTGGTTGAGCATATGGGAGCCCCTGTAATGCCAATCGTTTATTTACAAATTTTATATCATTTTCCTGAATGCCTGCACTGTCTTCCATTAAAATAGAAGCAAGATCTTTTGTGGCAGGTGTAGCAAATATTTTCCCCTTGTAACCATCCTTCACAAGCTTTGGTAAAAGCCCACAATGGTCAATATGTGCATGAGATAAAATTACGTAATCTACTTCGTCGGCATTGAAACCAAAGTTTTTGTTAAGCTCATCAGTCTGGTCGCCCATGCCCTGAAACATACCGCAATCGAGTAACAATTTTTTACCGTTGTCTAATGTAATAAGGTGTTTAGAACCCGTTACAGTTTGCGCTGCACCATGAAAAGTTATTTTCATAAAAAAGAGTTTAGTGTTTAAAGGTAGGGAAAGAAGCAACTACGAATAACGAATGATGAATTACGAATGATGAGGACACTGTAATACTTCCCACTAGCCACTCCCCGCTACCAACTAACCTCTCCCACTACTCCAATATTTCCTGTATTTCGGTTGCAGGCATATTAGCATTGCGCATAGCAATTCCTCTAACAGCATTTGCAGTAAATTCTTCAAAGGCTTTTTTACTAATGGGTTCATCGCTCACCATAACCGGCACACCAATATCACCGCCTTCTCGTATACTTTGTACGATTGGTATTTGCCCAAGAAAAGGAATGTCAAATTCTTCTGAAAGATGCTTGCCTCCATCCTTACCAAACAAATAATATTTATTATCGGGAAGTTCTTCCGGAGTGAAGTAACTCATATTTTCTACCAAGCCTATTACCGGTACTTTTAGCTGTGCCTGCGAAAACATTGCAATCCCTTTTTTAGCATCTGCCAATGCAACTGTTTGCGGGGTGGTTACCACAATAACGCCTGTTACAGGTACAGTTTGTACAATTGTAAGATGAATATCTCCCGTACCCGGCGGCATATCAATAATTAAGTAATCAAGCTCTCCCCAATCTACCTCACTAACAAATTGCTTTATGGCACTGCTCACCATCGGCCCACGCCAAACTACAGCCTGTTTTTCATCTATCAACAAACCAATGCTCATTACTTTAATACCAAACTTTTCAATTGGCACGATCAAACCCTTACCACCATTGTCTTTCATCATTGGCCGCTCCCCTCTTATACCAAACATAATGTGCTGGCTTGGGCCGTAAATATCTGCATCCATCAAACCAACTTTTGCACCATCTGCCGCCAATGCCAAAGCAAGGTTTGCAGATACGGTACTTTTCCCCACACCACCTTTACCACTTACAACAGCAATAATATTTTTCACACCGCTTAAAATAGTTTTAGGGTCTGTTCTATTGCTTGTTGTATTGCTTGTGAAGTTCACTGTAACAACTGCATCTTTGTTTACCAATATTTTTATAGCATTTACACATGCATTTTGCATGTGTTCCTTCATTGGGCATGCAGGGGTTGTAAGTACAATAGTAAATGAAACATTATTTACGTCTACAATCAAATCTTTTATCATATTTAATGTTACAAGATCTTGCCCAAGATCGGGCTCCTGTACATTTCCAAGTGCTTTTAGTATTTCTTCTTTTGTCATAATTCTGTGTTTTTCCTTAAACCGTATTTACCCTTTGGCAGCAATTTTCGTACATTACAGGGTGTCACAAATTAATTGTTAAATAATTTTTTTGTATCGCAAAATTAAACATTGAAGCCCGTACTTTGTTTATCAATATTTATACATGCATATCGTTTTGCAGAAAATGAATTTAAACGACCGGAGACATGCTCATGAAAAAATTTTTACAATACGCACTTTTACTCTTGATATTAATACCGGCAGCAGCAAAGGCTCAATTTGAAACATTTAAGGATTCTGTGGTTCAATTGTATGGTGTAGTTATGACGGCAGACAGTTTGAAAGGTGTACCTGCAGCCAGTATTGTTGTTAAAGGACAAAACAGAGGAACAATATCTAACAGCGATGGCGTATTTAGTATTGTTGTTTTAAAAGGTGATAATATTGAATTCAGCAGTATAGGCTATAAGTCTATAACGGTAACTATTCCAAAAAGTTTAAAAGGCAATCAACAAAGTATTATTCAATTAATGGTAACGGATACCGTTTACCTTCCGGCAACAATTATAAAACCACGCCTCACCCGACAACAATTTGAAAGAGATTTTATAAATAATCCCGTGCCGGATGATGAGATTGCCACTGCGCAAAGAAATACCAGTGCTGCAACAAGACGTTTTTTAGCTGCCACGCTAACTTCAGACGGTAGAGAAGCATCCAACCAATATTTGAGACAATATTCCAATAAACTATCTTATGCAGGCCAATTAGCTCCACAAAATATATTTAACCCTTTTGCATGGAATGAATTTATTAAAGCATGGAAAAGGGGAGACTATAAAAAGAAATCTTAAATACTCTTACATACAAATCCTACAGGACATTTTTTCTTTCAAACTCACTAATAATCTATGAAATTAATTTACCTACTGTTACTAGCAGTATCCTTTAATGCGACTGCGCAAGATTCTAAGCTTTACAATCCTCAAGCTAATGCGGCAAAGGACATTGCTGCATCAGTAAAAAAAGCAAAAGCTGAAAACAAATATGTATTGATACAGGGCGGCGGCAACTGGTGCAAATGGTGTATAGAATTTGCAAGATTTGCTAAGGCCGATGCACAAATTGATTCCGTTATTAATTCATCTTTTGTTTGGTATCACCTTAACTACAGTAAGGAAAACGAGAACAAAGCAACATTTGCGAAACTGGGCTATCCACAGCGCTTCGGTTATCCTACATTTATCATTTTAAACGAAAAAGGAGAACGCATTCATACTCAAAACAGCGAGTATTTAGAAAATGGTAAAGGAAGTTATGATCAACGAAAAACGCAAAGCTTTTTAGAAAACTGGAGCCCACGGGTTTTAAAACCAGCCATCTGGGGCGATAAATAACTTGATCAATCATCATTTTAACTGGATTAGTATATTCAGCTGGAAATGAGTACAAACACGCTTTTTACATTAATAAAATAATAATACTTAACTGTTTGCGTTTTAGTAAAAATTAAAACCAACCATTATCACAAAGGAAGCTGTAATAATATTCGATGATTTTGTAAACAAAATAAATAACCCAATTGGGTTCCGTTTGTTTCTGTTAATGAAACTGCCTGCTGCCTATTTTTGTGGTATAAGGGTTAGATACACCGACGAAACAAAATGCGCCGTAACTGTTCCATTTAAATGGCTCACCAAAAACCCTTTTAGAAGCACCTACTTTGCTTGCCTTTCTATGGCAGCAGAAATGAGCACCGGGGTTTTAGCGATGGGGCATATATTTAAAAAAGACCCGGAAGTGAGCATGCTCGTTACTAAAATAGAAGCTAATTTTTTTAAGAAAGCAACAGGCACTGTCACCTTTATTTCGGAAGATGGCAGAAGAATAGCCGCAATGGTTAGGGAAGCCATGTCATCCGGTAAAAGGACATCTGTAAATACCTACTCAACGGGCAAAGATAAAGTTGGTGATACCATTGCCGAATTTATGATTACCTGGTCTTTTAAAGTAAAAACTCCTAAAGTTTAAATATCCTAAATAGCGCTTGTTTTTAATTGTGTAAATTGCAATTAATTGATCAGTTACTGCTGAAAACAGAACCTAAAACCGCTTCTATTTTCAGCATAAAGTAAGTATTTACGTGCTTGCTTGGATCATAACAGGATATATTATGGCAAAAGAACTTCGAAAACAATTAGCATTAGAATATCATTCCAAAGGAAGACCGGGAAAAATTGAAGTAGTACCTACAAAAGAAGCAAAAACCCAACGTGATTTATCGCTCGCTTATTCTCCGGGTGTTGCAGAACCCTGCAAAGAAATCGTAAACAACCCAGATGATATTTTTAAATATACTGCCAAAGGGAATCTTGTTGGTGTAATTACAAATGGAACTGCCGTTTTAGGGCTTGGTAATATTGGACCTGAAGCAAGCAAACCTGTAATGGAAGGCAAGGCAGTTTTGTTTAAAATATTTGCAGATATTGATGTGTTTGATATTGAAATAAATGAAACAGACCCTGAAAAGTTTGTGAATATTGTAGCTGCCTTAGAACCCACCTTTGGCGGAATTAATTTAGAAGATATAAAAGCTCCTGAATGTTTTTACATTGAACAGGAGCTTAAAAAGCGTTGCAAAATTCCTGTGATGCACGATGACCAACATGGCACAGCAATCATTTCTGCAGCTGCATTGATTAATGCGTTAGAGATTCAAAAAAAGAAAATAGAGAAAGTACATTTTGTTGTGAATGGTGCAGGGGCAGCAGCTACCGCCTGCATGCGTTTGTATGCGTCTCTAGGTGCAAGACCCGAAAACTTTTTTGTTTTTGATAAGGATGGTATTCTTCACAACGGGCGCACTGATATACCCGAAGTGCAGGCGCCTTTTACCAGGGATTTAAAATTTAGTGGGTGGGATCTTTCAAAAGCAATGAAGGATGCTGATGTATTTTTAGGACTAAGTGTTGGCAATGTGGTAACTGCAGAAATGGTAAAATCAATGGCTAAGAACCCAATCGTTTTTGCTATGGCAAACCCAGAGCCGGAAATAATGTATGATGTTGCAAAAAATAGCCGCAAAGACCTTATAATGGCCACAGGCCGGAGCGATACGCCAAACCAGGTAAACAACGTTCTAGGATTTCCATATATATTTAGAGGAGCGTTGGATGTGAGAGCAACCGGAATAAATGAAGCCATGAAACTTGCGGCTGTTAAGGCTTTAGCAGAATTGGCTAAAACGCCTGTTCCAGATATTGTAAACCTTGCTTACAATGAAAAAGCACTTTCTTTCGGTGAAGATTACATCATTCCAAAACCATTAGATCCTCGCTTACTTGCAGCTATTGCACCTGCAGTTGCAAAGGCCGCCATGGAGAGTGGCGTTGCCCGCAAAGAAATTACTGACTGGGAAGCTTATAAAATTGAAATGAACAACAGGCTTGGTCTGGATAACCAGTTGAGCAGAGCAATAGGTAACAAAGCAAGACAAAACCCTAAACGGGTAGTTTTTGCGGATGCTGAAAATTCGAAAGTATTAAAAACTGCACAGTTGGTACTGGAAGAAAAAATAGGTTATCCTATTCTGTTGGGTGATGAAAAAAAGATCAGAAAAATAGCTGCAGATAATTCTGTAGATCTGGAAGGAATGCCGATCATAAATCCAAAAGATGACGATACAGAAGAAATGAGAAAATCTTTTGGAGAAATATTTTTTGAAAAAAGACATCGCAAGGGCGTTAACAGGTATGAAGCCAACAAGGCAATGAAAGAGCGCAATCACTTTGGTTGTATGATGGTGGAAACAGGCGTTGCTGACTGCATGATAAGTGGCCTAAGCAGAAATTATCCTGATACGATAAAACCTGCCTTGCAGATTATTGGGACAGAACCCGGTGTAAAGAAAATTGCAGGAATGTATTTGTTGTTTACCAAACGAGGTCCTTTATTTTTAGCGGATACCACAGTCAATTTTAACCCAACTGCAGAAGAACTTGCAGAAATAACTCTGCTTGTGGCAAGAGAAGTGAAGCAGTTTAATGTTGTTCCAAAAATAGCCATGCTCTCCTATTCAAACTTTGGCAGCAGCGATTCGCCCGAGGCAAGGCTGGTACAGAAAGCGCACGAAATTGTGAAACAAAAAGAGCCTAATTTAATTTGCGATGGCGAAATGCAAGGCATTCTTGCATTCAACAAAGAAATTTTAAAAGAAAATTATCCTTTTTCTGAATTGGTGAACGGGGAAGTTAATACGCTTATTTTCCCCAACCTTGCCGCTGGAAATATTGCTTATAATTTATTACAGGAAGTTGGCGGAGCAGATAGTGTTGGGCCTATTTTGCTTGGCTTAAACAAACCTGTGCACGTATTACAGTTAGGCAGCAGTATTCGCAGTATTTTTAATATGGTAGTAATTGCAGTTGTTGATGCGCAATCAAAAAGTAAAAACAGAACTGCTACGCTACCCGCAACGCAAGATGAACTTAAGCGCAATAAATGGTGGAAGAGCAGAACTAAGATTTCGGCATAATTAATGAATAATTGGTAACCGATATATATTAAAAAATGTTTTCATGAATTTTATTACACACCTGGGCAGGTATGCACTTATGCTAAAGGGTATGATTGCTAAACCTGAAAATGCAAAAGTTTACTGGAAAGAATTTATGCAGCAGTGCAATGATATTGGTATTGGTTCAATCGGAATTGTTTCAATAGTTTCCATTTTTATGGGCGCTGTAAGTGCTGTGCAAACTGCTTACCAGCTTACAAGTCCGCTTATACCTGCAAGTACCATTGCACAAATTGTTAGAGATACTGTGATATTAGAATTTTCGCCGACGCTCGTTTGTATAGTATTGGCAGGTGTTGTAGGTAGTAAAATAGCAAGTGAGTTGGGCAATATGCGGGTAAGCGAACAGATAGATGCTTTGGAAATAATGGGCATCAACACAAAAACATACCTAGTGATGCCCAAAATAGCGTCTGCCCTGCTAATGATACCATTGCTTGTTGTCATATCAATGGTGTTAGGCATTTTAGGAGGACGCTTAGCCGGTAGTGCCTCGGGTATCCTCTCTAATGATACTTTTGACCGTGGTCTGATGCAAAACTTTAATACTTTTAATGTTTGGTTTGCATTAATAAAAGCCTACACATTTGCATTTATCATAAGTTCAATACCTGCATATTATGGATACTACGTAACTGGCGGTGCATTAGAAATTGGTAGATCAAGCACCAAAGCAGTAGTAGTAAGTTGTATCATGATTTTATTGGCAGATTATGCGCTGGCAGCATTGCTTCTTTAAAAATTTATTCTTTTTTTATATGATTGAATTTAAAAACATAAAAAAATCTTTTGGCGATAAAGTTGTTCTTGATGGTGTTAGCCACAGGATGGAATCAGGCAAAACAAATTTAATAATTGGCACCAGTGGAAGTGGTAAAACCGTTTTGCAAAAATGCCTTGTTGGATTATTTGAGCCAGATGAAGGAGAGATTATTTACGACGGGAAAAGCTTTACGGACATGACACAGGAAGAGCGTACAATTCTTAGGAGAGAGATAGGGATGCTTTTTCAAGGCTCTGCATTATTTGATAGTATGACTGTGGAAGAAAATATCAGATTCCCATTGAACATGTTTACAAATGACACTGGCACTCAAAAAAGAAAAAGGATTAATGAAGTATTGGAAAGGGTAAATTTAAAAGATGCCAACAAAAAATTCCCATCCGAGATAAGTGGTGGTATGAAAAAACGTGTTGGTATTGCAAGAGCAATTGTACTTAATCCGAAGTATTTATTTTGCGATGAACCCAATTCCGGCCTTGATCCAATGACGTCAATGGTGATAGATAAATTGATTAAAGACCTTACTATTGAATACAATATTACCACCATCATAAATACACACGATATGAACAGTGTGATGGAAATTGGCGATAATATTTTGTATATGGTACAGGGCAAAAAAGAATGGACAGGTAATAGCAAAGACATTATTTTTAGCGATAACAAACAACTAAACGAATTTATTTTTGCATCAGAATTTTTGCAGGATGCAAAGAGTATGCGTATGTTAGATGCAAAGGGTAAAGTACCTGAGGGAGTGAAATAAACTTGATAAATTAAAATACCTTTTTTCATAGCAACCTACTTCATCGGCTCAAAGTGGTGAAGAAGTGGAAAATAAAAGTGCCTCAGATGAAATATCTGAGGCACTTTTATTTGACTAATATTTCTTTTTATTTCACACCATATTTATCTGAATATTTTTTATTTAATTGTTTGTGTTTGTCATCAAGATTAATATCTCTGCCTTGTATAAATGCCTTTACTATATTGTTTGTACGCATATCCAATGCATCGCCAGTGCTGATGATGATGTTGGCATCTTTACCAACTTCAATACTGCCGCTTTTGTCTGCAATGCCTAATATTATAGCTGCATTTAAAGTAATGGCCTGCAAAGCTTCTTCTTTTGAAAGCCCGTAAGCAGCCGCTGAGCCTGCATTGAACGCTAAGTTGCGCCCGGTTGTGGTTTCGTCTTCATCTGTAATTGCAAACAATACGCCTGCTTTTTGCAGCGCCGCAGGTGTTTTAAAAGGCTGGTCAATATCATCATCTACCATCGTAGGCAAATCATGGTTTTGCCCCAATATTACAGATATATTGTTTTGTTTGAGCAAAGGTGCTATCTGCCAGCTCTCGCTTGCGCCTACAAGCGTTACATCAAAACCAAATTCGTTTACAAAATCAATTGCTGTAAGCATTTCTTTTACTACATCGCAATGTATAAAAAGCTTTTGTGTTTTGTTGAATAACCCTTTTACAGCTTCAAACTTTAAGTTTGTTGCTGCATTTGTTGAGGCGTTGTACATTTTTGCCTGCCTAAAAAATTGCTTTACACTTTCTATTCTATCTCTTGCAACTTTTAGTGGATCACCTGTGGGTAAATCACCAAATCTGTTCGGCCTTACCAATAAAGATGGCATGTAAAAATGCATTGCATTGTCTTTGTTGTAAACAGCATCTTCATAGTTCCATGCATCAAACTGAACAACTGATGAGGAGCCTGTAACCAAAGATCCTTCCGGCGCAACACTTGCAAACAAAATACCATTGTTGCGGAGTGTATTTATTATTTTAGATGCCGTATTGTAAGCAACAATGCTTCTAACGTTTGGGTTCAATTCTCCGATCTCATTAAAATCGTTGCTGCCTCTTACCTGGCTTGCAATTTCTCTCAAACCGATGGTAGTATTGCTTAAAATAAAGCCTGGATACACCTGCATACCTGTTGCATCAACCATTTTTACATCGCCTGATGGAGCACTTATATCAGCTCCTATCTTTTCAATTTTGCCATTTGTTATTTGAATAGAAGTATTGTTTAAAACCGCACCTATACCGGTGTGCACAGTTGCATTTTTTATAAAGATGGTTCCTGTCTGCGGTTTTGCGGGAGACATATTATCCTGCGCAGTTGCAATAATGCTGCTGCCTAAAGCAAGAAATATAATTAGGTATTTTTTCATTTATTATTTTTTAGAAATGATGTTGTTCTGTTAATCTTTATAACGTTTGAAAACCTTAATCGTTGTTTTCAATTTCCAATAAACCGTGCTTGCGTTCAAATATTTCGCACTCGTTTACGGTTTTCATAGACGGTCTTGCAGGTGAAGTTGCGCCACCATCTTTCTTCTCATCTAATAACTTTTGAATAATTCTTGTGCGCTCTGTAGCTATTTCTTTCCTCATCAATACATCCTTTTCAATGTCATAATAAACAATGCCATCTACCAATGTTTTTTCAGCACGTGCATAAACGCTCAATGGATTATCGCTCCACAAAACAATGTCTGCATCTTTACCTTTTTTAATGCTGCCTGTTTGTTTGTCTACATGTAACATTTTTGCAGGGTTAATTGTTACCATGTCAAAAGCCTGCTCTTCCGTTAGGCCACCATATTTTACTGATTTTGCAGCTTCCTGATTAAGTCTCCGTGCCATTTCTGCATCATCGCTATTTATAGCAACATTTAAACCTACTTTGGTCATAATAGCAGCGTTGTATGCAATGGCGTCCTGTACTTCCATTTTATAAGCCCACCAGTCGCTGAAGGTAGATGCAGCTGCACCATGCGCTTTCATTTTATCTGCTACTTTATAGCCTTCTAAAATATGAGTGAAGGTGTTAATGGTAAAGCCAAATTTCTCTGCCATGCGCATCGTTTCTATTATCTCGCTTTCTACATAACTGTGGCAGGTAATAAATCTTTTCTTGTTCATTATTTCTACCAATGCATCTAATTCCAAATCTCTTCTTACATTTTTTGCATCTGGTCCTTTCAATGCATTTTCATAATCTTTAGCTCTAGTAAAGGCATCATATTGCACCTGCTCCACTCCCATTCTAGTATCAGGAAAGCGATTGTTATTTGGAGAAGTTGTACGTTTTACATTTTCGCCCAATGCAAATTTTATAAATCCATCCGCACCCGCAAACTTAAGCTCAGTATCATTCACACCCCAGCGATGTTTTATCAATTGTGTTTGCCCACCAATGGTATTTGCACTACCGTGCAAAATATGAGATGTTGTAACACCGCCACCAAGTTGCCTGTAAATATCTATATCATCAGGGTCAAGGTTATCAGCAATACGCACTTCAGATGTAACAGACTGACCACCTTCATTTACAGAAGCTGTTGCGATATGAGAGTGCTCGTCAATAATACCGGCTGTTAAAAACTTACCTGTACCATCAATAATTTTTGCAGTACCTGCGCTTAAATTTTTGCCGATGCCTGCTATTTTTCCATTCTCAACTAACACATCTGTATTGGTTAAAATACCTTCTTTTTCGCTTGTCCAAACCGTTGCATTTTTAAATAAAATCGTTTCCGCCTGCGGTAAAGTTTTATAACCGTACGCCATATTCGGATAGGTAAGTGTGCCTATAGAAATTGGCTTTTCTTTTTTAGCGCTGTCCATTTTGTTCGGCAATACTCCATCAAAACTAGCTGTCCATAAAACCATGTTGCCTGTACTATCAGTACCTGTGCCATTCCATTGTTTGCCATTATTGGTACCACTTAATCTGTAACCTTTTTTAGCTTTTTTGGTTTCATTGAAATTTATTTTTACAAGTTTACCATCGTTGCTATATTTTGTAGAAATTGTATCTGCGCTTATGATATCTGCAACAGCATTGTCTTTCACTTCTAAAGAGAAAGATTTATTGATAGTTGGCGATGAAATTTTAACGGTATAACGCCCACGAGTAGAGTTACCAACATCATCTTTTACAATATTTTTTTCACCTTGAATCCAGTTTTGTAGGATCACTGTTTTTTCTGCAAACACAGGACCACTAGTAACAATAAAGTTTGCGAGTTTACCAGCTTCAAGACTACCTGTTTCGCTGTACATATTTAGTAATTGCGCAGGATTTTTTGTTAATGCATCTAAAGCCGCTTTCTCTGAAAGACCATACTGCATTGCTTTGCGGAGATTTGGCAGAAATTGTTTTGTATCTTTTAAATCAGCAGCGGTAAAGCAAAAGTTTATTCCCTTTTTTTCAAAAGCTGAAGGATTGGTTGGTGCCATTTCCCATTGCTTAAGGTCCGCCAAAGAAACAAATCTTGCATCATTGTTATCTTCTACATCTATTGCTACAGGAAAATTAAGTGGCAGAATAAAACTTGCTTTTGTATTTTTAATTTCATCTATGCGCTGGTACTCATTCTGACCTGCTTTAATAATAAACTGAACTCCAAATTCATCACCAATTCTATCGGCACGAATATCATTCCACTTATCATTTGCTTCAAAAATTTGTGGTAGTGCAAGGTTATTGTTCCATGCCTGTAAACTTAAATTAGTTCCTTCGCCGGCAGGTTTATTTTTATACCACTGACCATCTAAAAAAGTCTGACGCAACAGCGCTATCGAACCCATTAAGCTACCTGGATAACTTTGCGTTGAGGTACCTTTATTAAAGGAATAAAAAGAGGCAGCTCTTTCTTTGATCATAGCAAGGTTTTCTTTTCTGTCGCTTAGATCTACAACTGAACCGGTACCGCGTGCAATACCATCTTTTTGATGAGTCAATACCACACCAAAACCATTTTCCCTTAGTGCTTTCGCCTTTGCTTCGTCTGCGTTAAAAAGCACCGCTGCATTTACGTCTGATTTGATAGCCTGGTTCCAGCCAAAAGCTCCTTTGGTATTGCTGTTCAGTTGTGTGGGCGCACCAAAGGTGAATCCTCCTGCATTTCGTGCAGGAGCAGTAACGCCATAATCGCTATAGATATCTATAAACGACGGATAAATAAATTTACCCGCGCAGTCAACAACTATTGCGTCTGCAGGGATTGCAATATTGCTACCAACGCCTACAATTTTACCCATTTTTATAATGAGTGTGGCTTTATTGATGGTGGTTTGAGCATCTTTTACAACAGTAGCATTTGTAAAAGCATAGGTTGCATTTCTAACATCAGCTACGCCATTTACCTGAGCGGTAACTTGGCTGTTAACTTGATTCGAAAAAAATGCAAATAAAAATAACAGCGAGGCTGTTCTTAAAAATGTCATAAGTTGGTTTTTAAAAATTAAATTTTGGTAGAACTTGTAAATTAATAAAACAAAAGGATAGTTTTAACATAATGTGATAGTTGGTTTGAGAGAGTAGGTATTGATATTGTTAAACGTTGATTTGGCCTAAGGATTGCAAACTATAGTTTCGCTATTTTTACAGAATGAATATTGCGGCGTATATAGACCATACGATACTTAAACCTACTACTTTAATTGCTGATGTTGCTGCTCTTTGCAAAGAAGCCGAAGCCAACAATATGGCAGCAGTTTGTGTGCCGCCTATCTTTGTGAAACAGGCAAAAGCATTGTTAGCAGACAGTTACGTAAAAGTTGCTACTGTTATCGGTTTTCCTTTCGGTTACAGCGCTGTAGAGGCAAAACTGGCAGAAGTGTTGTTAGCAATTGTTGACGGTGCAGATGAGCTTGATATGGTTATAAATATTGCTGCATTAAAAAATAATGACTGGCAATATTTAGCAGGGGAACTAAACACCATCCTACCAATCATAAAAAGTAAAGGGAAAGTTTTAAAAATAATTATTGAAAGTGGGTTGCTTACAGATGATGAAATAATAAAATGTTGTGATTTATATGGAATAGCGGGAGTTGACTATGTGAAAACTTCGACAGGCTATGCAGAAACGGGTGCTACCGTACACGTTGTAAAATTGATTAGAAAACACCTGGCAGATGCCATCAAAATAAAAGCGAGCGGCGGCATACGAACTTTTAATTTTGCAAAAGAATTAATTGATGCAGGCGCAGAAAGAATCGGCTGCAGCAGCAGTTTAAAAATTATTGAAGAAAGTAAAAACGCATTAAATAATGTTGATGATGATACAAATAAAAAAAATGAAGGCTATTAGTTTAATGATGGCAGTTTTTAGTTTTGTAAACCTGCAGGCACAAAAGATAAATGACACCACAATTTCAGGTACCGCAGTTGTTATTAAAGATGCTCGCATAGATATTCTTGGCAAAAAAATGGCTGAGTATAACAGCAGCCTTGGTACGGTTACCTATACAAATGGTCTCACATCTGCAAAAGGTTATAGATTGATGATCGTTAGCACAAACGATAGACCTTACGCAATGAAAATAAGGGCACAATTATATCAAATGTTTCCAGATCAGAAACAGTACATGAGTTTTCAAATGCCCAATATCAAAATTAAATTTGGTAATTATTTAGACAAAGACGATGCTGAAAGAGTGCGTAAACAAATACTTGCAACAAAACTCGTTACTACTAATATTTACATTTTACCTGAAACGATTGAGGTTAAACCTAGTAAAGAAGACAAGGAAAAAGATTAATGGGTGGGATTTAGCAAGTTGCTAGTGGCTAAAGGACATTAGCATTTTTTATTTTAGGTAAATAACCAATAACTCCAAACTAACTTAATGTTACAAAAAATAAAATCACTAGCTGCGGAATATAAACAGGAATTTATTGATGTGCGCAGGCACTTACATGCCAATCCTGAACTTAGTTATGTAGAGTTCGAGACATCAAAATTTATACAAAGCAAACTAACTGAATGGGGAATTCCATTTGAGGTGAAAGCAACAACAGGTGTGGTTGGAATTATAAAAGGGAAAAATGCAGATGATAGAATTGTTGCACTTCGTGGAGATATGGATGCATTGCCAATTGTAGAAAAAAATGAAGTCGTTTACAAATCAAAAAACGATGGCGTAATGCATGCATGCGGGCATGATGTACACACGACTTGTTTGTTGGGTGCAGCCAAGATATTGAATGAAACAAAAGATGAATGGACGGGTACAGTTAAATTAATTTTTCAACCTGGGGAAGAAAAGAACCCCGGAGGTGCGAGCCTGCTAATTGCAGCTGGAGTTTTGGAAAATCCTGCTCCGCAAAAAATATTTGCGTTACATGTGCACCCTGGTTTAGAAGTAGGTGAATTTAGTTTTAGAGGTGGAATGGTAATGGCAAGTGCGGATGAAATTTATATAACTATAAAAGCTAAAGGTGGTCATGCAGCAGCACCTTATGCTACTGCAGATTCTATCCTGATAGCGTCGCAACTGGTCGTTTCATTACAACAAATCATCAGTAGAAATAATAACCCATTCAATCCAAGTGTTCTTTCTATAACTTCAATACAGGGCGGTAATACAACCAATGTAATACCAAGCGAAGTAAGAATGATGGGAACGTTTAGAGCGATGAATGAAGAATGGCGTTTTAAGGCGCATGAGTTAATAAGAAACCAAACCGAATTGCTCGTGAAATCTATGGGTGGCGAAGTAGATTTAAAAATTGATGTTGGATATCCTTTCGTAAATAACAATCTGGAGTTAAGTGCAAATGCCAGAATATTGGCAGAAGAATTTGCAGGCAAAGAAAAGGTGACCGAGACAGAACTGAGAATGGGGGCAGAAGATTTTGCTTATTACTCTCATATTATTCCTGCATGTTTTTTTAGGCTTGGAGCAGGTAATAAAGAAAAAGGCCTTACGAACATGGTACATACTCCTATTTTTAATATTGACGAAGATGCCATTGAACAAGGCATAGGAATGATGGCTTGGTTAGGAATGAATGGATAGATATTTTTCCCGATATAAATTTTTTATAAAATTTGGATGACGATTGAAATTAGTCATTGATGAGCCTTAGCTTTAAAGATGCGATATAAAAAATTCATTTGTTTATCTGCCTTCCCGCTATTAATTGCAGCATGTAATTCCTCAAAAAAGACTACAACAGAAAACGAACGCTACAATAAACCCTTAACTGCAAACTTTGATTATGAAGGACATCGTGGCTGCCGAGGGTTAATGCCTGAAAACACGATCCCTGGTATGTTAAAGGCAGTAGAACTTGGCGTTACAACCTTAGAAATGGATGTAGTTTTTACAAAGGACAATGTTGCCATCCTATCTCACGAACCGTTTTTCAACCATGAGATTACAACCAAACCAAATGGTAGTTTTATAGAAGAGGGAGAAGAAAAAACATATAATATTTATAAAATGACATTTGCGGAAACGCAGAAGTTCGATGTCGGTTTGAAACAACACCCGCGTTTTGATAAGCAACAAAAATTAGCCGTTCACAAACCTACTCTTGCCGCAATGATTGATAGTGTGGAAGGTTACCTGGCGAAAAATAATCTTACCAAAATAAATTACAATATAGAAACAAAAACACTGCCCGAGACTGATAAAATATTTCATCCGGCACCCGCCGCATTTGTAGATATGATGATGAAAGTAATTATAGCTGAAAATATTTCTGAGAGAGTGATCATTCAATCATTTGACAGAAGAACACTACAATACCTTCACACTAAGTATCCAAACATAAAGACTGCATTGCTTATTGAAGCCACAGATAGAAATAGTTTTAGAAAGCAATTAAAAGATCTTGGCTTTTCGCCAACAATTTATAGCCCTGAGCAGGCGCTCGTTAACCCAAATCTTATAACAGAATGTCATATAAGGAATATCCAAATTATTCCATGGACAGTCGACGATAAAAAAGACATTTCTAGATTTAAAAAGATGGGGGTTGATGGTATTATAAGTGACTACCCAGATTTGTTTAATTTAATTAAATAGCAACTCGTTTTCCTACTGAGCTATAGAAAACCGTGTTCAATTAATTGTTCTATTTTAGCGTAATTATTTGTGCTAAGGTATTTCTACCTTTACTTAATACATTTATTTACCAAGTAACATACTCCGGATGACTGATAGATTTACACTTGCTTATGCCCAAAGCCTTGATGAGAAAGATGAACTAAAACATTGCAGAGATAAATTTTACATCCCATATATCGGCGATAAAGAGGCAGTTTATTTTTTAGGAAATTCACTGGGGCTTCAACCAAAAAAAACACAGGATGAGGTTTTAAATGTAATGGAAAATTGGGCAAATTTTGGTGTGGAAGGTTTTTTTATGGGCGAAGATCCATGGATGAAATATCACCAATCCTTATCACCCATACTGAGTGAAATAATCGGCGCCAAGCCTGAGGAAATTGTAACGATGAACCACCTTACGGTGAACCTGCATTTATTGATGATTTCATTTTACAACCCAACTGCTACCAGATACAAAATAATTTGCGAGGCAAAAGCATTTCCATCAGATCAGTATGCTTTTCAATCGCAGGTAAAAATGCATGGTTACGATGTGGCTGATGCAATTGTAGAAGTACAACCAAAACAAGGAACAGATTTAATAACCACAGAAGATATTTTAGCAGCGATTGAAGCAAATAAAGACAGTGTAGCGCTTGTACTTTTTAGCGGTGTAAATTATTATACCGGGCAGGTATTTGATATTGCTGCCATAGCGGAAGCTGCTCATAAAGCAAATGCCTATGCAGGTTTTGATCTGGCACATGCAGCGGGTAATATTGAATTGCAACTGCACAATTGGGATGTTGATTTTGCATGTTGGTGTAATTACAAATATTTAAATAGCGGCCCGGGAGCCATTGCCGGAGCTTATATAAACGAGAAACATTTTAATAATAAAGAATTAAAGCGCCTTGAAGGTTGGTGGGGAAATGATGAAAAAAACAGGTTTAAAATGGAACCGACTTTTACGCCAACTCCATCGGCAGAAGCATGGCAAATGAGTACCGCTCCTATGATGTTGATAGCAGCACATAAAACATCGTTAGAAATATTTAAAGAAGTTGGTTTTGAAAAGTTATTGGCAAAAAGCAAAGAATTGAGTGCCTATTTATTCTATGTTTTAACTGAGACAAACAATCCAAAAAAGTTTGATATTCTTACGCCAACAAATCCTAATGAACGAGGTTGCCAGGTTTCAATTTCAGTAAAAGAAAATGCGAAAGCGATTTTTGATGAGCTCATTAAAAAAGGAATTTTTGCTGACTGGCGAGAACCAAATGTTATAAGAGTTGCAGCTGTACCTTTATACAATACATTTGAAGATATTTTTTACTTTGCCAATGTTTTGCAGGAACTTTTTCAAGAAAAATAAATGTATAACATTTCCTATTTTAAAGAAGAAGATAAGCTGGCTATCATTGCGTTTATGAAAGAACATTCTTTTGCAATGGTTTCAGGCGCGGGAGAAAATTATCCTGTAGCAACACAGTTACCTTTGCAAATTGAAGAAAAAGAAGGGCGCATTTTTTTGAAAGGTCATTTAATGCGCAAGACCGATCACCATTTAGCTTTTGAGAAAAATAACAATGTTCTTGTACTTTTTACCGGGCCTCATTGCTATGTAAGTGCAGGTTGGTATAATAACCCTCATACCGCATCTACATGGAATTACATGACTGTACATGCGCAGGGAAAAATAACTTTTACGGATGACGCAGGAACATACGAAGCAATAAAAACGGTTACCAACAAATACGAAGGGGCAGAAACAAAAGCAGCATTCAATAACATGCCGCAAGAATATGTGCAACCTTTGTTAAAAGCAATCGTTGGCTTTAGTATTGAAGTAGAAAAAATTGAAAATGTTTTTAAGCTAAGTCAAAATAAAACAACAGAGGAACAACAAAATATTATTGAACAGCTTACAAAAAGAAATAAAGAAGGAGACCGGATAATAGCAACTGAAATGCAAAACCGCTTACATTAAATTTTAATCATGCATCGTAATAATTTAATAAATCAAATTAAGCAAAAACAATCTTATCTATGTGTGGGACTTGATACGAATATCAAAAAAATTCCAGCACATCTTCAGCAAAATAAAAATGCAGTTGTAGATTTTAATAAAGCAATTATTGATGCTACTAAGAATTACTGTGTGAGTTATAAGATTAATACAGCCTTTTACGAAGCCAATGGTAGCAAGGGTTGGGAAGATATGGAGGAAACTGTAAACTACATTCCTACAACACATTTTAAAATTGCGGATGCAAAGCGTGGAGATATTGGCAATACATCATCGCAGTATGCAAAAGCATTTTTTGAAACCTTAAAATTTGATGCAATTACGGTAGCACCTTACATGGGAGAAGACAGCATTCGCCCTTTTTTAGAATATGAAAACAAATGGACAATTGTACTGGGATTAACGAGTAATAAGGGTGCAAACGATTTTGAAATGCAGCGGTTAGCAGGCAATAAAAATAATGAGAGTATATTTCTTTATGAAAAAGTTCTGGAAACAGTAAGTAAATGGGGAACTCCGGCCAACCTTATGTTTGTTACAGGAGCTACTCAATCCAGCGAATTAGAGAATATCAGAAAATTAATTCCTGAAAATTTCTTGCTTGTTCCGGGAGTAGGCTTCCAAGGTGGTAGTTTAGCAGAAACCAGCAAATATGGCATGAACAAAGATTGTGGCTTATTGGTTAATGCAAGCCGTGCGATTATTTATGCAGGTGGTGGAGAAGATTTTGCTGAAGAAGCTACCAACATTGCCCAACAATATCAAACAGAAATGCAAAGTTATTTATCAGATATTTCTATCGGAAAAGAAAAATAGTTTTAAAACTTTTTAAAGCTGCAGTGTTTAAGAATAACAAATTTCAGCAATAGCAGTAGCAAGCTTTTTAGCCCATTTCGTATATTCAAGTGCAGACGGGTGTAAACCATCTTCGGCAATCATTTCAGGATTTTTACTGTCGTTTATCTGCGACTCAGTTATATCTAAAAACGTGCAGCCAAGTTTTTCTGTGATGTTTTTACAAGTTGTGTTAAAGGCATGGATCTCTTTTGCAATTTTTTCAATATCTCGGTCTTTCGCAAATGGCATCGTGCTCCAGTCTGGAATAGATAAGACAAAAACATTTTTTAGATTATAATCACCTAAGTGGATTGCTTTTTGGAGCAATTGTTCGAATTGTATCTCATATTCAGCTATATTTCTCTGCCTATATTGGTTGTTTACTCCAATTAACAGGCTGACAAAATTATATTTTTCTAAAAATAATTTCGAATCAATTTCACTTTGTAACTCATCAGTAGTCCACCCAGTTTTTGCAATTATTTCAGGCGCAACAAATGGGAGATTATTTTGCCTTAGTAATTGTATGGTTTGACAAGGAAAAGATTGAGATAGCAAAACTTGCTCCCCAATTGTATAGCTATCGCCAAGGGCCAAATAGGAATAATTCATATTTTAAATATAACAAAAAAGCTGCTTCAAAAGAAGCAGCTTTTTTGAAAAATGTAATGGCTAATTAAAATACATAAGCTACACGTGCACCAAAAATACCGCCTGCATCACTTAGGCCTGTATATTTTACGAGCAAGTCAATATTTTTATCCAACTTAAAACCAATACCTGGCACGTAAGTAAACTTAGACCCACCATTAGTGTTAGTAAAAATTGTTGTGCCTAATTGGCCAGAGCCATAAACTACCGGAGTAAAATAATATTTAATACCAACCAATAATGGAATGGTTGCGATAGAACGGTACTTAAGATTGGAGTTACCTATTTTTTTGCCGACAAACTCTACAATACCTCCATTAAGTGTAATAGCTAAATCTTTATCAACTGCAAAATCTGCTTGTGCAGTAGCTCCTACAGCAATTGAATATATTGCATTTAAATTTCCGGTAAGAGCACCAATTTCTCCACCAAGGCTAAATTTCACATTTTTACCGGTTTGTGCATTCGCTGATATTACACTTGTAAGTATTATCACAGCCAAGATTAGTTTCTTCATAATTTTTATTTTTTATTTTTGCAAAAGTAATGGTTACTGCAATTTATATCAATGGTTAATTGTTAAAATGATAAACCCCGCAAATGCGGGGTTTATTAAAATTTATTACTGCTAAATTAGAAAGTGTAAGCAAGTCTTAACGAAGCAGTATTAGTCGTACTGCTGTTTTTGCTGTATGCTTGATATTTTACACCTGCATCAAAATTATCAGAAAATTTATATCCAATACCCGGCGCATATGCGAATGCAGATGAACTAGTTCCCTCACTTGTAAAAATTCCAACTCCTAATTGTGCAGAGCTATAGAACTCAGGTGAAAAATAATACTTAATACCCGCCAAAACAGGAATAACTCCTAATTTTAAACCATTGTTATCTTTTTGCAAGAATTTAATATACCCCGCATTTAAAGTTAACGCCAGTGTAGGATCAACATTGTAATCTCCTTCTATTGAACCGCCAATTCCAAACGGAGTTACTTTTGCTAAATCGCCAAATGGAGCAACAGCGTCTACGCCTAAACTCACTCTAAAAGGATTTACTGATTTCTTTGTCTGTGCGTTTGCACCTAATGTGGCAGCTATTACCGCTAAACTTAAAATTAATTTTTTCATGTTTATAGTTTTAATTTTTATAAAGGGCGCAAATGTAACACCAACAAAATTAAAGGAGATGGCTTTTTTAAAATTTTAACATTATATAAATCTCATTTACAGCATATTATAAAAAAAATTGATCGTATTAAAAATTCCACACAATAAAATGGGGCGTTTAATAATTTAAAGTAAAAAATTATTTTTTTGATTTAACGCTTCCTCCGAAAGCGTACCCAACCTTTACATGGAAGCCACGGTTTTTAAAAGAAGAATTATCATCAGGACTAATATTTGCCAGCCCTAAAGTATACCCTGCACTAATAAAAGCACCGTTTTCCAATTTGTATCCGGCAAGAAAATTAGCCCCGTAGTCAAAAGATTTTAGATGTGCGTTATTGTCTACGGCATCTTTTTTTCCGTCAAATTTAACATCATATTTACCAGACTCGCTTTCATTTAAACCACCACCTGTAACAGTGCTGGTAAACTTAGCTTTACCACCCAAACCAAACGAAAGTTCCGGACCAACGCCTAGGAAAAAACCCCCTGTACCTGCACTAAAATTATAAACGAAATTTGGAGAAAGTTGAATGTAACTTAAAACAATATCAATGTCATCTTTAGAGGTTATTCCATTGCTAGTCATCGTCTCATTTTGTTTACCTCCCTTTTGAATAAAATTTAATTCAGGTCTAAAACTTACCTGATTTCCCAAATCCACATTTGCCAAGAATCCAACAATTAATCCAACTTTGGTATCAGACGTAGTTGTTGTCCCTCCGTCTTTACTTTTAACGGAAGCGAAATTTGCACCAGCCTGAATTCCAAATGTTGTTTGTGCATTTGCACCAATTGCTAAAGTTGTAACAGCGAAGAATAGAATTAATTTTTTCATATTATTTGTTTTTAGTTATGGTTATTTAATTTAATATAAAAGTACCACTTAAAAACAAATAATAAGCATTTAGAATAAAAAATTATATAAAATTGGCATATTCATCTAACGGATACTTAACTGTTTAACGGATAATTTACTTTATTAAACATTCTCAAGCATATCGTTTGTCATTTCCTTTAAATCATATTCTGCCCGCCAACCCCAATCGCTTGCAGCTACGCTATCATCAATACTTTGTGGCCAACTGTTGGCAATTGCCTGCCTAGAATCTGGTTTGTAAATAATATCAAAATCAGGAATCTCTCTTTTTATTTCTGCCGCTATTTCTTTTGGAGAAAAACTCATTCCAGATAAATTATACGAAGTGCGGATGTTTATTTTTTCTCTAGGCGCTTCCATCAACTCAATAGTAGCACGAATAGCATCAGGCATATACATCATTGGCAGGTATGTATCTTCCTGCAAAAAACACTCGTAAAGTTCTTTGTCCTTAGCTGCATGGTAAATTTCTACAGCATAATCTGTTGTGCCGCCGCCCGGTAAACTTTTATAACTTATAAGACCTGGATAACGAAGGCTACGTACATCTACACCGTACCTGTTAAAGTAATAATTACACCAAAACTCTCCTGCATATTTACTGATACCATAAACGGTAGAGGGTTCTATAATAGTTTGCTGCGGGCAATTTACCTTAGGCGATGTGGGGCCAAAAACGGCAATACTACTTGGCCAGTAAATTTTGTGTAAATTTTCCTCTTTGGCAATATCCAAAACATTTAACAGACTCTGCATATTTAAATGCCATGCAAGGCTAGGATTTTTTTCGCCGGTGGCAGATAAAATGGCGGCCAGTAAATATATTTGAGTAATGCCCTGCCTGATTACCTGCACATGCAACATTTCCTTGTTCATAACATCAAGACTAACATAAGGACCAGTTCCTTCCAACAATGGATTCTGTTCTCTTAAATCACTTGCTATAACATTTGCATTACCATATATTTTTCTTAATGCCATGGTTAATTCTACACCTATTTGTCCGCTAGCACCAATAACTAAAATTTTGTCTTTTATCATTTTATAGTTGACCTTTTTTAGCAAATGTAAAATGAAAATTTTAAGAACGACAAGTAAATACAACCCACGCTTCTCACTATAATTACATTAAATGTATTTTTACAAAATGGAGAAACATTTAAAGACACTTTTTGCCAACCAGCAGTACAATAAAAATAATTTTTTTCTTATTGCAGGCCCATGTATTACTGAGGGAGAAGAGGTGGTAATGGAAATTGGGGAAAAAGTTTCAGCAATTTGTAAAAGGCTAGAAATCCCATACATATTTAAAGCATCGTACCGCAAAGCCAACCGCACAAGCGCAAGCAGCTTTACGGGTATTGGCGATGAAGTTGCATTGAAGCTTATTAAAAAAGTAGGGAAGAAATTTAATGTTCCTACTACCACGGATATACATGCGCACGAAGAAGCAGCAATGGCTGCTGAGTATGTTGATGTTTTGCAGATACCGGCATTCCTTTGCAGACAGACCGACCTTTTAATTGCAGCCGCAAAAACAGGAAAAATTATAAATGTAAAAAAAGGGCAGTTCCTTAGTGGTCCGTCCATGAAATTTGCCGTTGATAAAATAAAGCAGGCCGGTAACAATAAAGTATGGCTTACTGACCGTGGTAATACTTTTGGCTATCAGGATTTAATTGTTGACTATAGAAATATAACCTGGATGAAGGAAATAGGTGTACCGGTTATAATGGATTGTACTCATTCTTTGCAACAGCCAAATCAAACAAGCGGCATAACAGGCGGCAATCCTACATTGATAGAAACCATTGCCAAAGCAGCTATAGCAACGGGTGCAGATGGCTTATTTATTGAAACGCATCCCGATCCATCAGTTGCAAAAAGTGATGGTGCAAATATGTTGAAGCTTGATTTGCTGGAAGAATTGTTAGAGAAGTTGGTGAGGGTTCGGACAGCAATAATGTAGGCCACTTTAGCAAATACGAAAATCAAATCATGGTAGAGATGGATAATGCTTAAATCCCTTGTGTTATTTTGTGAACCCTCAACAAGTCTCGCAATATTATTGATGTCAAGTTCATTAATTTTAAGCAAACCATTCTCACAATATGGTACCAGTTGCTGTTTTGCATTAGAGTAAACGCACTTTAAAATACATATCTGCTAAAATAATAACTGAAGAAAACAAAATTACCAAGCCTAAATTTATTAAGTTGAATTTAAGATCGAACTTGTAAATTTTTGATATTTTACATACCAATAGAAATAAAATGGCTGTCATTAAAAGCGGCAAAGTAAATTTTCCAAAACCGACTGCTATGCTTATTCTCGCTTCATCATTTGGCTTTCTAAAAGAGAGGATTGTTGCCAAAAGTCTCATATAAAAACAGGTAAATAAAATGGGGTATAATTGAACCCTTTTTTTATTAAACATCAATACATAAATACACGCTGCTTCTATCAAAGTGAAAATAGGTCCTGCAGCACTTATTATTTGGTAATGTGAATCTTTTGAATAAAATCCACTTAAAGGATAAGCAGAATTAAAAGTCATTGCCATTTTGTAACCCAAATATTCTCCGGTTATCAAATGAGCTAGCTCATGAGCTATCCACGAAAGAAAAACAGCAATAACAAAAACTAGTATATAAGTCTTGTCAATTTTAGGACGCACATAATAATGCATGATAGTTTTGGAAAAATTTGAAGCAATGCAACGATGCTCGCCGTAAAATAAAAAATATTTAGCTTTGAAATAATTTCGAAAAAATCTTTCCTGTACTGGCTTTGTCGGCCTATAGTATCAATATTCCAATATCCATACTATAGATACCTCACCGGATTTCTTCTTGCATTAAAAACATAGCGTTTTACATTCATCCAAAAAGCAAGAAAGAAATAAATAATGACCGGAGAACCAATAGTGGCAAAAGAAAGGTAAATAAAATATTTACGGATAGTACTGGTTGCAATACCCATTCTCTCACCAATGGCTGTGCAAACGCCGAAAACGTGCCACTCAATAAAATTTTTTATTTTATTCATATCACTGCGATATATGTGTTGATCTTTAGCCGAAAATTAAGCTAATTTACTTAAAATATTGGTCTTTTTTTAAGTAATTTCGCAGCAATTTCTAATTTGGGAAAAAATTTATTTAATTGATTGGTACTGAGTTTCAATCTTCAAATTCAAATTTCTATTATGGCATTCGACATAGCAATGATTCAAAAACTTTATGCAAATTTTCCGCAACGGGTAGAGGCTGCACGTAAATTAATTGGCAAACCACTTACATTAACTGAAAAGATTTTATACGCTCATCTTTGGGAAAACAATCATACAAAACCTTTCGAAAGAGGTACTTCATACGTAGATTTTGCACCCGATCGTGTAGCAATGCAGGATGCTACAGCACAAATGGCTTTGCTCCAGTTTATGCAAAGTGGGCGCACAACAGTTGCTGTACCAAGTACGGTACACTGCGATCATTTAATTGAGGCAAAAGATAACAGCAAGGTTGATCTTGAAAGAGCTGTAACAGAAAGTAGCGAAGTTTACAATTTTTTATCTTCTGTATCTAATAAATACGGTATTGGTTTTTGGAAACCGGGCGCAGGAATTATTCACCAGGTAGTGCTTGAAAATTACGCTTTCCCCGGTGGTATGATGATTGGAACTGATAGCCACACCGTTAATGCAGGTGGGCTTGGAATGATAGCTATCGGTGTTGGTGGTGCAGATGCTTGTGATGTGATGGCTGGACTTGCATGGGAACTGAAGATGCCAAAATTAATTGGTGTAAAACTTACAGGGAAACTAAATGGTTGGACGGCAGCAAAAGATGTGATATTAAAAGTTGCAGGTATACTTACAGTAAAAGGTGGCACAGGCGCTGTTGTTGAATATTTTGGCGAAGGCGCAACCAGTATGAGTTGTACAGGTAAAGGAACAATCTGTAATATGGGTGCTGAAATTGGTGCTACTACATCAACCTTTGGTTATGATGAAAGTATGAGCCGTTATTTAGGAGCCACTGGCCGTGCAGAAATTGCAACAATGGCAGACGCAATAAAAGAACATTTAACCGGCGATGTCGAAGTGTATGCAAACCCACAGGCATATTTTGACCAGGTGATAGAGATAGATTTAAACACTTTGGAGCCACATCTAAATGGTCCATTCACGCCGGATCTTGCAACGCCAATATCTAAAATGAAGGAAGCGGCAGCGGCAAATGGCTGGCCTACCAAAATTGAAGTTGGCTTAATTGGCAGCTGTACAAATTCATCGTATGAAGATATCAGTCGTGCGGAAAGTTTGGCAAAACAGGTTACTGAAAAAGGACTTAGATTAAAATCTGAATTTACGATAACGCCAGGTTCTGAACAGGTTCGTTTCACCATTGAGAGAGATGGCTTCTTAGACACATTTGGTAAAATAGGTGCAACAGTTTTTGCAAATGCATGTGGACCATGTATAGGAATGTGGGCACGTGTAGGTGCAGAAAAGGCTGAAAAAAATACGATCGTACACAGCTTTAATAGAAATTTTGCAAAACGTGCAGATGGCAACCCGAACACTTTTGCGTTTGTTGGTTCACCGGAAATTGTAACAGCGATGGCAATTGCAGGTGATTTAAATTTTAACCCACTTATAGATTCTTTGCTGAATGAAAGAGGCGAATGGGTAAAACTGGACGCTCCATCTGGTTATGAACTACCACCAAGAGGGTTTGCAGTAGATGATCCGGGTTTTCAACCACCCGCTGCAGATGGAAGCGGCGTGAATGTTATTGTATCGCCTGATAGCAAGCGCTTACAAATATTAGAACCATTTGCCGCATGGGAAGGTGATGATTTGTTGGGGTTAAAGTTGCTGATTAAAGCAAAAGGAAAATGTACAACAGACCATATTTCAATGGCAGGGCCATGGTTAAAATTTCGTGGACATTTAGATAATATCAGCAACAACATGTTAATTGGCGCAGTAAATTTTGCGAATGATAAAACCAATCTTGTCAAAAACCAATTGACCGGTTTATATGGTGCAGTACCAGATACGCAGCGTGCATACAAAGCTGCAGGTATTGGTACTATAGTGGTGGGAGACGAAAATTATGGTGAAGGCAGCAGTCGGGAACATGCAGCAATGGAACCCCGCCATTTAGGTGTTAGAGCTGTATTGGTAAAATCATTTGCCCGCATACATGAAACAAATCTTAAAAAGCAAGGTATGCTTGCCTTGACCTTCGAAACAAAATCTGATTACGATAAATTCGAAGAAGATGATGTGATTGATATTATCCGTTTAAAAACATTTGCACCGGGTAAAAGATTAAAACTTATACTTAAACATAAGAATGGCTTAAAGGATGAAGTAATGGCAAACCACACTTACAATAAACAACAGATTGAGTGGTTTAAGGCAGGTGCTGCTTTGAACATCATAAGACGAGAATTTGCAGAGAAACAAGCCAAATAAATTTTTAATTTTTACTGAAAGGCCGGTTATTAACACCGGCCTTTTTCGTATATTTTTTTATACAGTTAATTAACCGCTCATACCATTATTAAATGGCGGGTTAAGTAAACATTTTACTTTCGCAATTACCAATGAAATTTTCGTTTACACTATTATTATTATCGATGAGTTTTTTTTGTTTTTCACAAACAAAAAAACATGCTGCGGTAAAGATCACCGGCAATATTAAGGTGGATGGAAAAGCAGATGATGCCGCCTGGAAGGATGCAGAGAAGATCACAGACTTTATAATTTCTACTCCGGACTTTGGGAAGCAGCCAACAAAAAATACAGAAGTAAAAATTGTTTATAACAACGAAGCCATATTTGTGTTGGCAACCATGTTTGATGATGTAAAAAACATTCGCAGGCAGTTAACGCAAAGAGATGGAAACGACAGACAGGACTGCGATATTTTTACCTTTGGTTTAGATCCATATCTTGACAAGCAAAACGGATTTATTTTTCAGGTAACTGCAGCCGGTGTGCAAGGCGATGCACGGCAATCAAACGCCAACGGCACAGACAGAAGCTGGGATGCAGTGTGGGAAAGTGCTGTAAATATTCAATCTGACAGGTGGGTGGTAGAAATGAAAATCCCTTTTAGTGCCATCAGGTTTGCTAAAAAGGATTTACAAAACTGGGGCTTGCAACTTACAAGGGTTATAAGAAATACAAATGAAAATGATACCTGGAGCCCTCAAAATCCTAACAAAGATGGCAGCATAAATCAATGGGGAGAGCTGACAAACCTCACAAATATTACTCCTCCTTTAAGGCTTTCTTTTCTACCTTATATCAGTGGCGGTTTTAGAGAATCACCCACTGCGAATGGCAAAAAACAAATTGAGTACATTAAGAGCGGAGGTATGGATGTAAAATATGGTATTAATGAAAGTTTCACCTTGGATGTTACTTTGATCCCCGACTTTGCTCAGGTACAAAGCGATAATGTGTTTTTAAATCTTTCACCCTTTCAGGTAAAGTTTGATGACTACCGACCTTTTTTTACTGAAGGAACTGAATTGTTTAACAAGGCAGGATTATTTTACAGCCGACGTATTGGTGCCGAACCAATGGGCACCGGTCAAGTGCTGAATTATGCGAAAAATCATCCGCAATATTCTATCTATAAAAACCCCGGAATCACGAGATTATTCAATGCTACAAAACTAAGTGGTCGTACAAAACACAACTTGGGCATCGGCGTTTTTAATGCGGTTACAAAGCCAATGCATGCCATCCTTTTCAATAACATCACTAAAGAAGATTCAAGCATAACTACAGAGCCACTCACCAACTATAATGTTCTCGTGCTGGACCAGTCATTAAAAAACCGCTCGTCCGTAACGCTAACTAATACCAATGTTACAAGGCAAGGAAACAGCAGAAATGCAAACGTTACTGGTGTTGATCTTTCAATGTTTGATAAAGCCAATAATTATAATTTTAAAGCATCAGCCAAATACAGTTCTATCACAGGCCAAATGGGTAGTTACGATGGATATAAATCAGAATTAGGCGGTGGTAAAATTAGCGGAAAGTGGAGGTGGCGCTCAGGACTAAATGTTGAAAGTGATACCTATGATCCCAATGATATTGGTTACTTACAAAATAATAATTCATTTGAATATTTTGGCGGTGCAAGTTTAAATTTTAATACTCCAACCAAAAAATACTTGAGCCACAGTTATTCCTTCAATTACAATAATTCTTATTTATACAAGCCATTTAAATGGACCTCACTTGATGTTTCAGGTAGAGCTAACTTTTTCTTTCGAAACTTTTGGGATGCTAATTTTCAAATCAGTTCGAAGCCGATACCATTCCATGATTTTTTTGAAGCGAGAACGCCTGGCTTAAAACTAAACAGGTATGCTTATGTATATGCCGGTGTAGGCGGAAGCAGTGACAGTAGAAAGAAATTGTATGTAGGATGGAATATTGGCGGTGCCAAAGACAAAGTGAAAGACGCCATTTATTTTAACGAAAGGTCAAACGTCCGTTATCGTTTTAATGATAAATTTCAACTGACTGCAAACTTTGACAGGACTGTAGACAAGGGGCAATGGGGCTTTTCGCACAGAGATACACTAAGTACTTTAATAAGCGGCTACAATGATCCATTGATTGCATTTAGAACGCTTAAAACAAATAATTTAGTTGTGGGCGGTCAGTATAATTTTACGGCTCGTATGAATGCAACCATAAGATTAAGGCATAACTGGACATCGATTGTAAACCGTTCTTTTCACAAACTAAAGAGTGACGGCGACCTTACAGATTACGGATTTGTTGACGGAAAAAACAGAAACTTTAATGTTTTTAATATTGATATGTTTTATACCTGGGATTTTAAATGGGGAAGTCGATTAACCTTCAACTGGAAAAATTCGTTGGGTAGTAATGTATATCTAGACCCTTACAGCAATACCAACTACACTAAAAACTTTGTGGCAGTATTTAACAATCCGCACAGCAACGAGTTTAGTTTAAAAATCGTTTACTACCTAGATTATTTAAACCTAAAAAGGAAAATATAGTTTTAAATTATTTGCTGTAAAATTCGTAGGCGATTTTAGATAATTTTCTGATAAGCACCCAAGCTTCATTTTTATAATCCCAACTTTGATCTTTGTTATTCTTTGTAAATACAGATAGTATGTAAGGCTCTTTGGCCATCACTAATAATATTTCACTTCTGCTTGCATCAACAGCACCGCTTTTACTTGCCACAAAAATTGTTGAAGGTATTTCACTCAATGCCTCTTCATCCCAGTAATTTCTTCCCAATAAACGAATCATTTTTTTACTAAGGCTGTCATTAATTATTTCGCCTCTGTACATTTTCTCCAGTACAGAAGCGATTTCTTTCGGAGTTGTCTGGCCCCAGCCGTATTGATTTCTATCATTTTCTCTTCCAACCGTTTTTGAATTTACCCGGGTATTTGTAAAACCATTATTCTCCATCAATTCATTAATAACAGTACCTGTACCTGCTATTTTTTGCAATATTAAACTTGCTGTATTGTCACTCATAGAAAGCATGAGCATCATTAATTTTGACAATTCAATTTTTTCATTATTCTTAAATGACCCTAGAATATCTACGCCAGGATATAACATAGAATCGTTGTAAACAAACTCCTGATGATAAGATAATTCACCTTCGTTTATTTTATTGATAATGCCAATGAGTATCGGAATTTTTACGATGCTTGCTGTAGGAAAAATAGTATCAGCATTTAATTGAATAACTTTTCCGGTTTTTAAACTTTTAATGTAAATGCCAATATCGCCATTGTAATCTTTTACCAACGCCTCCATATCGTGCTGAAATTTTTTATTTTTTGCTTGCGAAAACAAAAGAACAGGTGTAAATAAGAGAATGATGAAAATTGATTTCAAAATATATTTTTAGATAATTAATTATTGAATAAAATAAGAAACGCCCGACACATTTACATTCTGGTTTCCGGTTTTCATGCTGCCTGCAAATTGCTTTTCAAAAGAAGTGTAGTAGGTAAAATTGGTTTGCCCAATACTTTTTATTTTTCCCTTGATGGCTTTGTCTTCAAATGAGTTGTAATAATTTAGGTTCGTGCTTCCAACAGCTTTTAATTTTCCACGCAGCGCTTCGTTATCAAAACTTGTAAAATATTGCAATTGGTTGTTACCGATGCTTTTCATTTTGCCTTTTAAACTCGCATTATCATAATCCATAAAATAGCTAATTGCTAAGTTTCCTATATTTTTTACCTTACCTCTTAGTGCTTCAATATCGTATGAGGCATAATAGGTAACGGCAGTTCTACCTATGTATTTTAATTTACCTTGTAATGCTTTATCATCAGCGGCACCAAACAAATCTACTCTTCCATTAAATTTTTCAATCCGGGAATAATTTTGAATTTTTTCTGAAAAATATTCAGTTCCATAATTTATAATGTCGCCATTTGCAGATAAATTAATAACAGCATTGTCATCTGTAGTAATGGAAAACATTTTCAATTCTCCTAGCGCACTTAACGAAATTTTAGATACTTTTTGAGCCGGCAAAATTGTTACAGCGGATAATAAAATGAGGGCGGTAAAAAGTATTTTCATACAATAAAATTATATGTAAATATAAAGGTTAATTCAAACTTGTTTAAATAGTATCATACTCATATTCATTTACCAACTACCCATCAAAAAGATATTTTGAGCCTTTATTGCTGCAATTATGATCAGTAAATTAAATGCCGAGGTATTAAGTCAGTACCAGCGATACTTCAACGAAGTGAGAAATTTATTTTAAAATATAGAACTTAAAATACTTTTGACTTAAAAAGATGGGAGTGGCGAAAAAATGAACTTTTCAAATAATAAAAAAGTCCTCTTGTTTAAGGCATCATTTCGCATCAAACCATAAAGGTGTTTTATCATCAAAATCGCCATTGTAATTTATTAAAATCTCCTCTCCTTTTTCAATATCTCTTACTGTTTTCAGCATAATTGTTTCGTTGCTGTAATCCATAAAATATTCGCAATTACTTTCGTAGCTATGATTATAAATTGGCACAAAACCCAATGCCATACAACATTTAGTTTTATCAGTTCCCCATTCAAAAATATAATCGTGCAAAAGTGTTTTATCAAGCAATATCCTGTCAGTAGCCGGCATAACAACAACAGGCGCAACTTCTACAATGGTACCTGCTAAAATTATTGCGCTGGTAAAAACGCCTCTACCCTTTTGTGGGCTTTCAGCCAAATACAAACTCGAAAGAATCATTAAAGAAATTTAAAAGTAAAGGGGTAAATTGTGGCACTTTTAAACAAAACTAATAAATACTATTCATGTCTTTGGAAACACCAGAAATATCTCTGCAGCAAATGTTTAAAGAAGCAATTGCATCCGAAGACCAACTCGCCATCAAAGAATTTTTAAATGACCAGAACATCAGTGATGTTGCGGATCTAATTTATGAGTTCGATGATTACGAAACACAGATAATTTCTCATCTTTCCATACACCGGGCAGCAAGTGTTTTTAAAATTTTAGATTCAAACGAACAGAAAAGAATTATAAAAAACCTACCGGCATTTAAGAGTGCCGAACTTTTAAATGAATTACCGGCAGATGACCGCGTAGATTTTTTTGAGGAGTTGCCTACAAGCACTGTTAGAGAATTAATTAAAACGCTGGAACCTGCTGAAAGGAAAATAACATTAGAACTTTTAGGGTATCCTGAGAACAGTGTAGGCAGACTCATGACGCCGGATTATGTATATGTGTATGAATACAATACAGTGCATGAAGTTTTAGAAACGATTCGTCGTTGGGGAACAAACAGCGAAACCATAGATGTTATTTATGTAATTAATGGCAAAGGAGAATTAATAGATGATATCAGAATTAGAGATTTTATATTGGCAGCGCCAGATGCGAAAGTGAGTGATCTGATGGACGAACGTTTTATTTCTTTAAAAGTAAACGACGATCAGGAAATGGCGGGTCAGGTTTTTAAAATGAATAACCGTGTTGCATTACCGGTTACAGATCCTAAAAATATATTGCTTGGCATCGTCACCATCGATGATATGCTTTGGGTTGCGCAGGAAGAATATACAGAAGATATTCAAAAAATTGGTGGTACGCAGGCGTTGGATGCGCCTTATCTGGATATTAGTATTCCTAAATTGATCCGTAAAAGAGCAGGCTGGTTGGTAATACTTTTTTTAAGCGAAATGCTTACTGCAACAGCCATGCAGTTCTTTCAGCATGAGATTGAAGCTGCAACTGTTCTTGCATTGTTTATACCACTTATAATGAGCAGTGGCGGCAACAGTGGCTCGCAGGCAAGTACACTTATTATACAGGCAATGGCGCTGGGCGAAGTTACTCTTACTGACTGGTGGCGTGTAATGCGGAGGGAATTAATATCTGGCTTTATACTCGGTATAATACTTGGCAGCATCGGCTTTTTTAGAATTATCATCTGGCAAAATCTACACATTTTCGATTACGGCATTTACTGGAAACTTGTAGCTGCAACTATATTCTTTTCAC
>JBBREY010000017.1:0-34687 GCA_038225275.1 Chitinophagales bacterium | reverse complement strand
GGTGCAGGAGTGCATTGGGTTATGGAATATGCAGAAAAAAACAAAGATATAAGCATTGAAATTTTAGACCTGCGAACATTGTTGCCGCTGGATTACAACGCAATAAAAGAAGCTACAGAAAAAACAGGCAAGGTTCTAATTCTACATGAAGATTCGCTTACTGGTGGTGTTGGAGGAGAAATAGCAGCATGGATTGGTGAAAATTGTTTCGATAAATTAGATGCACCGGTTATGCGATGCGCAAGTTTAGACACGCCTATTCCATTTAACCTTGACCTTGAAAAAAACTTTATGGCTTATGGAAGATTGGGGAAAACATTGGAGCGCTTGATTAATTACTGATTTATTACACTGTGCTAACACGATCACTTTCTTTGCCAAAACATAATTTAAAATTATAATGAAGAATCCTTTGCTTAAGGCTCCTTTTTTGCCTCGCCTGCCCTCCCTGTTTTTATAAAATGGTAGGAAGCATTCAAGATGTACTGATTAAACTCTATTTCGCTACTGGAAGCTGCGAATTCGTAGGAAGGGCGATACCATACTAAAAAACTATCAAGTGCAGGACTTTGCAATTGGGTGATTCTTCTAACAAATGTTTTATTAAAGCGGTAATCAACATATTTTTCTTTTTCATCCGCCTCCAGTCTTTGCTGAAAAGCTTTTAGTCTCTTGTTCCTTTTAAACCTAAAAATATTTATCAGTTCATCTGCATCTAGACCTACACCACCTCCGGGGCTGATGGATGTTTGAATGCTTTGCTTTTTGAATGAAAAGATTTCGCCATAATTTTCTCTGTTTTCTGCAGAATCCTGTTTGTAATTTTTGGAAAATACTACTACTTCTTTTAAAAGACTATACCTGCTTTTTACGGGTATATGCAATGAAATATCAAACTGAGATGTGTTAGGTATTTTACCGACTGCAAATTTTTGAGTCGGTTTGTTGTTATAAATAAAATACAATGAATCGTCTACACCCGTCTGTATGCTATATTTTCCTAAGGAATCTGTTACAGCTATCTTGCCGCTGGTGCTCATTACACCTACTGCCTCTACAAAATTAATTTTGCTGTTATCCATTACTGTTCCGCTCACTATTATTTGTGCAGTGGAAGTAAAACAGCAAAAAATTAAAAAAAGGAAAGTAAAAGTGATACGCAAGCCAGTATTTTTTAAAAGTAATATTACGTTACAAAAAAATATAAGGAGAAAAGCTTTGTTTATTTAACAGGAATTTGAGAAAGTATGGTTTCCGCTACCACAGCGGTATAAAATTTATGCTCAAGCGCCAGTATTTTTTTAGCTAGATCATTGGCTGTATCAACGTCTGTAACAACACATCTTGTCTGAAAAATAATTTGTCCATGATCGTATACTTCATCAACATAATGTATTGTAATGCCACTTTCTTTCTCCTTTGCAGCAATTACTGCTTCATGTACATGTTTTCCATACATCCCCACGCCACCATATGCAGGCAACAAGGCAGGATGAATATTTATAATTTTTCTATTGTAAAAAGTAGTGATTTCTCCGGGTAATCTTCTTAAGAAGCCAGCTAGAACAATAAAGTTTATTTTATGTTTATTAAGAATCTCAAAATATACTTTGGCTTGTTGTTCTTCGGTTTTATTTTTAAGTAAAAGAATTTCCGTGGGTATTTTGTGAAACGCTGCTATCTTTAAGACATCGGCCTTTTCATTATTGGAAATTACAAGTGTTATATCTGCTAATTCCTTTTTTATATAAGACTCCAGCGTTTTTATAATTACTTCTGCATTACTGCCGCCACCACTGGCGAATATGGCAAGTTTCATTTCATTTATTTTTAGTTTTTGTCTTCAAAGTTTTTATTCGCCGTCATTCGTTTATAAATATTGATAATGTATTTTTTAAAAAAAGAGAATTGCCCAAATGGAATACTCACTACTATCACACAAATAGGCCATAGTATTGTTATTATGATAATGTAAAGCAATACCCAAAATACTCCTTTTTCAATGTTTGTGAATGCTATTAACTTTTTGCCCGCATAACCACACAAACTCCCGCCTATTGCAAAAGTGGTAATAATCAGCACTAGTCTTCCTGCGCTTACTTTCCATTTTTTCCTCAGTTTATTTAACATGTTTTAGAGCTGATATTGGTACACTCAAATTATAAAAACAATAGCCGAAATAGGTATGAAATTTTTTTACAATGCAATGACAATCAAAAATAAGTGAATCTTTCTAAATGAGGTATTTAGTATAAAAAGAGGACAAAAAAAATAAAGAATGTTGATAGTTTGTCAGTATCGTGTCTTATTTTTGCACATGGAATAGCCATTTTATACAAAAAAACCCGGCTAATATTGTATGATTCGTTATCAAAAACTCATCTTTCGGTTTATTGCAAGCCTTATTCTTATTGGTTTTATCTCAAATAACAATGCTTTTGCGCAAGGAGAAGCTTTATTTAAAGCCCAATGTGCAAATTGCCATAAACCAAATCAAGATTATACAGGCCCCGCATTAGCAGGCGCTAGAAACAGGGAACCATCTAAAGACTGGGTGTATAAATGGGTGGCAAATCCATCGGCAATGATTGCTTCTGATCCTTATGCGAAAGGTTTGTTTGAAAAGTGGAAACCGACTGTAATGACAGCATTTCCAGCCCTTAAAAAAGCAGAAATAGATGCCATTCTTGATTATGTAGATGCATATAAAGATCCAGCGCCGCCATCAGGAACTGCGGTAGGTGCTACATCTGAGAGTGCAGACAACAATTCACTTCTCTTTGGAATTCTAACTTTAATATTGGCTGTAATTGCATTTATATTGTTACAGGTTAATAGCAACCTCCGTAAATTATCTGATGATAAGGAAGGAGTATTAAGAGGTGAGCCGGTTCCGTTTTACAGAAACAAAACTTATTTAATGGCTGCTGTTTTGCTTCTTTTTGGTTTAGGCGGATACACGACTATTACTGCGGCTTATGGCTTGGGTCGTATGAAAAACTATCAGCCTGAGCAACCTATATATTACTCTCATAAAGTTCATGCGGGCACCAACCAAATTTCTTGTTTGTATTGCCACGGCGGAACACAGGATAGTAAAAGCGGAAGTATACCATCTGTAAACGTTTGTATGAACTGCCATATGGCCATTAAAGAATACAAAGGTGATGCTATTACAAGAGAAGATGGTACATCGGTAAACGGTACAGCAGAAATCCAAAAATTATATGCATATGCAGGATGGAACCCTGAAAAGAAAGAATACAACCCAGATAACAATAAAGATGGTATGCCTGATGGGGCGCACCCAATAGAATGGATAAAAATTCACAACCTTCCTGATCACGTATATTTTAACCATAGCCAGCACGTTAAAGTTGGTAAACAAAACTGCCAGACTTGTCACGGAAACATTCAGGAAATGCCTGAAGTTTATCAGTTTTCTGATCTAAGCATGGGTTGGTGTATAAACTGTCACAGAGAGTCTAAGGTTGATTTTTACAACGCTGCCGACAGTACAGGTAACAAATTTTACAGCATTTACGAAAAGTTTCATGAGCAAATGAAAGATTCTGTTATGGACGGTTCAGGTAGAAAAATACCAAATCCGCATAAAATGGATAGCGTAACTGTTGAGAAAATTGGTGGTACTGAGTGTCAAAAATGTCATTATTAATATAAAGTAAGTTTATTGGCTAATCTGCTGATAATTACGGACAAAAACACTTAGAAAATAATTTAAATTTCTAATTAAAGAAATAGCACACTAGCAGATAAGCATTTTTGCAGATTTGTTTGGAGCACATTTGAAAATAGTATGAGTAATAACAAACAGTACTGGCAAAATTTTGGAGATCTCACTCAATCTGATAGATTTAAGAAATCCACAGAAAAAGAATTTCAGGAAGAATTACTTCCTATAGAGGAACTAGATGGTAAAGGCTTGTTCGATGCCAAAACACCTAGAAGAGATTTCTTAAAATATTTAGGCTTTAGTACTGCTGCAGCTGCAATTGCTGCAAGTTGCGAAATGCCTGTCCGTAAAGCTGTTCCTTATTTACAAAGACCGGATAACGTTATTCCTGGTGTTGCAAATTATTATGCATCTACTTATGTTAATGGTGGTGATGCTATTAGTGTGGTGGTAAAGCAAAGAGATGGTCGCCCTATTAAAATAGAAGGTAACGAACTTTCTTCTCTCACAAAGGGTGCAACCAGTGCCGCATCACAGGCGTCTGTATTAGATTTATACGATCCAACACGTCTTCGCCATCCATTGCAAAAAAGTGGCAACCAATTTAAAGAAATAACAAGTTTTGAGAATTTCGATAAAATAATTTCTTCCGCAATGGCGGGTGTTGCGGGCAAGCCAATTGTATTGCTTACATCTACAATACATTCACCCTCAACATTACAAATCATTGGCGAGTTCTTAGCTAAATACCCAGGTAGTCGCCATGTACAATACGATGCGGTTAGTTACAGTGGAATGTTATTGGCTAATGAGGCTAGTTACGGTAAAAAAGCTTTGCCACAATATCGTTTTGATAAAGCAAAAACAATCGTTAGTCTCGGTGCTGATTTTCTTGGTACTTGGTTAAGTGCTACTGAATACAGCAAGCAATATTCTGAAAATAAAAAAGTAAAAGCAGGTAAGCCTGAGCTAAGCCGTCATATTCATTTTGAAAGTATGATGAGCATGACAGGTAGCAATGCTGATGACCGTTATACACACAAGCCGTCAGAAACCGGAAATGTTGCATTGGCTTTATTGGCAAAATTGGGTGGTGCAGTAACTGCTCCCACATTTAAAAATGAAAGATTAACTAAGGGAATCAATCAAACGGCAGCATTGCTTGCAGCAAACAAAGGAACTTCTTTGGTAGTTTGTGGTAGCAACGATGTAAATGTACAGTTGGTTGTAAACGCAATTAACGAAGCAATTGGTGCTAACGGCACAACAATAAACTGGAGCAACACATCAAACATCAGAAAAGGCATTGATACCGAAATGGTCACCCTTGCTGCTGATATGAATGCAAACAATGTAGGCGCACTCTTGATCTACGATTGTAACCCGGTGTACACTTACACGGATGGTAAAAAGTTTGCTGAATCATTATTAAAAATACCGGTGAGTGTTTCATTTAATTCTACAATGGATGAAACAGCTGAACTGTGTAAATATATTTTACCTAGCAACCATTGGTTAGAAAGTTGGGGCGATACAGAAGCTGTTACAGGTTATGTAAGTATAATCCAACCTATCATAAATCCATTATTTAAAACACGTCCTTTTCAAACATCATTGTTGAATTGGAGCGGAGCAGGTATTGTGCCTGTTGCTACAGTGAAAGATAGCGTTGCAAAGGGTTATGTACAAGGTTCTACATTAGAGCTTACAGACGCATACGAAAGTTATTTTAAAAATTATTGGGCTACTAAGTTAGCCTCAGTAAACCTTTGGGATAAAGCTTTGCAGGATGGGGTAATTGAAACAACAGGAGCTGTACTTACAACCGGTGGTGCTTACAATGGAGCAAATCTTAGCAATGCAGCAGCGAAAATTGCAGCGGTAAAAACAGGAGAGTACGAAGTAGTGCTTTACCAAAAAATAGGAATGGGTACCGGTAGCCAGGCAAACAACCCATGGTTGCAGGAATTACCAGATCCAATAACAAAAGTTACCTGGGACAATTATGCAATGGTTGCGCCATCTATGGCTAAAACGCTGTTTAATTTCGACGTAACTAATCCTAATAAAAAAGACGCAGACAAATACGAAGTTCATCCCGAAAAACCAGTAATGAAAATTACGGTTAATGGTAAAGCCTTAAGCTTGCCTGTATTAATTATACCAGGTTTAAATGCCAATACCATTGCAATTGCAGTCGGTTACGGACGTGGAAATGCAACTGCTGATAAAGAAGTAAACTTAGAGAGAATAGGTCGTGCAGCATATGGTTCAGGCCAAAATGCATACATATTTGCAGGGTGGGATGGAACAACTTTTTCTTATTCATCTCCTGCAACGATTGAAAAAACAGGTGATACTTATGCAATTGCACAAACACAGGTTCATGGCTTTACAGAAGGTCGCCCTGTTATATATGAAACAAACTTAGCTGCGTTTCAAAAAAATCCAGAAGAAGTTTTAGCAGAGCCAAGGCACGAAAGAATGTTGATTACACCTGATGGTAAAACTGATTTTGTAAAAGACGCTACACAATATCCTGATTTTGAAAAACCAGGTATTAAGTGGGGTATGAGTATCGATTTAAATACTTGTACAGGATGTAGTGCTTGTGTGGTTGCGTGTAATGCTGAAAACAATGTTAGTGTTGTGGGTAAAATTCAAGTACAACGTGCACACGAAATGCATTGGTTGCGTATTGATAGATACTTTACCGGAGATTTAGAGAATCCAGATGTTGTATTTCAGCCGATGCTTTGTCAGCATTGTGATAACGCACCTTGCGAAAACGTTTGTCCGGTTGCAGCTACAAACCACAGCAGCGAAGGGTTAAACCAAATGACTTACAACCGTTGTATTGGTACTAGATATTGCGCCAACAACTGTCCTTATAAAGTTCGTCGCTTTAACTGGCTCGATTATAATGGCGCAGATAGTTTTAAAGACAATCAAAATGCGTTGGTTGGTGTAGATACCAATGAAGTAATGTATCAAATGAACGATGACCTTACCAGAATGGTATTAAATCCTGATGTTACAGTTCGTTCACGCGGTGTCATTGAAAAATGTTCTTTCTGTGTTCAGCGTTTGCAGGATAGTAAGTTGGAGGCAAAGAAACAACAAGATCCAACGATGGTTCGTAACGTAAAAGTTGCATGTGCTCAGGCTTGTCCTGCTAATGCTATCAGCTTTGGTAATGTAAATGATAAACAAAGTGATGTTTACAAAATAAGAAACGTAGAGCAGGTGAATCGTAATTTTTATGTATTAGAGCAGCTTCACGTGTTGCCAAATGTAAGTTACTTGGCTAAAGTTAGAAACACAGACAGAGAAGTTAACAATGGCAATGAAATAGAACATAGCGAAGAAGGAAACCATGAAGGAACACCAGTGGGAAAGAAAGAGGAAAAGGTTGTAGAAGCAGCACATTAATAAAACAGATAAGGATTATATTTAATTGTTATTCCTAATAAAAATAAGGTTACTAATAAAGTTTAAAGTATTATATGTCATTACTAAAATACGAATCACAACAAAGGGAGCCGCTTGTAGATGGTAACAAAGATTACCACCAGGTAACCGAAGATATTATCAGCCCAATTGAGATGAAGCCGGGTAGGCTTTGGTACATAGGTTTCTACATTAGTGTTGCGTTGCTCATGCTGGGCGTTTATAGTATTTACAGAGAGGTAACTTATGGAATTGGTCAGTGGAACCTTAATAAGACCATTGGCTGGGGTTGGGATATTACCAACTTCGTTTGGTGGGTAGGTATTGGTCATGCAGGAACACTTATATCTGCAATTCTTTTATTGTTTAGACAAGGTTGGAGAACAGGTGTAAACCGTGCTGCAGAAGCAATGACAATTTTTGCGGTAATGTGTGCCGGTCAGTTTCCAATATGGCATATGGGTCGTGTGTGGATGGCATTTTTTGTATTGCCTTACCCAAATACACGTGGTCCTTTGTGGGTTAATTTTAACTCCCCGCTTTTGTGGGATGTATTTGCGATATCAACGTATTTTACGGTTTCACTGTTATTTTGGTACTCAGGTCTATTGCCGGATTTTGCAACTGTAAGAGACAGAGCCAAAACTAAATTTCGAAAAATGATGTACGGTATTGCAGCATTTGGTTGGACCGGAAGTACTAAACACTGGCAGCGCTTTGAATCTCTATCATTGGTATTGGCAGGGTTAAGTACACCACTTGTACTTTCTGTGCACACAATTGTATCTTTTGATTTTGCAACCTCTGTGGTGCCTGGTTGGCATACAACGATTTTCCCTCCTTACTTTGTTGCAGGAGCTATATTCTCAGGTTTTGCAATGGTGCAAACTTTGTTGATCATCGTAAGAAAAGTTTTAAATCTTCAGGACTATATTACCATCGGCCATATTGAAGCGATGAATAAAGTGATTGTACTTACAGGTAGTATTGTAGGTATTGCTTACCTAACAGAATTGTTCATTGCGTGGTACGGTCAGAACCCTTACGAGATTCATGCATTCTTTGAAAACAGAGGAAATATATTCAGTCCATATGGCTGGAGTTATTACTTAATGATGTTCTGTAACGTGGTTTCGCCACAGTTATTTTGGAGTAAAAAATTAAGAAGAAATATCACTGTTACTTTCTTTATGAGTATCATAGTAAATATTGGAATGTGGTACGAGCGCTTTGTAATTATCGTAACATCTGTGTACAGAGATTTCTTACCATCAAGCTGGAGTACCTATTACAGCCCAAGTATTTATGAAATAGGTTTTTATTTAGGTACGTTCGGTTTGTTCTTTACTTGTTTCTTCTTCTTTGCAAAATACTTCCCGGTTATTGCTGTGGCAGAAATTAAGTCGATATTAAAAACAAGTGGTGAAAATTATAAAGTGAAAATGAGCGACATAGAAAAAGCAGACACGGAGAAATTTTATATTGAAGAAGTAGAGCATGCGCATTAGTGTAAATCGTAGTTAAAGAAATGTATTTTTAGAATTATTAATTATCATATTATATTATGAGCGGAATTAAAAAATTTGTGGTGGGGTCATTCGACGATGAGGCAGTGCTTTTTCCAGCGGTAAAAAACGTCAGAAAATCCGGTTACAAAATTCATGACGTTTACACTCCCTTTCCTGTGCATGGCTTAGACCATGCAATGGGATTAAGGGAAACAAGCATACATACCGCAGGTTTTATCTATGCCATTACAGGTACTACAACAGCGCTTACATTCATAAGTTGGGTATTTACAAAAGACTGGCCCTTAAATATTGGTGGTAAGCCACATTTTGCATTACCGGCTTGGATCCCAATAACTTTTGAGTTGACGGTACTTTTTTCGGCTGTAGGAATGGTTCTAACTTTTTGTTACCTGTGCCAGTTATCTCCATTTGTAAAAAAGCACCATTTTAGCCCCCGTGCAACTGATGATCATTTTGTAATGGTGATAGAATGTACAGATAAAACAAATGACAGTGAAGTACAAAGCTTTTTGCAAAATGCGGGGGCGAAAGAAGTGAACGTTCAGACAGCTGAAACTGGATGGTGGATTGGTACTTATGATAAAGAGCAAAAACTTTATAGAGAAGAGTTAGGATACTAGTCTTTAGTTGATATTTTTTAATGGCCACTGTGGTCTGAAATGGTTAATAATAGAATAATGAAAATACTTACACAACTATTACCAATAGCACTTATCACCGGAACACTAATTTTTGCGGGTTGCGATAGTAAGCGTGAGCCTGGTAAAATATATATGCCCGATATGACGTATAGTAGGGCGTATGAAAGTTTTGCAAAAAGAGATAGCACGAAGTTTACGATGGATATGTTTAAAAAAGGCGGCGATATGATCTTTTTTAACAACATCCCGCCGGCTGGTACCATAAAAAGAGGTGAGCTATTTCCTTATTCTTTGCCTAATGACAGCAACGGGTATAAAATGAGTAGCATGGTAAAAAACCCATATGATTCTATTGGAATAACTAAAATTCAGATGGCCGAAGCAGGGCGATTATTCAATATCAATTGTGCTATTTGTCATGGAGCTGCTGGTGTAGCTAATGGGCCAATAGCTGCAGGAGGTTATGTAGGTGGTGTAGCTAACTTAACTGCAGATGCATATGTGAAAATGGCTGATGGAACAATGTTTCATTCTATTACCTATGGTAAAGGTGTGATGGGTAGTTATGCGTCTCAGGTAACAAGAGCCCAGCGCTGGATGATTGTAAAATACATTCGCACTTTGCAACCAAAAGCAGATTCAACGGCGCCGGCTGTTGCTGCAGGGAAAGATACTACAGCAAAAAAAATATAAGAAAATTAGATAAGAATTTTTAAGGCCTATAAATTAGTATTAGATGAACAACAAACAATTTGAATTGCCGGGAAGCTATAAAAAATGGACTTGGGGCCTAATCTTTGTAGGTTTATTGGCTGTACTATACGGCTTTATTATGTTTCACCCATTTGCACACCCAACACACGCAGAGGGTGTTGCCCATGCAGATGTAAATGGCACAAGATTTTGGGCTGTCTTATTACAGAACAGTGTTTATTGGTTGCTGACAGCAAATGCAGCTATGTTTTTTATATGTATCACAACCTTGGCTATGGGTGGCTGGCAAGTAGCTATGCGCAGAGTACCTGAGGCAATTTCCAGTGTAGTTCCTGTATTAGGCCTCATTACTTTCATTATATTACTTGCTATTGTCTTAGGTGGACGTACAGATATTTACCATTGGTTAGATCCTAACTTATATGTGAAAGGAACAGGCACTTTCGATAAAATCCTTAATGGTAAACACGGTTTTTTGAACCCCACTTTTTTTCTAGTATGGTCAGGTATTTCAATCGGGTTATGGATTTTACTTGGTCGTAAAATGCGCTCATTAAGTTTAAAGTCTGATGAAGAAGGGCCAATGAACCATGATCAGGCGAAGAAATGGATAGACGTAAATTTCACATATTCATCATACTTTATTGTGTTTTTTGGGTTAAGCGTAGCATCTACTGTTCCATGGTTGTGGTTAATGAGCATAGATCCCCATTGGTATAGTACTATGTACAGTTGGTACACTTTTGCAAGTACGTTTGTATCAGGACTTTCTTTGATTGCTATTTTTGTAATATTCTTGAAGAACAGAGGGGAGTTGGAGTATGTAACAGAAGAACATTTACATGATATTGGCAAATTTATGTTCGCCTTTTCCGTATTCTGGGCATATTTATGGTTTGATCAGTATATGTTGATTTGGTACAGTAACCAGCCGGAAGAAACCCGTTATTTTATTGACAGAATTGGTACCGCAAAAGAGACAGGTCCTTACTATGGAATTTTCTTTTTCAACCTTATTGTAAATTTTGCAGCTCCCTTATTGATTTTAATGAGAAAAAGTACTAAAAGGAACTGGACAGTTGTAACTTTTGTGGCAGTGCTGATCATCTTTGGCCATTGGATAGATTTTTTCCAGATGGTAATGCCGGGCACTGTAGGTCCAAATTTTGAACTTATGCCGTTTGAATTTGGTATTGCGGCTTTATTTATTGGAGTGATAATGTGGGGTGTTGGTAATTACATAAGTAAGCATTCGCTAATTGCGAAAAATCATCCTTTTTTGAAGGAAAGTATGATACACCACACTTAGTTTCATCGTAATTTTAACTACGGATTTAAAGTGGTTTTTAAGTAAACAAGAGACTGAAGTTTTCAATCTCAAAATAAAGAAGAAAATGAAAGAATTATTTTTATTGGCGATTGTTATAATGGTTTTTATAGTTATTTTTCAAATAGCAAAAGCTAGTGAGTATGTTAGCGTATTAAAAGGCGAAGAAAAAACCAGAAAGCAGAATAATAAAATAAATGGCTTTTTGTTGGTTGCTTTTTTAATATTTGGTTTAATAGGCGTTTATGTATGTAATGAGTGGTTCTTCCACAAAACCCTTTTTCCACAAGGCTCAGCATCTGTGGAAGGTGAGAAAATAGATTTCATGTTATACTTAACGATAGGTGTAACGGGTTTCATTTTCGTGATTACCCAGATTTTGCTATTTTGGTTTGCATTTAAATATCAGGAAAAAGAAGGCAAGAAAGCATTTTTCTTTCCTCACAATACAAAGCTGGAGTTACTATGGACAACAGTGCCAGCAATATTCCTAACAATACTTGTTGTTTTTGGTTTAATAAACTGGTTTAAAATTACAGGAGCTCCACCTGCTAATGCAATTACAGTTGAAATTACGGGTCACCAGTTTGCATGGGAAATGCGTTACCCTGGTAAAGATGGAATTTTAGGTAAGAAAAATTATCGCTTGTTTAATAAGCCATCTGGTAATATTCTTGGCGTTGATTTTGACGACGTAAATAGTTTAGATGATTTGCATACTACTCAAATGCATTTGCCTGTTGGTATTCCTGTAAAATTAGTAATAGGTGCAATGGATGTGATACATGATGTTGGATTGGTACATTTTAGAATGAAGATGGATGCTGTACCTGGAATACCAACAACACTTTGGTTTACGCCTAAGTACACAACAGAAGAAATGAAAGTCCGTACGGGCAATCCAAATTTTACGTACGAAATAAGTTGTGACCAAATTTGTGGAGCTGGGCATTTTTCTATGAGAGGCATCATAGTTGTAGAAAAACCCGAAGAATATAAGAAGTGGATAGCAGATCAAAAGCCTGAGTATCTTGCTTTGTATCCGGATAGAGATCCAAATAAAGTAGCAACAGACTCAACAAAAACACTGGCAGCAGTTTTACCGGGTAAATAAAAATATTAAAGCTTAAAAAATAATAAAATGAGCAACGTAATAACATTAGATGAGGTAGCGGTTCAGCAGGATATTCACCATGACTCACATCTTGATCATCATCATAAGGAAACATTTATTTCAAAATATGTTTTTAGTTTAGACCATAAGACAATATCAAAACAATTTTTAGTAACAGGTATTATATGGGCAATTATTGGAGGCTTGTTCTCTGTAATTTTCCGATTGCAATTAGGTTATCCAAATTCAACGTTTCCTTGGTTGGAAGATTTGTTAGGCCATTGGGCAAAAGGTGGTAAAATTCAGCCTGAGTTTTATTATGCGCTTGTAACTATGCACGGAACTATTCTAGTTTTCTTTGTATTAACAGCAGGACTAAGTGGTACGTTTTCAAATTTTCTTATTCCTTTGCAAATTGGAGCAAGAGATATGGCTTCGCCGTTATTGAACTGTATGAGCTACTGGTTTTTCTTTGGTGCTTCTGTAGTAATGATGTCTTCTTTGTTTGTACAAACAGGACCTGCAAGTGGTGGTTGGACAGTTTACCCGCCATTAAGTGCTTTAGGTGATGCATCTTCGGGAAGTAAAATTGGAATGGATCTGTGGCTTGTTAGTATGGCACTTTTTATTGTATCATCTCTTTTAGGAGGTTTGAACTATATTACTACTGTTTTAAATATGCGTACTAAAGGTATGAGCATGACGAGAATGCCACTAACTATTTGGGCGTTTTTCTTTACTGCTGTCTTAGGAGTATTATCTTTTCCAGTATTATTATCAGGGGCTATTTTACTATTGTTCGATAGAAATTTAGGTACAAGTTTCTTTTTAAGTGATATTGTTGTTGCAGGTAAAGTGTTACCAAACGAAGGTGGTAGTGCAATTTTGTTCCAGCATTTGTTTTGGTTTCTTGGGCATCCTGAAGTATATATCATTTTACTCCCTGCAATGGGTATGTCGTCAGAAATTTTATCAGTTAATAGTCGTAAACCAATATTCGGTTATATGGCAATGGTAGGTTCAATGTTTGCAATTACAATTTTAGCGTTTCTTGTATGGGCGCATCACATGTTTGTAACCGGTTTGAATCCCTTCCTTGGTGCATTCTTTGTGCTGCTTACATTATTAATTGCTGTGCCATCTGCCATTAAAGTATTTAACTGGCTTACAACCCTTTGGAGAGGAAACATTAGGTTTACTCCGGCAATGTTGTTTTCTATAGGTTTTGTTAGTTTGTTTATAAGTGGTGGTCTTACGGGTATTTTTCTTGGTAATTCTGCTTTAGATATTCACTTGCACGATACATATTTTGTAATCGCCCACTTTCACATTGTAATGGGTGTGGCATCTTTCTTTGGTTTATTCGCAGGCGTTTATCATTGGTTTCCAAAAATGTTTGGAAGGTTTATGAACAATACACTTTCTTATATCCATTTCTGGATAACAATCATTGGAGCTTACCTCATTTTCTGGCCAATGCACTACGAAGGTTTGGCAGGTATGCCGCGTAGATATTATGATTTTTCAAACTGGGAGTCATTTAAAATGTTTGGCGGGTTAAACGAGTTTATTAGTATTGTGGCGATGGTGGTTTTTGCAGCTCAGCTACTCTTTGTTTTAAATTTCTTCTACAGTATTTGGAAAGGTAGAAAGGTTACAACCATGAACCCTTGGAATGCAAATACCTTGGAATGGACAACACCAATTAGACCAGGTCACGGCAACTGGGTAGGTGAAATACCAGAAGTACACAGATGGCCATATGATTATGCAAAAGAAGGAAAAGACGGAAAAGACTTCATAATGCAGAACGTTCCGGTGGGTGAAGATGAAGAAAAGCATTAATAATGGAATAATTAGCTGATCAGCAAAATTGCTAAATACAAATGCGAAAAGGCTATCAGTTTTATGATGGACAATATAGAAAATAAAGGAATATCAAGTTCAAAGTCTTTTGCTTTGGCTAGCAAGGTTAAAGATTATTTTCAACTCATAAAGTTTACTTTAAGCTTTATGGTGGTTTTTAGCACTGTAGTCAGTTTCTTAATAGCGCCTTATGAACATTTGTATGTAAGGCATCCATTATTATCAGTTCTTTTACTTTTTGTTGCAGGGCTTTGCATTACAGGTTCGGCAAATACAATTAATCAGGTATTGGAAAAAGATACCGATGCAATGATGCTAAGGACAGCTAAAAGGCCCATTGCAAGTGGACGAATGAGCGAAAACGAAGGCTATATATTCGCGTTTGTTATTGGTGTTTTAGGTGTTGGAATGATGTGGTATTTTTTTAATTTAAATAGTGCGCTAGTCGGCCTTGCTAGTTTATTTATATATGGGTTCATTTATACTCCACTAAAAAAAGTAAACTCTATAGCGGTACTTGTTGGTGCAATACCAGGAGCACTACCCTGTTTAATTGGTTGGGTAGCCGCAACTGATAATTTTGAAATAGGCGGCTGGATTCTTTTTGCCATTCAATTTATTTGGCAGTTCCCTCACTTTTGGGCGATTGCCTGGTTAGCACACGAAGATTATAGCAAAGCAGGTTTTAAGTTATTGCCAAGCGATAAGGGTCCTACAAAATTTACTGCGTTGCAAACTATCATGTACAGCGCCATGATGATTCCAATTGGTATTCTACCTTATTTCTATCAACTTTGCGGCGTAACCAGTATGTGGATTTTGTTAGGTTGCAACTTGTGGATGTTGTATATGAGTGTAATTCTTTTTATAAAGATGGATAAGGCTTCGGCAAGAAAAGTGATGTTCAGTTCTTATTTCTACCTAATGGTGGTATTTTTAAGTTTATGGGCAGATAAAATTATCAGATAATACAATTATTTAAAAGAAGGGTCATGGGCATAATACGCAAAGCTTTAAAATGATTTTGGTCACAAAATAAAACAATATGAATGCAGTGGCGTTAGAAAAAAAATCAACAAAAATACATCCACATAAGTTTACTTTATGGGTTGGTATTGGCAGCATTTTAATGATGTTTGCAGGCTTAACAAGTGCCTACATTGTAAAGAGAAACCAAGCAAATTGGCAAACATTTGATTTGCCTGTCGCATTTTGGTATAGCACTGCGGTAATTGTGTTAAGCAGTTTTACACTAATGATGGCAGTAAGCTCATTTAAAAAGCGATTAATGAGTCGTTATAGAATTTTAATGGGTGTCACACTGTTGCTTGGATCTATATTTATCGTTTTACAAATTGTGGGCTTTCAACAATTATGGTCATTGGGCATCACTTTGCAGGGCAACGTTTCCTATTCATTTTTATATGTTATCGTAGGTTTGCATGCCGCTCACGTGGTTGGTGGGATAATAGCTTTAATAGTTATGTGCTTGCAGGCATTTAGAACAAGTGTAAGAAATTACAGTGTAATACCTGTAGAGCTAATGAATACCTACTGGCATTTTGTAGATATCTTATGGATCTATTTATTGGTCTTTTTAATAATGATAAAATAAGTTCTTTTAGAAATTTTCAATACTGTGGATTATTATCAATATAAAAGTTGATAAAAAAGATTAAAGAATGTTAATTTTGAATAGTTTGAAAGCAACCTTAGTCGGTTGCTGATATAAACGCTAAAAACTATTATGTCGACAACAGCAATACCTGCGGGAACAAAATGGTGGAACGGTGGCAGAAGCCCGTTTAACGCCAGCTACGGAAAAGTAATGATGTGGTACTTTTTAATGAGCGATGCCTTTACATTTGGTGCATTTCTTATTAGTTATGGTACCATCCGTTTTAGTGTGAATGACTGGGCAGATCCCAATAAGGTTTTCAACTCTTTCCCATTTGCCGGTCATGCTAACTTGCCACTTGCTTTTGTGAGTTTAATGACATTTATATTAATCTTTAGTTCTGTAACAATGGTTTTGGCTGTACACGAAGGCCACAACATGAACAAAAAGGGAGTTGAAAAATATATGTTGTTGACAATTGTTGGTGGTGCTGCCTTTTTAAGTTGTCAGGCATGGGAGTGGACGCATCTTTTAACAGGTGAGCATATTTCATTATTAAATGATGGCACATTGTCTGTTTTACCAACAACCGCAAGTTCTAACCCTTGGGGCCTTCCATTGGAGCACAGCGCTATGCTAGCAGCTTTGCAAAAAACACCCCACGATCAATTAGCAAATATTGCTTCAACAATTCACCATACAGGAGCCAAGGTTGCGCACAATACATATGCAATGTCGAATCCTGATTTGATTAATATGATCAGTACTTCGGAAGTGCACGTTAATCATCTTGGTCGTCCCGCATTCGGAAGTTACTTTTTTGGAATAACAGGGTTCCATGGCTTCCACGTACTAAGTGGAGTTGTTATTAATATCATCATGTATACTAAAACAAAGCTTGGTCATTTTGATCAAAGAGGGCATTATGAAATGATAGAGAAAGCCGGTCTTTATTGGCATTTTGTTGATCTTGTTTGGGTATTTGTATTCTTATGCTTTTATCTGGTATAATTTTAATGATCAATTGTCCGGCACAATTATTTAATTACTTTCAAATTGTCGTTTTTAGTTTCAGTGTTAACAACCAACGTTTAACTTTTTATTTATGAGTCAACATACAATATCGCCAGAAATCACACATACCTCAGACCATTCTGAAGGTACAGGAAGAATATGGAAAATCTTCTGGGTACTTTCTTTATTGACTATGATAGAACTAGCACTTGGTTATTTTCTTTATTTTAAAGGAGCTGATCTGTCACACACTTCGGTGTTAGGGACTAAAGTAGTTATTGGTATTTTAACCTTGCTCAAAGCTTATTATATCGTGTCTGTGTTTATGCATCTTGGCGATGAAGTTAGGAATATGATAATGACAATAACTGTTCCCTTGGTACTGTTTGTATGGTTTATAATAGCTTTTTTATGGGATGGTAATAGTTGGAAAAACCTAAGAAACACAAATGCAGGAAGTAGACCAAATATTGAAAAAGTACAAACAGTACCTATTAAAGAAGGTACGTTAAAATAGAAAAAATATAATTATTATAAAGCCATCATGATAAAATGATGGCTTTTTTATTTCGTATTTAAAAGATTATTTTTTTCACAATAAAGTACCTTTACGCATCTGGCGCTGTAGTTATATCCGACAGCCCTTTAAAAAAACAACGGTGAATAAAAAATCTTTTCTTGCGCTACTTCTTGCAATTTTACTTCCGCTTACTGGTTACTGGCTGGTAAAATATTATAGCAAAGATGCTGTGACAATGCCCGGCAAATATTTTTTCGATGATGTTGCAACAACCTCCAAAAATGGAAAAGTAGCAACAGATACAATATGGCATAAGGTTAAGAATATTCATTTTACCAACCAGCTTGGCAAAAAAGTTTCGCTAGATGATTTGAGAGGAAAAATTATTGTTATGGATTTTTTCTTTACCAGTTGCCCTACAATTTGTCCTGGATTGGCTCGCAACATGAAACGGTTACAAAACTCTTTCATTAAGAATGACAGTATTGTTCAGTTTGTATCTGTAAGTATTGATCCCACAAGAGACAGTGTCCCCCGTTTGAGAGCATTTGCTGATAAATACGACGCCAACCACGATAGTTGGTGGTTTGTAACAGGCGATAAAAAAGAGATTTATGATTTTGCTATAAAGGAAATGAAAGCAAACGTAGCTGATGTTGGTGCTGATACCGCCTTCCCCCATACAGAAAACTTTTTTTTACTGGATACTAACAGAATTATAAGAGGTTGGTATAATGGATTTGACACAGTTAAACTTGCAAAACTTGCAAAGGATATTCCAACAATCATGCTGGAGAGAGATAAAAAAGCACCTTCAGTGTTTAGAGATTTCATACCCATATTGCCAGTTATTTTCGTCGGTATCGGAATTATAATTTTGGTAATGGCTCTACTCAATCGAAATAAAAAACTAAAACCACAATATTAATGTTACAACCATCGCTTGTAAAGAATGACAGCAAGGCCAAAGTGCTAATCTGGACAGTTTCCATTATCGTATTTGTTGCTGTGGTTATTTTAAGTAAAGTAAAATTAGTTTTAAACCTACCTTTTAATGTGCATGTTTTTGCAACCATAAATGCGGTAATTAATTCTATCGTTGCAATTTTGTTAGTTGCAGGATTGGTTACAGCAAAGAGGAAAAATTATGTTGTGCATAAAAAAATAATGCTGTCGGCTATTATATTGTCTGTGCTTTTTTTGGTAAGTTATATCTGCCATCACCTGCTTGCGGGGGAAACCAAATATGGCGATCTGGATCACGATGGAATACTTAGTTTTAATGAAACTGCAATGGCTGGCAGTACTAGAATATTTTATTATATTCTTTTGCTGACGCATATTCCTTTGGCTGCAATCATTCTTCCATTCATTCTTTTTACTGCGTACCGTGCGCTTACCGGAGAATATGAAAAACACCGAAAACTCGTGCGCATAACATGGCCTGTTTGGTTTTTTGTTGCAGTAAGTGGGGTGGTAGTTTATTTAATGATAAGCCCTTACTACAGTTAATCAGCTATCGTTTTATCAGCTCTTACAACAGCAATTTTGTTTTTACCTAGGTAAGAGATAACAATATCTATTGTATCACCAATTTGTACACCCTCTTCAAAATCTATTTTGCTGCGTATTTTATCGCCAATAATATTTAAGTAAATGCTGTGCGGTGACACTTTGTATACTTGCGCCGAAATTGGTGTTTTAGCTTTAAATAATTTTACTGCCTGTTCAAATTCAGGGATGTAGTTGTTGTTAAAAAGCGAAGCGAATATCTTTTCTTTCTTTTCGATATTTTCAAGAGAAAAAGTTACCTGCTCGTTAAGGTCAAATTCCGCCGGTACAATTTGCCATGGCGAAAATGGAACTGGAAAAAATAGGTAACTATCTATTTCTTTTACAAAATATTTATCATCAACTAATTTTAAATAGCCGATAAATTTATTGTCTAGCAGGCTTTTGTTTATAAGCACATCCAACGCATTATTGTATAAAAACTCCATCCCCATGGCCATCATTCTATCGCCCCTATCAGATAATTTTACTTGAAAACTCACCACATCGCCCACCATAAAGTGATGGGTTTTTCTGATGAGTTTTTTCTCTTTCATCTCCTTCTGCACCTTTTCATCAATACTTGCACGTACAGTTTTCTTCTTATTGCCTTCCTCATATTCAACCATAGCGTATTGCTTATCATGGTTTATAAAAGCTATTGTACCCTCTGTGCGCTGGCTCATGTTGTAAATTTATAAATATAAAAAGTTGATATTTTAAAGAGATAATTCTAGTGAAGGATCCCAAAAATATTTTTCAAAATCAATAATTGTTTCTTCCTTTATTTTTATTTTTTCTTTTAATAAAAGTTCTTCCATTTGTGTAGGCGTAGCAAAGTGATGCTTGCCCGTAAGCATACCATTTCGGTTTACAACCCTGTGGGCAGGTACCAATGGCGTCTGCTGGTGCGCCGCATTCATTGCCCAACCTACCATGCGTGCAGAAAGTTTTGTACCCAAAAATTTTGCAATTGCTCCGTAAGATGTAACCCTACCTTTAGGTATTTGGCGAACAACAGCATATACATCCTCAAAAAAAGTAAAGCCCTCTTTTTTATTTTTTGATGCTGTAGTTGATGTGGCATTAGGCATTTAGATAGTGGTTTGCTCAGTTAATGCTTCCTGTTCAATTTCTTTTTGTAACTGTTTGTCAATATCAGGTATCACTGCAGGAAGTTGAAATTTTAAATAGTGTATTTTTTTGCTGCCTGCAATATCGAGGCTTTCGTAATGTGTTTTTATTTTTAGTTCTTCTGCTATTTCTTTTTCATTGTAAGCATCATCCAAATCTATAACCATTTCTATACCCAACATTGTTGTTACTTTTTTAGTAAATAAATAAAGATCGGGCGAGTCGGTTTTTAAATTAACATAACCAACTGTCTTTAGCACCTGTTGATACAACCGTAAAAATCGAGGATGCGTTAGTCTCTTTTTTGCTTTGGATAGTCGCAGTTGTGGATCGGGGAAGGTTATCCAAATTTCATCTACTTCATCTTTTAAAAAATAGTCAGGTAGTTTTTCTATTTGAGTCCTAAGGAATGCTGCGTTCGTTATACTTTCATCTATTGCTCTTTTTGCACCAATGTACATTCTGTTCCCTTTTATATCAACACCTATAAAATTTTTATTAGGGTATAGTTTTGCAAGGCTAACCGTATATTCACCTCTTCCGCAGGCAAGCTCTAAAATAATTGACTGTGTATTTTTAAAATGTGTTCCCCACATTCCTTTCATGTTTTGAGGATGCTCAAATACATTTTTAAAGGTTTTTATTTGAGCAAAACGTAATAATTTTTTTTGTGCCATGTGCTGCAAATATATTAAGTAAAAGAGAGGATTAATTGCTAATACAGCTTTAACGGCATGCGGCACACGATTTGCCTATATAGTTTTATTGTAAACTTAAAAACACTTAAAATGAAAAAACTATTAATTCTTATGTTCTTCTCCTTCGCGTTTGTAATTGGTGCAAATGCGCAAACAGAAGTTAAGGTTAAAAAAACCACTACTCCGGTACAAAAAGTACACAATGTTACTCACCACAGAAAACATTACAAAGGGTATAAAGTAAAAAGAAAATACAGCAATGGGCGTAAGACTACAAAAAAAGTTGATACAAGAACTGGAGAAGTAGAAGTTAAACACAATTAAATTTCTATAAAACTTAAGTTTTATTTTTATAAAAGGCCGTTTGTCATATGTGATAAACGGCTTTTGCTTTGATAAAAATTCTTACTTTTTCAAACGATTTACGTTCACAAATATTTAAAACTACTAATATAACATAGCTATAAAAATTTGTAGATTTTCTATTCACATTCGTTGAAATTAGGTTTCAGTAAAAAAAGGTACAGTTAAGATTCATTGATGTCTTATTGAAGCCCAAAGAAGTTCAAATTATGGTAATGGCAGGGAATTTGAATGTTAAAGACTTGTGAAAGGGAATTAAAAAAGACATAATTTTGTATATGTGAAAATGCATGAGTACAAAATATTTGCGAAGTATATTTTAACAACTTATCTATTTATTGACAGATGATTATATTTATAAAAAAAGCTGTAGTGTATATTAATTTATATACTATTTAAAAAATTGTGATAATGAAAAGTTTACTCCTTGTATTGGGGCTTTCGTTGTTTACGTTTGCAAAGGCCCAGCAGCAAAATCCGGCGCCTCTTTTATTATCATATACCGACGATATGGTCGTTGATTATTATCGCACCTTATTCAAAACAAAAAAATCTTCTTTTAACATTATCCGGCGAAGAATATCCCAAGGCAATTTAATTATAGAGGTTATGCCTAGTGGTGAATTTGAAAAATTTTATAAATTTTCTATTATTCATTTTATTTTTAAAAGGGTTAATAATTCGGAGTTGTGGTGTGTAAAACAGGTTATTACAATGCCAGAAAAATATGCAACTGAAACTTTGGCCCCATTTGAGAATAATTTAGAGGGAGATTTTAAAGAAATTTCAAAAGGGCATTGGCAAAAAAAAGCAACCTTGAACGATGTCTTTTTATTAGATGTAATGGCTAAAGTTGAAGAAGCCGACGGTGGAAATGTTTTTTCTCTGACGTATGAATACATTAAAAATTGACGAAATTAATATAGAATTTTACCCTTTCGCACATGAAGAAAGGTTAGTTTATACATTTTTTTATACGACATTAAAAAAACCCATCCAAATTATTTGGATGGGTTTTAGGTTGCTGTAGGGGAAGGGTTCGAACCTTCACGAGGCAGTTAGCTATAGTACAAAGTTCGGTGGTCGACCCCGGTCATTCCTACATCGCTGTAAAAATGGCTCTATGCTACGTTTATCCTGTTATCCTCACCCCCGAGACAAGGGGGCATGTCTGCCAAAAATTTCATCACCCCACAGTATTCCGATCTTTATCGGTTGGTTGATAACACAAAGATAGGTAAATACCTTTCTTCTTAAATATATTTTAAGTTATTTTAAAATAATTTAAGTAATGTTCAAATAATTTGCTATTTTGTTGTATAAAAAATTAAATTTTTTAGCGAAATGGCAAACAAATTAAATTTTGACAAATTAGATTCACAAATCATTAATGTGATGATGAACGATGCTGAGATTTCCTACGCAGAACTTGGTAAAAAATTGTTTGTTAGTGCTGGTACCATACATGTTCGTATAAAGAAACTGCAAGAGTTAAATATTATTACAGGCACTCAAATGACCATTAACACAAAATTAATTGGTTATGACTGTACTGCGTTTGTTGGTATTTATCTGGAGAAAAGTTCTTTATATGACGCTGTAGCAAAAGAGCTTGAAAAAATTCCTGAGATTGTACGCCTTAATTATATAACTGGCAACTATAGTATGTTTATAGAAATTGTGTGTACAGATATAACCCAACTTAGAAAAGTGCTGCACGATGATCTTCAAAACATAAAAGGAATTGAACGAACGGAAACGTTCATTTCACTACAGGAAGGGTTTAATAGAAAGGTGCCGATAACTGAAAGGGATTAGTTTAAAATTCTCGTTGAAGAAATTCTTTGAGTGCGCTTTGGTAAACAGATTTTACCTCCCCGGTTCTTTTTAAAAAGTCGTTTCTTAATATAGTGCTGCTGTTAATTGTTTTTGCATAAGAAACGGCTTCGGCGAATCTGTTACGCTTTTCCCTTTGTGCGCCACTTGGTATAATATTACTCATATCTGGATACTTGCTCACAACCGTTTTATCACCATACTTTTTAATAACTATATCTCCTATTCGGCTGTTTTTTTTAATTTCTTTTTCTTCTAGTAAAAGCATTTCTTTCTTTTTGGTAAAGATATTTATTTAATAAAGCTAAACTATCATTGGTCATCCTTCGTTGTCCACAATTTATTCCACGAAGGATGCGATTTTTTAAAATAATGAAAGTGGCACAAGCGTGCTTTCAATGTTTAAAACAAGTACTTTAAAACGGCTAAAATATGCCAAATTGGTAGCATAGTTGTCGTATCATTTACTTTCCATTTAATTTACACCTAGTAGGGTTTCATAAAATTTCTGCATAAGCGACTTCTAAGAGAAACGCTACTTTTATTATTACCTAAAGAAGATAGAAGAACTACTATCATTTTCATGAAAGACAATTGTACTTCAGTAATATTATGATTGTGAATACTTAAGGTAGTATTATTTATTTTTATGTGTTTTCTCGATAATTACAACCAAACGCTCGCTGATAATCGCACAATATAAGGGCTGCATCAATGTTTTAAGAGATAGGATACATAAAAATCTGCTATTAAATAAGTTATTACACTTCCTTAAAAGCATATCTAATCATCCCCTAACTGATTAAATATTTACGATGCTTAAGAAATTTACTCTACTGTTTATTTTGCTTTCAGGAATTCTACTTTCTGGTTACTCTCAAAACATTACCAACTATAATTTTACAGCTACGGGTGGCAGTTTCACCGTCATCAGCGGGGCGACTTTTCCAGCAATTTCGGGCGGAAATGCTTCCAATGGTTATTTTAATAACATACCTATCGGTTTTGACTTTTGGTATATGGGCACGAGGTATACAACACTGGGCGCAAGTACAAATGGTTGGATATCGCCGGGTGGAGATATAACAACCTCTACTCCCGCAAATAACCTAAAAAGTGGAGGTGCTCCGAGGCCAATATTTGCGCCTCTCTGGGATGATTTAGATATGCAAGTTACGAGCAATGTTTCTTATACAACAACCGGTACAGCAGGTAGCCGGATTTTTACTTTACAGTTTTTGGATGCAAAATGGAATAGAACAGCGAATGGGAATGTAATTTCATTTCAGATAAAGTTGTATGAAAGCACAGGTAAAATTGAATACTTATACCGGCAGGAGGCGACGGCCGTAAAATCCTCTAAAGCATCTATTGGTATTGCTGCAGGTGCAACAGGTTCAGGCAATTTTTTATCTTTAAACGGTACCGGAACGGCTCCGGTTGCCAGTTCAGTTTCAGAAACAACAACCTTAAGTACCAAGCCAGCGACTGGCCAAACTTATTCTTTTTTATCTCCTACACCATCATCACCATCTTCTTTGATATTTTCAAATATTAGCTCCACGGGAATGACTTTAAACTGGACCGATAACGCAAGTAACGAGCAAGGCTTTGTAATATATAGTTCAACAGATGGGGTCAATTATACTTTTGTAAACCAAACTGCTGCCAATGTTACAAGTTCTATTTATACAGGACTGACAGCTAACACAAATTATTATTGGAGAGTTTATGCAGTTACAGAAGGTTGCTTGAGTAATGTGCTAAGTGGATCTCAGGCTACGTTATGTCTGGCGCCAATTATATCGCAAATTCCTTTATCGGGCATTTTATCTAACTATATTTTTAATAACAATGCCGCAGATGCAACAGGCAACAATTCCGGTACTTTGCAAAATAGTCCTACTGCTACAACTGACCGTTTTGGTATTGCTAATAGAGCTTATAATTTTAATGGAAGCAGTCAATACATTTCAACTGCAAACGCTTATTCAAACCCAAATAACTTCAGCATTTCGTTGTGGTTTAAAACGGCTAGTGTTACAGGGGGTAAATTAATTGGTTTTGGAAGTTCTCAAACAGGCCTAAGCAGTAATTACGATAGGCACATTTATATGAACAATGCAGGGCAACTATACTTTGGTGTTTATCCTAATACGGTTGTAACTGTAAACTCCGCTTTATCATATAATGATAACAGCTGGCACCTAGCTACTGCAACTTTCTCAAGTACAACAGGTATGGCGTTATATGTTGATGGCGCTATTGTAGGTTCAAACTCTGTTACACTATCTTCTCAAAACTATACCGGTTATTGGCGTATTGGCTACGACAATAACGCAGGATGGACATCTCAGCCATCTAATTTTTACTTTAATGGTACGTTGGATGATGTATTAATATATCAACGTGCACTTACAGCAGGTGAAGTAAACACATTATATAAATCACCTGATGGCGCAGGTAACAACGGACCTGTATGTTCAGGTTCTGCATTAAGTTTATCGGCCACAACAATAAGCGGTGCCACATACGCCTGGAGTGGTCCTAATGGGTTTACCTCTAATTCGCAAAACCCAAGCTTAACATATTTGGCAGCAGATGCCGGAGTTTATAATCTGCAGGTTACGGTTGGTGGATGTTCGGCTACTGCATACACTAATGTAAAGTCAACCACAACTACCGGACAATGGACAGGTGCTGTAAGTACAGACTGGACAGATATAAACAACTGGTGTTCGGGTGTATTACCAACGTCATTAATTGATGTAACAATAAATTCTTCTGCTATAAGAATGCCCACTATCAGCAGTTCGGCATCCTGCAAAAACCTTACAATAAATGCTGGAGCAACTGTTACAACGAGTGCAGCTGGCACTTTAAATATTGCAGGAAATATAGTTAACAATGGCACCATGACTAATAGTGGCACTACCATTTTTAATGGTACAGGAGCTCAACAAACCTTTGCTGGTGTAACGAATTTTTACAACGTCACGCTTAATAATACGACCGGATTACTGATACCCGCTGCAACAACCATCGTTAACAATCTTACGCTGTCATCGGGCATATTTAACGCTAACAACTTCTCTTTATTAGTGGGTGGCAACTGGACAAACAATATGTCCACAGGTGCATATGTTGCCGGAACGGCTTCTGTTTTCTTTAATGGTACAACTGCTCAGTCTATAGGAGGATCTTTTGCGACCAGTTTTAATACTATCAATATCAACAACGTCACCAATACCGTATCATTAAACAGCAATGTAAATATTAGTGGAGATCTTACCATCACGGCGGGCACTTTTGATATTGGAACTTACACAGCTAATCGTGTGACCACAGGTGGTATCCTAACAGTAAGTAACAATGCTACCCTTAAAATCGGTGGTACAAACACCTATCCTTCAAATTACACAACAAGTACATTGGTTGTGGCAAGCACTATAGAATATGCAGGTACTAACCAAACAGTTTCAAACCAGCCCTATGGTAATTTAAAACTCAGTAGTTCGGCGGGCGCAGCGGTAAAAACGTTCCCAGCGTCTACATTAAATGTAGCTGGTAAACTCATAAGCAGTGTGGGAAGTGGTACTTCTGTAACTTTTACAACCGGTGCAAACTTAAATGTAGGTGATACGATTTCTATTGGCGCAGCGACTACATTTAATGGTGGAAGTTTTACAACATCTGTAGGAGGAGCCTGGGTAAATAATGGCACTTTTAACGGAAACTCGGGTACAGTTAATTTTGTTGGTGCTGGAAAGACAGTTGGCGGAACTGGCGTTCAAAACTTTAATAGCCTCACCGTAGCGGCAGCATTGGTGAGCTTCTCCAATTCAAGTTTAACCCTAACGGGTAATTTGGCTACAACAGGTTCGGGCTCTTTTGCGCAAGCCAGTGGTGGCACGCTTACCATGACGGGAGCAGGAACTACCATAAGTGGTACAGGGATTTCAATTGACAACCTAACAGTAAGTGGGACAGTGAGCACGACTGCTTCTTTAAACATAACAGGTAACCTTTTAGTAAGTGGCAGCTTTACAGGTACTTCGGGTACTATTAGCTTAACCGGAACAGCTAAATCAATGACTGGTACTGGCTCTTTAAGTTTTTATGGTTTATCTGTTTCAGGATCGAACACAAGTACTGCTAATTTTTCAGTTGGATCAGCATTAATTGTAGGAGGATCTTTTACGGCAACAGCCGGCACAGCAACATTTACAGGCTCATCTACTTTAAGTGGAGTGGCCAATCTTTTTAATACAACTGTTAACGGAACATCGTTGCAATTATCTGCAAACGCTACCCTTGGCATTGCGAGTGCACTTACAATAACTAGCGGTATATTAAACACCACCTCATCTATACCAAACATAGTAAACTTTAATGGCGCCATAGCACAAACTGTAAATGCCATTAGCTATAACAATCTTGTGCTTTCTAACGGGAATAATAAAACTGCTGCGGCGGCAATCACTATAAATGGCAACATTAATATAGCTGTGGCCACTACATTTATTGCGGGGGCATTTACACACAGTCTTTATGGGAATTGGGTTAATGCAGGCACTTTTACTGCAAGCGCGGGTACCGTGCAATTCTTAGGCAATCAAATACAAAATGTTACCGGTGCGACCACTTTTAATACGATCATTGTTAACCACACTACTCCTATTACCGGACTTGTATTGCAAAGTAATGTGGGTGTAGCTACACTGAATATGACACAGGGTAATATGTTTACCGGCGCAAATATTATTACTTTAACTACTACCAGAACTGGTCCAGGTATTATTTTAGGAAACATACAAAGGACACACAGTTTTACAACTGGTATTGCTTATGCTTTTGAAGGCCCTGATAACAGCATAACGTTCGCATCAGTAACAGGCGTTACTAGTATTACTGTCTCTGTAATTAAAGGCGCTGTCACTGATTTTCCATTGGGTAGTGCTATTGGGCGTGTGTATAACATATTAGTACCCGCAGGCACTTACAATGCCACGCTCCGTCTGCATTATGAAGATGATGAGTTAAATGGAAACATAGAAAACTCAATGTCGCTATGGAGATATAATGGCACGGCATGGAACTCAAGTGGAAAAACCGGAAACAGTTCAACAACAAACTATGTTGAGCAAAGTGATTTAAATGATATTACAAACAGATGGTCACTGTCTGATGCAATCAATTCTGTGCGATGGAATGGTAGTGTAAGCAGTAATTGGAATACAGCAGCAAACTGGACAATATTGGACGGCTCGGCTACACGCCCTCCCTCAGCCATTGATAACGTAAATATTGGCGACACACTTTTTGTGAACCAGCCGGTTATTAGCAGTACAGTAAACGTGAAGAGCATTGTATTGAGTAGCACGAAAGTGGTAAATCTAAGCATGGCGGCCGGTGGAACATTGAATACTGGCGGTATTTTAGGTGACTGGAGCAGCAATGCTGCACACAGCATAAATGTGAATAATCAAAATATAAGTGTAAATGGAGATTTACTTTTAAGTAACGGTACAACCGGTAGAGTTATAAACCTAAACATTGGAACAGGAAATCTTTCAGTAACCGGCTCGCTTACACAAAATGCTGACGCAGCTATTGCATTTGGCGGTGCAGGTAATATGAGTGTTGGAGGTAATTATAACTATGTAAGCGGAAGTTTTACCGCTTCAACAGGAACATTTACATACAATGGTACGGGGAACCAGATAGTTGGTGCAGTAAATTATAATAATGTTACTGTAAATAAAGCAAGTGGTATATCAACTATAAGTAGTGCTTTAACCATTGGCGGAAACCTGCTTGTTAGCAGCGGCGAGTTAGACAATGAATCTATAACGAGTGTTCTCGGTAATGTAACAATTGCTTCAGGAGCCGTTTTATCAAATATAAATATCTTAAAGGTTGGCGGGAACTGGCTTAACAACGGCACTTTTACAGGTGTTGGTGTAAACATTGTTTTTAATGGGGCGGGCACCCAGACAATTTCTTCCTCTACATTTAATAACCTAGAAATAAATAAACCTGTAGGTTCTACAGCTATCTTGACAGGTGCTGTTACTTTAAAAGGCAACCTTACAGGCACATCTGGTACATTGGATATTTCTAATTACTTTTTTAATAGAGATGTATTAGGCGGAACGGCAACGATGGCTGATTCCTGCACTTTACTAGTAGGTGTAGATAATGCCCCAAATAAGTTTTCATCTTATTCTTTATCGGTGGGCAGTACGATTGTATTTAACGGAACAGATACCCAACATCTATTACTTCCCGGGGTAGTGTATGGTAACTTAATATTTAGAAATACAGGTAACAAATTGCTATATACCCCTATTACAGTGATGGGGAAATTAACCATTGAAAATACTGCCAGGTTCAGCGCTGGTTCAAACACAATAACGCTGTATGGTAATTTTCAAAATGATGGAACATTCCTACCACAAACCAGCACAGTGGTTTGCGCAGGTGCAGGTAAAACAGTATCAGGTAGCACTACTTTTAATAAAATGAACATATCCGGCACTTATACTTTTTTAAGTGATTTAACTTTAAATGATAAATTAACTATAACAAACGCAGGTGGCATGACAGCGGGAAGCACCATCTCGATGACTTTAAACGGAGATCTGCTAAATACCGGTGATGTTTATTTTTTAGGCAACGTAATTTTTACAGGTAATGCACCCCAAACGCTTAGTTTAATAAATGCAGTGAGAACGGTAGCGGTAACAGTAACGTTTAACGGTACCGTGCCTCCATTAATGGTTTCTACATCAGCGCCACAATTTGGTTTTTTAAATGTTAACAATACAGGAGGCGTGAATCCTAGCGTAGGATGGACCGTTTTATACGGTATGACTGTCGGTGCGGGTGCTTCTTTTAACGGAGGAATATCTTCTCATACTATCAATGGGTATCTAACAAACAATGGCACAATTACCAGTACAGGAACGATTAGTTTCTTACCTTCTACACCTGCAATTGTAAATTTTGGTTCAAATTTTAGCAGTACTGGAAGGGCAACCTTTGGTGGTGCAGGAGCTATAACTATTTTAGGCTCTCCCGTATCTTTTGCAAATGTTACTGTAAGTAATACTAATGTCTCAGGTATTACACCTTCTTCAGATTGGATTGTTACGAAAGTATTCAGAATTAATTCCGGCTCTACTTTTAATGCATCTAATTACAACTATACTGTTGGCGGGAATATAATGGTAAATGGCACGCTTAATAAAGGAACATCAAACTTTATTTTAAACGGATCGGTAATACAAGACATATTTAGCACATCTGCGTTTAATAATCTTACCGTTAACAAGACTTTTGACAGCACCACCATATCATCAAACATAAGTGTAACTGGAAACCTCAATTTTACATCAGGTAAAATATATACAGGTTCGTACGCTGTAGGGATATCTTCAGGGGGCATAGTAACAGGTGCCGCACAAAATACGGGTTGGGTATATGGTAATCTGCAAAAAAATGTAGGAACAGGCACCGTAACCAGAACATTCGAAATTGGCGATTATACAAACTATACACCGCTAACTACAGCTTTTGCCAACGTTACAATTTCCGGTGATCTTACAGCAAGTACAACAGGTGCAGACCATCCAAACATAAGCACATCGAGTATTAATGCCACAAGAAGTATAAACAGGTATTGGACACTAGCTAACAGCGGGATTCTATTTAATAATTACACCGCTACATTTAATTATGCAGGAACTGATTTGGATGCAGGTGCCACCGCTGCTGCTATTGACATAGAAAACTACAATGGTTCGTCCTGGATAATCCCTACAACAACTATTAGAAATAGCACTAACATAACTTGTACTGGTAATACCAATTTTGGTGATTTTACGGCAGGAGAAATATGTAACAAAGGAACTGTGATATCATATATCGGTTCACCTTTTTGTACTGAAGCAGGAACAGCGACCGCAACCTTAATAGGAACTACAGGCGGTGTGTATAGTGCCGCTGCCGGGCTAGATATAAATGCCACAACAGGAAGTATTAATTTGGCAACCAGCTTACCCGGCACTTATACTGTTACATATACAATTGCTGCAACGGGAAGCTGTAACCAGTTTATAACAAAAACCACCGTTACAATTGCGATTGCAGGAACATGGACAGGTGTAGTAAATAATGACTGGAATAATATTGGCAACTGGGCATGCGGCGGCATACCAACTGCAACCAGTAATGTAACTATACCACGTGGATTAGCTGTTTATCCCACCATCAATACAACCGTTGCAGTAAATAATATCAGCATTGAAAACAGTAGCGTGTTAACCTTAACCGGTACTTTACGAATTGCTGGATCTATTACAAACTCAGGGTCCTTTATAGCTGATGCCGGTACTATCGAAATGATAGGAACTAGCAGCCAGGTAATTCCAATAAATGCATTTGAGGAAAACTCTTTAAATAATTTAATCATCAGCAACAGCAGTGTGGCTGGAGTTTCTCTTAATGGTGCGTTGGATATTTATGGCTCACTAACTTACAACGGAATAGGGAAAACTTTTGCAACAAACGATTTGTTGACTTTAAAATCTACTGCTTTAAATACAGCTTGGGTAGGCGATATGACGGGTAACAGCATTGTTGGTAAAGTTACCGTTGAGCGGTTTATAAGTGCCCGTAAAGCCTGGCGGTATTTATCAGTACCCACCAACAGCACGCAAACTTTTAAAGATACATGGCAGGAGGGTGCGGCAACATCCAGCGATAATCTTACCAATAATTATGGAATACAACTTACCAGTAACAGATCAAGCTGGGCAGCTGATGGCTTCGATAATTCATCGGGTAGCCCTTCAATAAAAACATACGTACCTGCAACCAATGCTTTTGTAGGAATTACAAGTACCAATAATGCAATGAATTCAACAGATGGCTATATGACTTTTATTAGAGGAGATAGAACAGTAATTAGCACAGCTACAGCTCCTACTCAAACTGTACTGCGAACTACCGGCTACTTGTATACAGGCGATCAACCATCTATTCTTATAGCGGCAAATAAATTTAATGGAGTTGGTAATCCATTTGCTTCTGCTATAGATGTGCGCAACATTACCAAAACAGGGTTAAGAGATTTTTATTATCTGTGGGACCCCAAAATGGGAGGCCTTTATGGCTACGGTGGCTACCAGGTATTGTCAAAAGATATAAGCAACAATTACGTAATCACGCCAGGTGGCGGAAGTTATGGAACACCGGGTAGCGTAAACAATACTATACAAAGTGGGCAGGCATTTTTTATACAGGGAGGCTCATCTGGCGGTTCAATAACACTCAAAGAAGCAGCCAAGGTAAGTAACAGCGTACAGGCATTTGGTACCAACGCAACTGCCACAAACCCCGGAAATTTAAGGGTAACATTAAACGGCATCAACCCAGATAGCAGCACATACATTGCTGATGGTGTTTCTGTTGATTTTGATGATTCGTACAGCAATGCCATTGATGATTTAGATGCCGCAAAAACCGGTAATACCGGTGAAAATTTGGCCATAAAAATTGAGGATAAATTATTTATTATTGAAAGAAGATCAAGCCTATCAACTGCTGATACGATCTTCTTAAATTTTGCAAATGCAAAGTTTCAACAATATCGTTTTGCCATCAATAGCACTTCGTTGGCGCAGCCTGGTTTAATTGGTTTCTTGCGTGATGCTTATACAAATACATCTACACCTTTAAATGTTGACGGCCTTACAACCATTAATTTTACTACTGAGAATATTACAGGTTCTAATGCTGTAAATCGATTTATGATTGTGTTTAAGGCTGTAGCAGAACTGCCGCTCAGTATTACCAATGTAGATGCTGTAAAGCAAAACAAGCAAATTTTAGTAAGCTGGAAAACGGCTAATGAAGTACATTTAAAGCAGTATGATATTGAAAGGTCAACCGATGGAATTTTCTTTGCCAACATACACAGTACGGCTGCCCACAATATGGCTGCTAATACATACAATTGGCTTGATGTAAACCCCATACAGAACTGCAACTATTACAGAATTAAGAGTATTGGTATAAATGGCCAAATTACTTACAGTGATGTAGTAAAAGTATTGATGGAAGAAAAAGCAAAGATGGCTGTTTACCCGAACCCGATTGCTAATAAGACAATCAATTTACAATGGGGCAGTGCAGCAGCGGGTATGTATAACCTTCGAGTATTAAATTCTGCTGGGCAGGTTACTTTTAGTACAAAAATCAAACATACCGAAAACACAGCAATAGATAGAATTGTACTAAACGACAATACTGACGAAGGCATTCATCGATTAGAAATAGTTGGTCCAGATGGTGGCAAGACAAACATTCAAATAGCTGTTTTTAAATAGAAAAAATAAAAGCTAATAATAAAGTCTTCCCTTTAATTTGGGAAGGTTTTATTATTAGCTTTTTTCACTAGTTATTGTACAAGAGAAAACAGCGGTCCACTGCCATAATTACTCGTTTAAAAGCTGTCTCATTTTATCACAATAAATTTTGTTGTGTGTGTGCTCAATGATCTTCTAATCCTTTTCCCTCAAGTATAATCTGCAGATATTTCTCAATTCTTGCCGTTCTTGTCTTTGCTTGTTTGGCTGCAGAAAAATAAAGCAGGTAACCTCTTTGCCTGCCTGGCGTCAAACCTTCAAAAGCAGCTTTTAGTTTGGGATCATCATCTAATACCATTTTGAACTCTTCAGGCATGTTAAATCCTGCAGTCTTTTTTAATTCAACTTTTAAACCTGAGGTTTCAATTTTTATTGCCTCAAGTAAATATTGTTTTATGGTGTGCTTAAGTTTTAAAATTTCCGCAACGCTCTTAAATCTTATCTGCCTGGCTTGTTGCACATTCTCAGTTTGCTGAATCAATAAAATTTTCGGGTCTTTCATTAAAACACCTTTCATAAACAACAAAGCACAGTAATCTTTAAATCCATGTATTAAAACAACATTGCTTTTTTGTAAAGTGTAGCATGGACATCCCCATTTTATGTCTTCAGTTAGGCCACAATCAAGCACAATTTTTCTTAGCTCTATATATGCTTCCTGCCACTGTGTTTTTTTAGTAAAAAACCAGTCTGCTTTTTGGTTCATATTTTTATTTTAGTCACTAAAGCTACTGTTTTTGTAACTGTTCAATTTTCAAAAAAGCATGATTGAATTATAGTTTTATGAATTGTAATAGTATATTTTCAAGGCGACATTTCAAAATTAATCAGCAACTTAAAAACAAATGATCACTCAAAAGTTTGATGGAGATTTTTGTTGTTTTAAAAGTTAGAATAAAATAATAAATAGAGATTTTAATAAAGATGAAATTATATGCAGGCTACTATTAGACCAGTTGTAAATAATTTTAAAGCTGTGCTATTTTATTAAAATAAAAAAACCCACTTAATAGCGGGTTTTTTTATGATTAGTTTTGTGCGATAATATTTATCCTATTCATTAGGTCCGTTAAGATTTCCATCTTGTTCTGCTCGTTGCTTTTTAAACTCCAGCTTACCAAATTTCCATGCAAAGTTTAATCCTATAGAACGGAATGGGATTTCCCTCACAGCATTTGTTTT
>JBBREY010000016.1:0-34722 GCA_038225275.1 Chitinophagales bacterium | reverse complement strand
CAGATCGTCCTCTATAATAACTATTGGTCCTTTTTTATTCATAACTCAAATAATTAATTAAAAAATATTCGAGATATATCCAAAATGCGTTCCAATTTTAAAATTGTAATAGAAAAATTTAATATTATTTAAGTGCAATTTCTTCCTAAATGTATTTTGGTCATTGCTTTATAAATAGGTGGAGTCTTTAATCTTTTTTTGCTCTGTATTTTAAATTATGCATCTAATTAAAACGCCCAAAACCTTCTATTTTTCTAAAAGGTTTTTTGAAGAAGTTATCTATTTCGGTATTAAATATTTCTCTATAAAAAATGGGTGTTGAATGTCCGGAATTTGGTAATATCCATAAGTACGAATTAGGAATTGATTGTGCAATAAGCATTGTATGCTGCGGTAGTATTACATCATGGTCTCCACCAATTACAAGCGTAGGGCATGTTATGTTATTAAGTTGTGTGGGAGCGATGTGTGGCTCAAAAGCCAATAGCCGGGTAAGTTTGAGGGTTTCTTTTATACCTGGTGATGCAGGTAATCCTTTTATAGAGTCGTAATAATTTCGTGCCCAATTATAAATAAAGGGATCAACGGCTGTGGCTTCGGGCCATAGATTGGCACCGGTTATTGCAAGCTTTTTTACTTTTTCCGGGTGGCGTATTGCAAGCAATAATCCATTAATGCCGCCATCACTCCAGCCAATGACATTACAGTTTTTAATATGCAGTGTATCAAGCAAAGCGTTTAAATCGTCTGTCATCATTTCATAACTTAACGAGTCGCCTTTGTCAATAGATTTTCCTTGTGCACGGCTATCGGCTAATATCACTTTATAGCTTTTTGAAAAATAAGGAATCTGGTAAATAAAGTTATTGATAGAGCCGCCATTGCCATGTATGATAAGCAAAGGCTCACCTTCGCCGTACGTTTCGTAATAAAGATTTATACCCCGTGTTTTTACATACTTACCTACCGCTTTATTTCTCCCATAAATGGTGGTATCCATGCGAGAAATATTATCTGATTGGGCTAAACATACTTTGGCAAATGTTGTCAGCATTACTGTTAGTAACAATACATTTAAAATTTTCATAATTATTTGTTTTGGTTGTGAGAAAATTTATTGTGGTGTTTTAAATTCCTGGCACAATTCCACTAAAACGCCATTTGTCCCTTTTGGATGTAAAAAGCAAACTAATTTATTATCGGCGCCGTGTTTTGGTGTTTCGTTTAATAAAACAAAACCTTCTCCCTGTAAACGTTTCATTTCGGCCAAAATATCTGCCACTTCAAATGCAATGTGGTGAATACCTTCTCCCTTACGGTCTATAAACTTTGCTATTACCCCATCCGGTTTGGCACTTTCGAGTAGTTCAATTTTTGTTTGTCCGGTTTTAAAAAATGCCGTGTTCACCTGTTCTGTTTCTACCGTTTCTGTCTTGTAACACTGACTATTCAACAGTTTTTCAAACAACGGAACAGATATTGACAAGTCATTAACAGCGATACCGATATGTTCTGGTTGTAGCATGGTTTATTATTTCTTTAATGGTAATGCTAAAGTAGAACGATTGTAGTAAATTTGCATATAAAATAAATATAAAACAAATGTTGAAATTACCGATATATTTAGACAACAACGCGACTACACCAATGGATCCGCGGGTGTTGGAAGCTATGACTCCTTATTTTTTAGAGGATTATGGTAATGCTGCTAGCCGCAACCATCCTTTTGGCTGGAAGGCGGAAGAAGCTGTAGATTATGCACGTGAGCAGGTTGCAAAATTGATCGGTGCAGACCCTAAAGAAATTATTTTTACAAGTGGCGCAACGGAAGGTGATAACCTCGGTATTAAAGGTGTTTATGAAATGTATGCGCAAAAGGGCAACCATATTATTACTTGTACAACTGAACATAAGGCTGTATTGGATACTTGTAAGCACATTGAAAAACTAGGTGGAGAAGTGACTTATTTGAAAGTACAGGCTGATGGTTTAATCGATTTAAAAGAATTGGAAGCGGCTATCAGACCAACTACTATTTTGATATCTATTATGTGGGCCAACAACGAAATTGGTACCATTATGCCGATCAGAGAAATAAGTGCTATCGCAAAAAAACACGGTGTGTTGTTATTTACAGATGCTACGCAGGCTGTTGGTAAAATACCAGTAGATGTAAACAAAGATGGTATTGATATTATGGCATTTACTGCGCATAAAATGTACGGTCCAAAAGGAGTTGGTGCGTTGTATGTACGCCGGAAAAATCCACGTGTAAAAGTAACAGCGCAAATGGATGGCGGTGGTCATGAGCGTGGAATGCGTTCAGGCACATTGAATGTTCCTGGCATTGTGGGTATGGGCAAAGCCTGCGAGTTGTGCATGCTCGATATGGAAGCTGACACAAAACGCATCAGTAAAATGAGGGACAGATTGGAAACCTCCTTAATGTTATTAGAAGAAGCTTATATAAATGGTAGTACAGAACATCGTCTGCCGCATGTAACTAATATTTCTTTTAAGCATGTGGAAGGTGAAGGTTTGTTGATGGGTTTTAATAAAAACATAGCATTAAGTTCAGGTTCAGCTTGTACTTCCGCATCTTTAGAGCCTTCGTATGTTTTAAAAGCGTTAGGTTTGGGTGATGATTTGGCCCATAGCTCACTTCGCTTTGGACTAGGCAGGTTCACAACAGATGAGCAGATTGATTATACCGTGAAGGCAATAAGTGATACAGTTATTAAGTTAAGAGAGATGAGTCCACTCTGGGAAATGTACAAAGAAGGGATAGATTTGAACAGTATTGAGTGGGCGGCACATTAAAAAATTACGAATTACGAATGTTGAATTATGAATGTTCGTATTTCGTTTGAGCAATATTGAATAAGCAGCGAAAGCGAATTACCGTTGTTTTATTGAAGAATTCATAATTCGTACTTCACAATTCTAAATTAAAAAAAATGGCATACTCAGAAAAATTAATAGACCATTATCAAAATCCTAAAAATGTAGGAACCCTTGATAAAGCAGATAAAAGTGTAGGAACAGGCTTGGTTGGAGCACCAGAGTGCGGAGATGTTATGCGTCTTCAAATACAGGTAGATGATGCAACCGGTGTAATAACCGATGCAAAGTTTAAAACCTTTGGCTGTGGATCTGCCATTGCATCTTCATCTTTGGCTACAGAATGGCTAAAAGGTAAAAGCATTGAAGAAGCAATTACCGTAGACAACATGGATTTTGTTGAGGAATTAAATCTTCCTCCTGTAAAAATTCACTGTTCTGTATTGGCAGAAGATGCAATTAAGGCTGCGATAAATGATTATCGTGTAAAAAATGGTAAAGAAGCCATTAAGTTTGAAGAAAGCTTGGTGCACTAAGATAACTGATTAGACAATGTGTTAATTGTCTTTTGGATTTTTAGCACATTTACAAATTAATAATTGATATGGTAGCGACAGATAATGCGAACGCAATTTATATATCAGATAAAGCAAAGGCAAAGGTTTTAAACCTAATGTCAGAGTCAGGTGTGGCAGATGATGACGCTTATTTTCTTAGAGTAGGTGTAGTAGGCGGTGGTTGTAGCGGATTAAGTTACAAGATGGATTTTGACAATGAAGTTAAACCAATGGACCAGGTTTTTGAAGACAAGGGTGTAAAAATTGTATGCGATTTGAAAAGCTTCTTATACTTGGTAAATACAGAATTGGAATTTAGCGACGGATTAAATGGTAAAGGGTTTTACTTTGATAACCCGAACGCCAGCAGAAGTTGCGGTTGTGGTGAAAGTTTTGCTGTTTAAAAAACTTTTTAGATAAGAAATAATATTGATTCCTCTCCAATACGGAGAGGTTTTTTTATTTATTGCATTGCAACGGCTCGGATTTAAATCTTCTCCTTTTTAGTATTGATTATAAATTTTTTATGGTTGAGCGAAAGATTTTCTTGGTCCATCGGCAATAAAAAATCCCCTGCTTTTAAAAGTAGGGGAAGAGCAATTAGTGTTGATAAACACTATCATTAAAACTGTCTAGACTGCTACGATTGCAAATCAAAGTACAGCGTATACGTTTTTAACGGAACTATGTAATGGTTGTTAAATTAAGACAATCAATGGACTGAATCTGCTGCATAAGATTTACAAATACAAGTTACAATTAAAATGTAACAAGTTAAATAGTAAATTGCAGCAACTTATAACAAAGTATGTATAGCATTTGTCTTAAAGAATTAAATAGGTTTTTCAGCAACCTTACCGGTTATATTGCAATCATTCTTTTTTTATTGGTTTGTGGGGTATTTCTGTTTATGCTACCCGAAAGCAGTATTTTAAATAACAACTACGCAAGTCTCTCTACATTTTTTGATATTGCTCCTTGGGTACTAATGTTTTTAATACCCGCTATAACAATGCATACACTATCAGAAGAATTTAAAACTGGCACGTTTGAATTGCTCAAGACAAAACCACTATCCGCATGGCAAATAATTTGGGGTAAATATGCAGCAGTGCTGATTGTGATTGCATTTGTAATTGCACCTACCTTTTTATATATACTTACTGTAAAAACTTTGGCTACGCAAGCAGGCATAGATGGAGGAAGTATTGCAGGCAGTTATACTGGTTTATATTTATTGGCAGGCATGTTTGCTGCCGTAAGTTTGTGCTGTAGCAGTTTTACAAGCAATGCAGTTGTAGCATTTTTAATAAGCAGTTTTGTATGCCTTATTTTATATTATGGTTTTAATGGTATAAGCAAATTGCCGATGTTTATCGGCGGTACAGATTATTATATTGAAATGCTTGGTGTAGATTTTCATTATCGCAGCATAAGCCGTGGTGTAATTGATACCAGAGATGTTGTTTACTTTTTCTCCCTTATTTTTCTTTCATTATTAATAACCGTTAAAAAGATCAGTAAAAAATAATGAAAACGTTTTTCAACAGTAGATTTTGGTTACCACTTATCGTTATTATCTTATTGGTCATTAACTGGGCTGCATCACAGTTTCATACAAGGGTAGATCTCACAAACGAAAAACGTTTTACCCTTACCAACGCCACAAAAAAACTATTGGTAAAGATAGAAAACCCTGTCGTAATAGATGTATTTTTAAAAGGTAATTTTCCTTCAGGGTTTAGGCAATTAGCATCGTCTACAAACGATATGCTGAAAGAGTTTAAAGAGGTAGCAGGTAGCAAAATTCAATATAATTTTATATCGCCAGATGAATTGATGCCGGGAACGGAGGTGAAATTTTCCGATACACTAATTGGGATGGGGCTTTCGCCCATCAACCTTACTAGCCAGTTGAAGGAAGGACAACAGCAACAAAATGTTTATCCATTTGCATTGGTGCATTTTGAAGATAAAATCCAGCCTGTAGATTTATTCAAAAGTAAAATACGAGATATAAAATTTTCACAGCTCAATAGCGCAGAAGCTTTACTAGAGTATAGACTTGCTGATGCGGTATCTAAAATAACTGAAACAGAAAAACCTGCCATCGCTTATGCTATTGGCAACGGAGAGCCAACAAATTATTCTACATATGATTTATCAGAAAACGTACTAAATAAAAACTACAGGTTTGCACCCTTTGATTTAACTAAACCACAATTTTTACCACCTATTGTCAAAGTTTTAATAGTTGTAAAACCTACTATTGGTTTTACAGATAATGAAAAACTAAAGTTAGATCAATACGTAATGAATGGCGGTAAGTTATTGGTTTTTGCAGACAGATTAAATGCAGAAATGGACAGCCTACAAATTAAAAATGAAGTAACAGCTTTTGATAGGGACCTTAAATGGAACGATCTTTTTTTTAATTACGGTGTTCGAATCAATGCAGACCTATTGATGGATTTGCAATGTGATTATCTTCCTTTTGATGTAAATGGAAACGGACAGTTTGAACTGCTGCCATGGAATTATTTTCCTGTAATGGAAAGCAAAGGAAACCACCCAATCAATAAAGGACTCGGTTTTGTTGCAGGTAGATTTCTGAATTCTTTAGATACCGTGGAAGCCGAAGGAATAACAAAAACAATATTATTAAGTTCATCTGCAAATGCAAGAACGCTGGGTTCGCCTGCAGTAATTAGCGGCGCCGAAAATGTAAATGCGCCCGAAGATGCCAAATACAAAAAAAGCAATGTGCCAGTAGCAGTTTTATTAGAAGGTAAATTTAAATCGATGTTTGCTAATAGGTTGTCAACTGCAATGAACGATAGCCTGAGGCTGAACAACCTTACTTTTATGCCCCAATCAATTTCTAATAATAAAATAATAGTTGTTGGCGATGGTGATATGGTTTTAAACAGTGTCATAAAGGGAAATCCTATACCAATGGGAATGAACGCTTATACCTACGGAACTCAGGCCCAGGTTCCATTTGCTAACAAAGACTTTTTACAAAATTGCCTGGATTACTTGATAAACGAAAATGGATTAAGTGATGCAAAAGCAAAAGATTATGTGGTAAGATTGTTGGATAATAAGAAAGCAGCAGAACAAAAAACTTTTTGGCAGATTTTAAATATTGGCTTACCAATTTTTGTGGTTGTGTTATTTGCATTTGTTTTTCAATGGCTACGCAGACGAAAATTTACAAAGTAGATAAATGGACAAGCAACAGATTATATTTTTGGTTTTTGGCGTTGTTATAATTTTAGCACTCATATTTGACCTTGGCTTGCTTAGCAAAAAAAACCAAAAAATTACGCTGAAGACTGCTTTGATTCAAACCATCTTTTGGGTTGTACTGTCATTTGCATTTTGCGCATTTATCTGGTGGGAAAATGTTGATGGCAATGGGAAAAAAGACGCCATTTTATATATTTCGGCGTATCTGCTGGAATGGTCACTTTCAATTGATAATATTTTTGTTTTCATCATTATCTTTTCCTTTTTTAAAGTAAAAGAAATCAATTATTCCAGGGTTTTACTTTTGGGTATTTTAATGGCAATCGTTTTTAGAATAATGTTTATTGCGTTAGGGAGTGAACTTGTAGCAAACTTCAACTGGGTGATGTACATTTTTGGTGTCTTCTTAGTCTTTACCGGTATAAAAATGTTTAGCAGCAATGAAGATGATGAGTTTAATCCTCAGACAAACTGGGCCTATAAATTACTCACCAAATTAATGCGTAGTACCAACGAAGAACCCAATGGTCATTTTATAATAAAAAAGGATGGCAAAACATTTTTCACTACACTAGCAATGGTAGTTGTAATGCTTGGTTTAATTGATATTGTTTTTGCAGTTGATTCTATACCTGCAGTGTTTTCTGTTATTCCAGATCCATCAAAAAAGATGCTGATATATTCTTCCAATATATTTGCGGTGCTTGGTTTAAGGAGTTTATTTTTTTTACTTAGAGGTGCAGCTAGCAAATTTGATTACCTGCAGGAAGGCATTGCAATTGTTCTGCTGTTTATTGGTGTGAAAATGTTATTACCCGTTCTTGGGTACGTTGGTGTAAATGAAAAGTATTTACGCTTGCCAGAATGGGCGTCGCTTGCTGTAATTGTAATTTGCATTTTTGGCAGCATCGTTTATTCTATTTATAATAAAAAAGAAGGTTCGCCGGAGGATTTTGTTGAGCAACAAGATTCTATTAAATAATTATCTAATTTTTACAAGTGAGTTATAAGGTCTCAGAAATTGCTAAAATAGTACATGCAAATTACCTGCAACAAGGGAAAGATGTATTTATTGAAAGCCTTTTAACAGATAGCAGAAAATTATTGTTTTCAGGCACCTCACTGTTTTTTGCATTAAATGGTATTGGTAGAAACGGTGATTCATTTATAAAATCTTTGTACGAAAAAGGTACAAAAAACTTTGTTGTAAATGCTGGTTTTTCAGAGAAGGAAATTGATATTTACCCTGAAGCAAATTTTTTAATTGTAAAAGATGTGCTTGTTGCATTGCAGACTCTTGCAGCATGGCATAGGCATCAATTTAATTATCCTGTAATTGGTTTAACGGGAAGTAATGGAAAAACCATTGTAAAAGAATGGCTCACACAATTATTAAATGATAATTTCAATATTGTAAGAAATCTTAAAAGTTATAATTCTCAAACAGGCGTACCGTTAAGTGTGTGGAGAATGAATGCTGATAATACGTTAGGCATTTTTGAATCTGGTATTTCGCAGACCGGTGAAATGGAAAATCTACAAAAAATAATAGATCCTGAAATTGGGATTGTTACTTTTATAGGAGAAGCACACTCAGAAGGTTTTATATCGCTTCAGCAAAAAATAAAAGAAAAATTATTTCTGTTTAAGAAGACAAAAAAACTAATTTTTTGTTGTGACGATGAAATGCTTTTTGAGGAAATCAAAGTCTTTTCTGCTGCTATAAATCCTGCTGTGCAATTGTTTTGTTGGGGTAAAAACAGTGCAGCAGATCTGCAGCTTAAGCATACAATACGACAAAATAACAAAACTGAAATATATTGTCAATACCAAGGAAACGAATTGGTTTTTTGTATCCCTTTCACTGACACCGCATCTATAAGCAATGCGCTAACATGCTGTTCCGTATTACTAATTTTAAAACTGCCACTCGCCGTAATTATTTCAAAAATGCAGGCATTACGAGCTGTAGAGATGAGACTTGAACTGAAACAGGGTAAAAATAATTCGTCAATTATAAACGATAGTTATAGTGCAGATCTGCAGTCACTAGCCGTTTCGCTCGACTTTTTAAACCAACAAAACCAGCAGGTAAAACGCACTGTTATTTTAAGTGACATTTTGCAAAGTGGCGAATCTGCGGAAATTCTGTATAGTAAAGTTGCAGAATTGCTTGTTCAAAATAATGTGTCATGTTTGATTGGGATAGGACAGGCAATTGTTGAAAATGCAGTCTTATTTTCAACTATTAAACAAACTTTTTTTTATGGTAATACAGAGACTTTTTTAAATAATTTATCTCAACACTCTTTTCACGAGCAAATCATTTTACTAAAGGGTGCACGAGTCTTTCAATTTGAAAAGATAAGTAGGATATTGGAACAAAAGTTTCACGAAACACAACTGGAAATCAATTTAAATGCCTTGCGCCACAACCTTTCCGTTTATAAAAAAATGCTACAACCTGGCGTTAAATTGATGGCAATGGTAAAAGCATTAAGCTATGGTAGCGGAAGTTTCGAAATTGCGAATGTGTTGCAACATGCTGGTGTAGATTACTTAGCTGTTGCCTACGCAGACGAAGGTGTTGATTTAAAGAATGCGGGTATTAAACTTCCTGTTATGGTATTAAATACCGAGGTTGCTGCATTCGATAATATTGTAAAATATCATTTGGAGCCCGAGCTCTATTCTTTTAATATTTTGAAAGAATTTATTAATTTTTTAAAAGAAAAAAATATCCAAAATTATCCGGTCCATATTAAAATTGATACCGGCATGCACCGTCTCGGTTTTGAAAAAAAAGAGATAGCAGATTTGTGTGTCGTATTAAAAGAGCAACATGTATTAAAAGTAATTTCAGTTTTCTCTCATTTGGCTGCAAGTGCTTCTGCCGCTTATGATGATTTTACCAGCCATCAAACTGCTTTATTTATAGAGGTTGCAAACAAAATAGAGGGAAGTATCGGCTATGGATTTATCAAGCATATTGCCAATTCGTCTGCTATTTACAGGCATCCAAATTTGCAAATGAATATGATAAGGCTGGGTATTGGCTTGTATGGCGTAGATAGTACGCTTGCTGTGCAACATCGCCTGCAAAATGTAACTACATTAAAGACGACAGTAGCCCAAATTAAGCATGTAAAAAAAGGAGAGAGTATTGGATACAATAGAGCTGCGTTTGCTGATAAAGATTTAAAAATTGCAACAGTAAGAATTGGCTATGCAGATGGTTACCCGCGGGTGCTAAGCAATGGGAAAGGGAAAATGCTGGTTAATGGTAACAGTGCCTCAGTGATTGGAAATATTTGTATGGATATGACGATGATTGATATTACCGGCATGGAAGTTTTTGAAGGCGATGAGGTTATTGTTTTTGGGGAAGAACCAAATGTGTCTATAATTGCTGAATGGGCAAAAACGATATCTTATGAAATACTCACCAATATTTCTCAAAGAGTTAAGAGGGTTTATTTTGAGGAATAAGCTTCGTCATTGATACAGAGATACAATCCAAAAAACCTTTAAATTCTAATATCTATATTTGCCATCTTATATGAAAAAGATTCACTTAGTTATTATTGTTTTGTTAGTGCTTATCGCTGACCAGGCGCTGAAAATTTATGTAAAAACTTCCTTCCCTTTAAATACTTCTAAAATTGTTGCCGATAATTGGTTTCAGCTTTATTTTGTAGAAAACCCCGGAATGGCTTACGGATGGAAGTTTGGCGGCAACTGGGGGAAAATGGCACTTACAATATTTAGATTAGGTGCTGTTGTTTTTGGAACCTGGTATTTAGGTAGTATTATCAAAAAGGGATACAGTAAAGGCTTTGTTATTTGCGCATCCTTAATATATGCGGGCGCACTTGGCAACTTAATTGACAGTTGCTTTTATGGGTTAATATTTGACAAGGGAATGGTTTTTAACAAGGAAATAAACGATTATATAAATTACAGCGGATTGGCGGTTTTTGCCAACAAGGGTTATGCTGGTTTTTTACATGGCAATGTTGTTGACATGTTGTATTTCCCTATCATTCGAGGGAGCTTTCCAAACTGGTTTCCAATTTGGGGCGGAGAATCTTTTGAGTTTTTCAGACCGATATTTAACATTGCAGATGCGGCTATCAGCACCGGTGTAATAACAATATTTCTTTTTCAAAAAAGACTTTTTAGGCATCAGGTAGTTGCAGCGAAAGACCAAACTGTGGAAACTGTAACTTTAACAGACGACCGGTCGCAGATATCGTAAACGTTTTCAGTCCCAAAATTTTTTATTTGACGTTTGGTCTATACTTAAACGATTACAATTACGTTAATACAATAAAGATCTAAAAAATTAGCAGATATATTAATTTTAAGGAAAATTTAGGAAGGCAGCGAAAACCTTCGTTCTAGAATCTTTGCTTGAATGTGTATCTTTATTTCTTTAAGGAATAGCTAATTAAATATTTTACAAAAATCCAATTATGAAATACTTTCGTCTGTCGTTTTTGTTACTTGGTATTACATTTTTAATTGCCTCCTGCCAGAAAGAATTAAGTTATGAGGCAGGTCTTGGAAAGGGAACTTTAAAGAAAGATGTTACGGGAGAATGTTTGCCTGTTACGATAAATGGAACCTACCAAAAAGATACGGTCTTAAAGTCTTTGGTTCATTTTGTCGACATTCAGGTTGATGTTTCTGAGGTAGGTAGTTATTCTATAAAAACTGATTCGATAAACGGCTATTCTTTTAATGGTTCGGGTTACTTCGCTGTTCAGGGTTTAAATACTGTGCGATTGATTGGCGCCGGAAAGCCCATTGCACCGGGTATTGACATGTTCACGGTAAAATTTGATACAAGTGTTTGTCAGTTCAGTGTAAATGTTACAGGCACAGGAGGCGGCGGTGGCGGCTCCACCACTACTGCAGATTCTATCGTTGCAGCAATTGATGGAGTGAATACTACTTTTAAAATTAGGGATTCTGCAAAGCTAGATAACACAAGTATACCTGGTTATTCGGCTATAGAAATATTTGGTGATAACAATACAGCAGGAGATGAAACTTTTACTTTAGTTGTTGCAAAAATGGGAACAACAGTTACACCGGGCACTTATACAGTTAATCAAGGTCCTGCAGCCATAGTAGCCGGAGACTATGCTACGCTCACCAATGATTTTACAGCGGTTAGCGGGACAACGCCACAAACTCCTGGGTTTACCATTACAATTAGTTCTATAACGTCAACGAGAGTGATAGGAACTTTTTCAGGAAAAATATTAGAAAATGGGGGAGCAGGCCCAGCTTTTAAAACTGTAACAAATGGCGTCTTTAGCGTAAATATTTACCCCTAGAATATTATTTAATTCAAAAAGAAGGTTTTTTCTAAATGGTAAAACCTTTTTTATTGAAATAGATAAGCCCCAAAAAATAAAATTGACTAATACTAAATTTTGTTGTGTTGAATTTATTTAAACAACTTTATTCAAAGTTTTTAAGTTATAGTATCTAAAAAAAATTGCTTGTAATTCTCATCAATATGAATTGAGACTTTTTAAAAATCAGAATGCTTTGTATTTGTATAAATAAAAATTTTGCCATTGTTTGAATAATACATCTGTTTATTTTTTTGCTATAGGTAAGAGTTTATTAGCCGGGATATTTTTAACTATAGCTAAAAGAATTTGTGAAAGCAATAAAGGTTAACAAAGAAAAATTTATTGCGAAAAATAATGAGGCGCTAATTTGTAGGATTATTTCGAAAAAAAAAGGCGTCAAAATTAATTAACGCCGAAAATTGTAAACCAGAGAAAGGCCACCACCATTTTTTTTAGAAGGGTGATACCATAAAATTAGTGGGCTTGTTTTTAAAAAACTTGCCCTTTATAGCAGGATAAAGCCAATAAAATAATTTCGTAGAGAGAATACCAAAACCTGCACCGGCAACCACATCGCTCACCCAATGTTTATTATTATATAGTCCTAAATTCCTGTTATAGTTGCGGCGGTATAGCCTGCTACGCCGTACCAAGGAGAAGCATAGTTGTATTCCTGACGCATAAACTCCGCTGCCGCAAAAGCGGTAGTGGTATGCCCTGAGGGAAATGAGTTAAACCCAGATCCATCTGGTCGTTGTATTCTTGTTATTCGTTTTAAGGGTAAAACAAATGCTGAAGAGATAGCTAATGATAACGCATAAATAATGGATCCATCTATTAAATTATTTTTGCCTTTTATGCCTAGGGTATTTAACAAATACACTGCAAGCGCCGGCGAATATTGCAGGTAATTATCAATCTTTGTGATAGGTCGTGGATGATGCTCTTCAATTTCAATTTTTGTATTTCGATCTAATTTTTGAAGACCATGATTTCCCAACGAAAAAAAACTATAGCTAATAAGAGCAGCAGGAATAATAAAGGATTTGGCAGACTGGTTTTCAACTCTTTTTTCTAACAAGTTTCCTTTTATTAAAAAGTGTAATTTTTTATTTCTACCCGCATTATTTATTATGGCACTGTCTAATACTTAGGCAGAAGAAAAATTAATAAGCGATAAACTTACAAACGATAAAATTATTTTTCTCAAATTAATAAATGGCATGTTGCTACAATTTACAATTGAAAAGTTAGATATTCTTTTATTAACATTGACTTGTCGAAAATAGTCATGGAAAATTATTTTCGGGCTTTTAATTGCATAGCTCTCCAGGTGAAATATTTATAAATTCAATCAAAAAGCATAGATCAAATCCTTTTATAGGTTACAATATTTTTCAACTGTAAGATAAGTATTGCCTCCTAACGACTGTTTTTGCCTTGTCAACTACTGTTACAATATTTATTTGGAGCAAAAGATAAATTTGTTTGAAGACTATTTCTATGAGATACAAAGTTTTACTAAACGACTTATCCTTTTGCTACCTGTAAATAAAAGATTGTGCAGCATCTAATTGACTTTATAACACACAGTTCTCAGCAAATACAATTGATACTTTTTGTGGGTATTTTATTTATTTGCTGGAATATTGAAAATATAGCAGCGTTAAGCCTCGGCTATAAAAAATGGAAGCATGCATTTTTAAACGTACCATTCATCTTAACAAACATTCCCGGCCAGTTTTTTTTAGGAATTGCTTTTATAAAAATAATTCAATGGACGGGAGCACGTCATTTTGGTTTTAACTACCTAATGAATCAAAAAAATAATTTTCTTCTTTTTGCTGTTTCTTTTTTGTTACTTGATTTTGGTGAATATGTTTATCATGTAATTATGCACAAAGTAAAACGCCTTTGGATGTTTCATATAGTGCATCACAGCGACAGTGTAGTAGATGTTTCCACAACATTACGTGAACATCCAGGAGAAAATATTATACGCTTATCATTTACATTATTATGGGTTTTTTTAAGTGGTACTCTTTTTTGGGTACTAGTCTTAAGACAAATTATACAGGTAATTACAACATTGTTTGCACATATGAATTATCAACTACCGCAAAAAATTGATAAGCTATTAGGCCTTATTTTGATTACGCCCAATCTGCACCATGTACATCATCATTATAAGCAACCCTATACTGATACTAATTATGGAGATGTATTAAGTATCTGGGATAGATTATTTGGTACATTTCAAAGACTTCCTGCTACTAGTCTTGTGTTTGGTGTGGATACTTACATGGATAATGAAGATATTGGTAAGTTTAAAAAAATATTTAAAATACCGTTTGGCAGGTATAGAAAAGCATAGAAACAAAATTATTTTCTTGTAAGATCTTTTATAACTGTAAAACCTACATTGATTGATATATAATTAACAGGATAACTTTCATCAGGAGTTTTGTAGTTGATCTTTGTTTTAAAAATATAAAGCATGCAATTTTACTGTTGCACTTTTTTTAAATTCCAAAGCGGGTGCAGGCAGTTTAATTATATTGGCAAGGGATAATGATATTGAATTAGAGGTGTTAAATAGCTTAGTAAGATTAACATCTGCTGAAATAATATACTTCCGCTTTCTCTTGAATTCAGGGATTAAAGCATTCCCAATTTTTGAAGGATTAGTAACAGCACCGGTCATACCCTCTGCACCTATTCCACAAGCTATATTAATCCATCTTGGTAAATTTGATTTATTACTCATAAATGAGGAAGGATTTACAGAGAGCCAATAGTTCTGCCCATTATAATCTTTCAGCCATCGCTGCCATTTATTTTTTCCTAGTTCATTGGGGTTATACTGAGCGAATATTGTTTTGTGAAAAGAGAATTTCATTTGTATCCGCTGTTCGTTCCATGCAGATTGCTGTGTCATAAATAAAGCTGTACCGGTAATATTTGCAAGCATATCGCCGGTTGAGAATCCCCATTTTTGCGAAAAGCCATCAAAAATTTCTACAATGGTTTGCGCTCCCAAAGCTGTTAGCCCACCAACCAAATTAGATTGTCGGTTGTTTAATCCACACCATCGCATGGTATTGTATTGAATGGCACAAAAATTATAGGCAGTAGTTGAATGCCCGGCTTTATCCATATTTAACCATTCATTGTTATCATTAAATAAATGAAAGCGACTATGAGGAAATTTTTTATACCACAAATAATGTAAGCCCACCATTGCAAAAGTTCCTATTGCTGATTCTACTATTACAACACCTCTTAACCGACCTACATTAATTCCTTCACTGCTAACATTGTTTTGCGCAACAGTAACCGAATTGAAGCAGGTTACAAAAAGTAATAGAAAAGCAATTTTTTTTAAACTTTTTATAAAGTTATTTTTTTGAGTAAATGGAATTAACAGCATACAAGAACAAACATTCTTATGGAATGCAGCTAAATTTATTTATAAAGATTTTTAATTTCAGACTTTAATAATTGTTATTCATTTGTTTTTTCAACTTTACTCACGAGCCCCGTTTTTCTTAATAATTTTCTATTTTCTCTGTTGTGCATTAGTTTATAAGTGAGCGCATAAATAGCAGGTAATATAAGTAAGGTAAGAATGGTAGATGTTATCAAACCACCTATGACAACCACAGCTAAAGGCTTTTGCGTTTCACTGCCAATACCTGTAGATATTGCTGCCGGCATCAATCCAATCATAGCCATCAAAGCAGTCATTACCACCGGGCGTACCCTAGATATTACGCCTTCTCTTATGGCTTCGTCCAAATGCATTTTAGCATCTAAATTTTTTCTGAAAACAGAAATTAAGATTACTCCATTTTGAATACACACACCAAACAACGCAATAAAACCTATGCCTGCACTAATACTGAAATTAATGCCTGTAATATACAAACCTAAGATGCCGCCTATTAATGCAAAGGGAACATTCAAAATGGTCAGTGTTGCGTCTTTTACATTGCCAAAAGTGATGAATAAAATAATGAATATTAAGAGCAAACAAATAGGAACTACTTTGGCAAGTGTATTAGATGCTCTTGTCTGGTTTTCGAATTCGCCATTCCAAGTTGTTTTGTAGCCTTGTGGTAATGCTATTGCAGCTCCTACTTTTTGTTGTGCTTCTGTAATCGTACTTCCTAGGTCTCTTCCCCGCACAGAAAATTTAACTGCTATGTAGCGCATGTTGTTGTCTCTATAAATAAATGCAGGGCCTGTAAGTGTTTTAATATCTGCTATTTCTTTTAAGGGCACTTTTGCTCCATCACTTGTTGGAACCATCAAAGCTTCGATAGTAGTTTGTGTATTTCTAAAATCTTTTTGGTAACGAATACGAATGTCAAATTTTCTTTCGCCTTCGTACAATTGGGTTGCAGCTTTTCCTCCGATAGCCATTTCTATCACTGCATTTGCATCTGCTGTGGTTACGCCATAAAAAGCCATTTTCTGCTGGTCCAATTCAATTCTAAATTCGGGCTGACCGAGGTTTCTCAAAACACCCAAATCATCAATACCTTTCACATTTTTAAGTACGCCCAATACTTTATTTGCAGTACTATCGAGTACATTAAAATCTGTACCAAATATTTTTACAGCCATGGCGGCATTCACACCTGCTACTGCTTCTTCAACATTATCTCTTATTGGTTGAGAATAATTATAAACAATCCCAGGATACTTTTTTAACTGCACATCCATTTCATCTATCAATTGCTCCTCTGTAATTTTTCTTGTCCATTCTTTTTGAGGTTTGAGATCTACCTGTATTTGTACATTAAAAAATCCTTTGGGGTCGGTGCCATCATTGGTTCTTCCTACCTGTGACAAGGTTTGTTTTACCTCTGGAAATTCTTTCAATACATCAATCATTTTATTCGAAATGCCATTAGCTTCATCTAGCGATACGCTCATGGGTAATTCTGCCTCTACCCACAAGGCTCCCTCATTTAATTCAGGTAAAAATTCGGACCCTAAAAACTTTGCTGATGCAAAACTTATTACCATTATTACCAGCGCAATAACTACACTTTTCTTTTGGTTGCGATAAACAACAGCCAGCATTTTCGCAACTGAATTTTCAAAAAACAATACAATTGGATTGTGTTTTTCCCTCACGTTTTTACGCAACAAAATACTTGATAAAGCAGGTACAAACGTAAGTGTAAAAAGCAACGCACCAATCAAAGCAAAGCCCAGGGTATAAGCCAGCGGCGAGAACATTTTCCCTTCTACTTTTTGAAAAGCAAAAATGGGAATAAGGCAAGTGAGGATGATTATTTTAGAAAAGAAAATAGATTTGCCCATTTCCGTTCCTGTAGTTTTAAATAGGCCAAGTTTTGCCAGTTTATTAAATTTGGGCATGCCCACTTCACGGGCTCGTAAATCTAGGGCTACGAACAATCCTTCAACCATTACCACAGCACCATCTATAATAATTCCAAAATCAATAGCGCCCATGCTGAGTAAGTTTGCACTCATACCTTTTATACGCATGCATATAAATGCAAACAGCAAAGAAAGAGGAATGATGATGCTAACTGTCACTGTTGTTCTCCAGTCCGCCATAAAAAGCAATACAATAATCGTAACTAAAATAATTCCTTCAATCAAATTATGTATCACCGTTTCCTGTGCAAAATCCATCAGATTTGTCCGGTCATAAAACGTACTGATTTTTACATCTTTCGGTAAAATATTTTCATTCAGGTCTTTTACTTTTGCTCTCACTGCTTCTAATACTTCAGATGGATTTTCACCTTTCCGCATTACAATAATTCCTTCAAGCACATCTTCGTTTTGATCTCTTGCAACTTGACCCAACCTAGGCTTTCCGCCTTCTTTTATATCGGCCACATTTTTTATTAATAATGGTACCCCATTGTTTTTGTTGATAATAATATTTTCTATATCCTCAATATTATTAAGCAAACCAATTCCTCTTACAAGGTATGATTGACCATTTTTCTCTATCACATCTCCACCCACATTTACATTGCTTTTTGAAATTGCATTATAAACATCCAATGAACTAAGGTTATATTTTATAAGCAATTCAGGGTTTACACTTACTTCGTAGGTTTTTTCTTCTCCACCAAAACTGTTTACATCTGCCACTCCCGGTACGCTTTTAAACTGCCTGTCCAAAACCCAGTTTTGTATCGTTGTTAAATCTCTTATACTCCTTGTGGCACTTTTTAAAGTATAACGGTAAATTTCTCCGGTAGGTCCGTAAGGCGGCTGCACATCAGGCTTTACACCATCAGGCAGGTCTGCACCGCCAAGCCTGCTAAGTACCTGTTGGCGTGCAAATGCATCGTCAACATCGTCATCAAAAATTATTCTAATGTATGATAAGCCAAATGCAGAGGTAGTACGCAGATTAGATTTTTTTTGTACAGAATTTAAAACTGTTTCCATTGGGATAGTCACAAATTTTTCCATCTCCTCTGCACTTCTACCTGCCCATTGGGCTATAATAATTATTTGGGTGTTGGTAACATCTGGAAAGGTTTCTACGGGTGTATTTTTATATGCAATTACACCAATAACAGCAATTACTGCGGTTAAGAAAAATACCATGTAGCGGTGGCGCAGTGAAAAATGGATTATATTTTTTATAAACTTATTCATGGATATTTTTTGAGAAAAAAGTGGAGCTTAAATTTATTTTTCTGTCAGTGCCTTAAATAATAAAATTTGATTGCCTGCAATCACTTTATCGCCTTGTTGCAAGCCTGATTTTATATAAGTTCTTTCATCAATTGTTTTTAAAATTTGTACTTCTTGTACTTTTAAATCGCATTTATCTTTGTATACGATTACATAGTCTTTCCCATTTTCAGATGTTATTGCTTTAGATGATATGGCTAAATTATTTTCTCCCTCCTTGTTTGAAATGATAATATTTGCAAACATTTCAGGCTTCAACATTCCATTGTTGTTTGAGAGTTTAACACGAAGTTTCATCACCTTGGTAACAGGGTCAAGGATATTGCTTACATCACTTACCACGCCTGCAAAAACTTTATCCGGATATGCAAGAGTAGTCACTTGTGCTGCATATCCTTGTTTTACTTTTGCAATATCCGTTTCATATACATTGGCTACCACCCATACATCGCTAATATCTCCCACTGTAAATAAATTATCATTGGCATCTGTTCTAATAAATCCACCTTGATTTATTTTTTTCTCAACTACATAGCCACTTATGGGTGCAGTTATATTGTATGTACCGTTAGATGCTGTATGTCCACCTCCATTTATTGCAATTTGATTTCTTAACTTGGTAACACTTGTTGCAGCTTTAGCATAATTTTCTTTCGCTTCTATCAATTCTCTTTCGCTCGCTATTCCATTTTTATATAATGATTGTTGATTTTCCATTTGCTTTTTTGCAATAGCCATATCATTTCCTGCAGTAGACAGATCGCTGTAATTACCCGATACGTCTGCGCTTTTTACAACAGCAAGTACTTGCCCTTTACTTACTCTATCGCCTAATGATACATTTACCTTCAAAACCTGACCACTGCTAAATGGGTAGACTTTGGAAACTTTCTTATCATCAAAACTTACCTCACCACTCAGTTTTAATTCGCTGGCAATGTTGCTCATGGTGGCAGAATCTATAGTAATCATTTTCGCCATAGAATCTGAAATGCAAATTCTATCATCAACAGGTTGCTCAACTTTTTTTTCTTTGCAACTAAAAAAAGTGACAATTGCTAACATTGCTATCAAATTTTTTTTCAAAATTTTCATTCCTTATAATTTTGTATTTTCTTTTTTTGGATGTGGACTTTATAAACGTGTATCTTTTTTTGATTGAAAAAACTTAAAAATAGATTTACTTTATTCTATTTTTAAGATATCGTCATTTGTAGCATAGTTAATATCTTCTATACTTTTTATAAGATTGTTGTGCTGCTCAACCAACTTCAATTTTGTATCCTTATATGCATCTACAAAATCTATAAATTCCAGTAAGTTTATTTGTCTTCCTTTATAACTGTTAAGCATATTTTGAAAAAGGTCATCATACTTTCTGGAAAAATCTAACTGGTCTAAATTGTTCACTTGTTTTAAGTAATAAAATTTTGATGCAGCTGCGTTTACATCGCTTTTTATTTTACTGTATTGTAGGTCTGCTATCGTTTCCTGCTGTTTAATATTTATTTGTGCAGCTTTAATATTGCCTTGGTTTTTATTAAAGATGTTGAGAGGGACAGAAACAGAAAGACCAATATAGTTTGGGTTGTAACTGCTGCGTTGGTCAAACTCTGTACCAACGGTTACATCTGGTTTAGCTAATGACTTTTGGTAAATTAAATTGTTGTTTTGAAGATCTGTAGCTGTCTTTGCGAGTTTCGCATCAGGTCTGTTTTGTAACGCAATTTTTATTAAACTGTCTACGGTTGGGATGTTTAAGTTAGTGAGATCCCCAAATTTGTAGCTTAAGTCCGGTGCTATAAAACTTCTACCTTCTTGTTGTAATAATAATTTTATTTCTTCTTGTATAGGCAGTATAATTGTTTCTACATTAACCAATTCATTTTGTAAACTAAACAACAAAGCTTTTAGCCGCAGGTTATCTTTAAGCGCAATATTGCCTGCCTTTAGTTCGGCATCTAAGCCCGTAATAAGGGTTTTTAATTCTGTTATTTCACCATCAAAAACTTTTTTAATTTTAAGTTGATGATTTATTTCCAACAAATCATTTCTTAAAATATATCGAAGGTTACGCATCACGTCATCAAACTGTTCTGAAGCAATGTTTGTGTTATCAGTAGCTAGTTGTGCAAGTTTGTTTCGCTTACCTGCAGTACGTATCAGTTGGGTAAGTTGTATGTAAAACGTTCCTCTGTTTGCGCTGTGTGCAAAAAATTTACCATCACCTTTCATACCATCATAAATATTTTGATCGGTGTTCAACATCGGGTTATCCCACAATTTTGCCTGTTGTATAAGTGCCTTGTTTGCATCAATATTATATTTGGCTGCAATTAGTGTAAGATTTTTTTGTAGGAATATTTTTTCAGCTTCGGGTAATGAAAGTCTTAAGGTATCTGGTATTAATTGTTGTGCCGAAATAAGCCGTGGAGAAAAACTTATAATTAGTAAAAATATGCTTCTTACAATTTTATTAAAAACCTGATCCTGCATATATATAGAGTTTGTTAGGCTGCAAATTTCTTTATAGCTGTTGGTTGATAATGTTGTAGTCGTTAAAAAGGCAAAAGCTATCGTCGAATATTTTTTATTTATGACGATGATGAGCAAAAAAAATAGCTCCAAAAAGGAGCCATTCTAATATTCATTTAGTTGTTTTAAAAATTGTATTTAATTCCAATTTGAGCTTGCCATCTTGAATTAATAGGGTCAACAGTGTAATACTTACCGTCAACACCAGTAGGCTTATTAAAAGTAAAAGCAGGATTATATCCTGTTGAAGGTCTACCAATTGGTATTATACCAGTTGGATTCGTAGGCGAGATTAAACTTGCCTTTGTATTATTAGGATCTGCAGCAAATGTTAATAAATTCACAGCATAGTTGTTAGTATTGGTAACAAAATTTATATGCCCCCATTTGTTGCTTAACAAGTTTAGCAGGTTAAAGATGTCAATACTTACCTGTAAATTTTTAGATTTATCTTTTTTATTTAAACCAAATTCATGCATCAATTTAACGTCTAGCTCTTGGTTTACCGGTGTATGTAATGCATTTCTTTCAGCATATTGGCCTCTCCTTGTCCTTAAGTATTTATCAGCTTCAATAAAACTATTTAAATCACTCCATTGTTGTGCGGCAGTGTAAGTGCCTTTATCAACAAGGGTAATATCGCTTTGATTTTTTGGAATATACGGCAAATTGGAATTTGCAGCATTACCAAATGGTGCACCACCCGATGAATAAATCACAGTATATGGATTACCCGTTTGTGCTGAATAGAAAAAATTAAGCGAGGTAGTATTTTGTTTATTCCACATAAAGTTTCCGCCAAGTGTTGCTACAACTCTATTCCTTACATCAAAGTTAGAGTTTGATAATTGTGAACTATTTGGTATAATGGCTGGGTTTACTTCGAAGTTGGATTGGAAAGAATTACGGATACCATTACTATTATCTTTACTTACACCATAAGTATATGCAGCACTGTAATTAAAATTCAGCAGATGTGTACCTACCGGTACCTTATTAGTCGTCTTAGATAATTGCGCAGTTAAGTTGTACCTATAGCCTTGCTTTGTATTGGAAAGTAAGTAAATATTTGAATAAGACGAGTATAATTTACCGCCTACATATACCGGTGATTGTGTTGGACCAGTTCCAAAATACTGCACACTGTCTTTAATATTTATTTGCTGAAATTTTACATCATAAATAGTCTTGGTATATAAACCATCCAACGTTAATTTGTATCCGTTACCGAATTTAAAGTCTACAGCTATATTAGATCTCCACACAGTAGGTAACTTAAAATTATTGTCAATCACATCAATTTCTCGGGTATTGGTTGCACCCGCTCCGCCATATTTGGTTACAGTATCTGACAGATTTAAGGGGTTTATTGCTAGTGGTACTACTTTACCACCGGGTCTATAATCTATATTGCCATAAGTTGTGCCATTCAATGTGTACGCATAACCTAACCAGGCAAATGGCATACGGCCAACAAATACGCCTGTACCACCTCTTACTATTATTGATTTATTTCCATTTACATCCCACGTAAAACCGAGCCTAGGTGAAATTGTGGCTTTGCCTAACCATTTATTATCTAGTTGAGCAATGGGTGTATTGCTGTATGTTGGGGAAGGAGAAATATAAGTTGCTACAGTACCAATGGCAGGATCTTTTGTAGGTTGATTTGCTACTGCCGAGTAATCTATTCTTATACCCGGTGTTATCTTAAATTTTCTAGATACAGCAATTTCATCTTGTGCATATGCACTTAATAATGCTACTTTAAATGGATTTGGTGAGTTATTATAAAGGTCAGTTCTTGTATTTGGGTATTTTGAGTCAGTTGAAAACGCACCTCTTATACGACCAGGTTTGTCTCCCAAAAAGTTACCAACACTTGAGTATTCCCAACGTCCATTCCATGAATTTACAAAACCATAGTTAAGATTGTAAAACTCGTTATGTGTTCCAAAAGTGAATTTATTAATGCCCTTATTGAGCGTTACGTTGTCACTAATTTCAAATGTTTTTTGCTTTAAATTATAGATGGAAGCCTCTCTCCAAGTACCTGCATAAATTGCTCCACTACCTATATCCAAAAATGGAGATAACACACCCGGGAAATTTCTATACTCATGAACATTAACATAACTAAGGTTAAACTGATTACTAAGCTGATTGTTAACTTTAGTTGTTAATTCAGCAACTAGGTTTACGTTTTTTGTATACTGTGTAAAATCGGTAGTTGAAAATTGAAAATTGGTTGTTGAACGCTCGAGGTTATTGCCCGAACCATTTGTATAAATCGCACGCAGCGTCAAATTATTTTTTTCGTTTAATTTGAAATCCATTCTGGCAAATAGCTTATCACTATTTGTAAAAACTTTATATTTATCATAGCTGCCTACATCATACCCATACTTTGATTTTAGTTGGTTTTGAATTGCTTGTGCATCAGCTATTGAGATAGCCGCACCTATATCACCAGCATTGTAAAAAGTTGGCTCTTGCCTGCGGGTTTGTTCAAAATTTACGATGAAGAAAGCTTTATCTTTTTGAATGGGACCACTAATAGTTGCACCATATTGGTAATCATAAAAGTCTGAACCTATTTTAGTTTTTTGTCCGTCAATGCTTTTACCAACTAATGCCTGGTTTCTACCATAAGCATACAACGAACCATGTATTAGGTTTGTACCACTTTTGGTTACCGCATTTACGCTTCCTCCAGTAAAGTTTCCTAGTTTTACATCATAAGGGGCTAATTGTACTTGCACCTCTTGTATTACATCTAGACTATAAGGATTTGTGCGAGTACCTGAACCCGCAGCGCCTGACTGGCCACCACCACTAACACCACCGAATGAATTACTGAAACCAAAAGCATCATTGTTTATTGCGCCATCAACTGTAAGATTGTTGTAACGAAAATTACTGCCAGCAAATGAATTGTTATTTGATTGAGGAGTAAGTCTTGTAAAATCTGATAAACTCCGGCCTAGTGTAGGCAATGAATTTAATTGAGCTCTTCCAACATTTAACCCACCGGTTTGTCTTTTTACAGAAGTTGCAACAGTAATTTCATTTAAATTTTTAGCGTCAGAAGAAAGAACGACATCTATTTCAGGATTATTTCCCAAATTTAAATTTACGTTTTGAAAAATTTGAGGGTCAGAACCCACATAGGTTACAGTAATAGTGTAAGGCCCACCAGGCTTAAGATTTGGCATTACAAAAATACCTTTCTGATTTGTTTGTGTAGTTGTTTTTGACTTTGTAGGCTCATGTACAACCAAAATGGTAACACCTGCTACCGGCGCTTTTTTGCTATCGGTAATTAAACCATTCAGCGTTGACGTAGTTTCTTGAGCATAAATATTGCTTGTTTTAAAAACGCCGTACGCTGTAAAAAGAATTAAGAATAGGTAACGTAATTTCATGTTGATTAATTTTGTGCAAAAGTTCAATCCCCATGTTATCGTAATGTTATGTAAAAGCAAATAGGCAATAGTAGTCGGTAAACAGGCAAAAACTGTCGGTGATTTTAAATTAATATTTTTATTAGTAAGAAAATGAACTAAACAGGAATTATAAATAATGGACTTATAAAACGTTTCTTTATAAAGAGTTTACCTCATTCGACGTATTTCATATCATTCTATTGATTTAGATTTATTCATTAAAATTGTCTAAATAAATATTACAAAAAAGCCCTTTCAAGTAAATGAAAGGGCTTTAGCTATTAAACAATGATCCCAAAAAAAGGCTGTCTATCGATCTAATTACTAAACAGCCGTTCATTAAAACCATTACTTCAAATTTATCAATGTTTTTTATTTGCTTTATAGCGCATATCAGCCGTTCCGTCTTTTTTTACAGGACCTGCAGCTGTGTTTGTTTTTGCAGTGAAACGCTTATCTGGCGTACCATCTTTTTTTAACGGTACGGTAGTATTTACTTTTGTTGTAGATGTAGTTTTTACCATGGTTGCCGGCTTGGTAACCGCCACAGTTTTTACTTCTGTTTTTGTAGCCATTGGTTTTACAACGGCTTTTGAAGAAGCAGGAGTTGTTACAGTTGTGGGCTTTAACGCTACTACTTTTGAAGGAGTTTTTACCTCGGTGGTCTTTTTAACAACCTGCATTTTTGATGCCTCAGCTTTTTTTGCTGTAGGTACGGCTTGAGCGAAAGTGGCAGCATTGAAACAAACTAGTACAATGGCTGCGATAATTAATTTTTTCATTTTTTGTTTTTTAAACTGTTATAAAATCTTTTGTTTTGAAATAGCTATTGTAAACATAATTAATGGAATTCCTAATTAAGTTGGTATTAGTTGAATTGGCAAAATCTGTCGGTGAAAAGTGTACACACAACTTTTTATTCGGTAAGAATAGATTTGAGGAAGTAATTAAAATACATTCCTCAATTATAATGTAGAGTCATCCAAAACTTTCTAAAAATATTAATTAGAGCGATGCATAAAATTCTTTTGCTTCTTTTAAAGCCTCATTACAAATAAGTGTAATAGTCGTTATATTTTTCTGAAAACTTTGCTCTGTTAGATCATCGTATTCCATTGTAGCTAAATAGGGGTCTAATATTTCGTTTAATCCCATCACTGAAACAGTTGTTTTGGTATTGTGTATTAATTGTCTTAAAGTATTAATGTCACTGCGTTTCCAAGCTTTTTCAATATCAATTAAGTCCAAGGATATCATTTCAATGAATTGCCGGGTAACTGTTTTTTCATATTCAATATTACCGGCACTAACATCTTTCATATAAGCAAGATTGATAAATTTGTAACTGGTATGGTCGGTATTAAAATGATTCTCATCTTGTTTATCAATTTTTTTATTTGTTTGAATAAACTGGCTAATCAAATTATATAATTGTTGCTCATTTATTGGTTTTGAAATATACTCGTTCATGCCATAGCCGAAGCATTTTTCTCTTTCACCGGCAAGTGCATGAGCCGTTATTGCAACTATGGGAATAGTCAATTTTAATTCATTACGTATTTCCTGTGAAGCTCTATAACCATCCATTATTGGCATCTGAATATCCATCAGGATAAGATTATATTTCTGAGGATATAAAGTCAACATTTCAACAACTTCTTTTCCGTTGGTTACCAAATCAAATTCAATTTGCCATTCTTTAAATAGGTGTTTTATTAAGGTTTGATTTATTTCATTATCCTCTGCCACTAAAATACGGGAGTTATTAAAATTAGTTAGGATTGGAATATTAGATTCTGCTTGTATATTATTCAATGATTCAACTAAAGCAATTTTGTATGGTATTTTTATAAATATACTCGTTCCCTTGCCAAGCTCACTCTCGGCATTTATTGTACCATGCTGAAGCATCACCAAATCCTTTACGATTGAAAGGCCTAGCCCCGTACCACCAAATTTTCTGGTTACGGCATCATCTGCCTGCTCAAAGCGCTCGAAGACTGCATTTATTTTTTCTTTTTCAATTCCTATACCTGTATCAGCCACTACAATATCTGCAATAATTCCATCGTTTATTTTACCACAATTGCCAACCTGTACAGTAATGGTTCCCCGGTGTGTAAATTTTAAAGAGTTACCAATTAGGTTAACCAATATTTGTGTGAGCCGGGTTGCATCTCCTTCTAACATATCAGGAAGCGATTCGTCAATAGAAATAGAAAGTTGCAGTTCTTTTTCTTTTATTTTTAATTTAAATAATGCTTCTACAGAGTGAAGCAATGCACGGATACTAAATGGTGCTGCTTCAATGCGCATCATGCCCGCTTCTATCTTTGAAAAATCAAGAATATCATTGATAATATTTAATAAGTTTTCACCTGATTTATCAATGGTTTGTAGATATTCCTTTGTTTCATTATCAAGCTTATTTCTTTGTAATAAATGTGTAAATCCAAGGATAGCGTTTAACGGTGTCCGAATTTCGTGACTCATATTTGCCATAAAATTTTCCTTAACCTGTGCAGCTTTTTTTTCTTTTTTTTCAGAAATATTTAAATCATTTATCAAGATGTTCTGACGTCGAATAGTATTTATAATATACCAAAATAAAACAGCAGCGCTAATTAGTACGAGGGCTATTAAAACTGTACTAAACTGTAAAGCTTTAGAGCCGCTTTTATCAATCGTCGTTGTTATATTCTTTAATAGGTTTTTTCTGGTATTTTCAATTTTATAAACGGTAGCGGTAATAGAGTCTGTAAGCAGTTTTCCTCTTTGAGACGCAATTACATTTTCTGCAGCAATTTTCCCAACTACATTAAATGAGTCCAATATTTGATGACTGATTTTTAATTTTTCATGCACCATGTAATCAAGTTCATCAATATATTTCACAGAATTATCATCATCTGAAATTTTTTGTAACTGTCTTAATTCGACTTCTATTTGCTGAATTTTTTTTTCCAGTCCTTCAATATGTATGGTATCCTTTGTAGTAACGGTACCTCTAATCCTACTTTCTACTGTAATAATATTTTTTTCTAAATCTTTTAACTCATTACTTACTTTAAACTCATTTATTAGTTTTTCATTGCCGGTTATAAGGTTACTTATATTTTTTGATGTGTTATATTGAATAAATACCAATAGCAATGTACCTAATACAAAGCCAGATAAAATGTAATAAATAAGATTTTTCGCAGTCATAATAATGTCAAACTAATATAAGCTAAATTTTATGATTGCTGTTTGTTGTAGGAAGTTTTAAGTAGCGGTATAAAAAAAAAGCCATCAAGATAATACTGGTACAAATCCCAGTAAGAATTATGACGTTAATTAACCCGCTCATTCCCGTATCAGATAATTTTAAGAGCACAAAAAATAGCACTATCAATATAAGAGTATCTATAAAAAATAGTATGGTATAAATAGTCTTCAATTCAAAATTTTAAAATGAGGCTTCAATAGAAAATCGGAACGCTTTAAAAAAACTACCTGCGTAGGAAAAAATTTATCTTAACCTTTATTAAGAAAATAAAACTACCTCTTACAATAGCGTAAAGCAAACTATAATCGGCAAAGAGGCATTTGCCGTCGGTGAAAAGCGATATGTAAAATGGGTGCTTTAGTGATGGGTATTTAAACTGTAGAATAATTTACAGAATATTCATTCTTCTATTCAAAACTGCTCTGTAAGTATCGGCTACTGGCAAAGGTTTTCCATTTACTACCAAAGCGCCATCTTGTATAGTATCAATTTTGGCAATAGCAACGATATATGATCTATGTACCCTTATGAATTTCTTTGCCGGTAACCGTTCTTCCACAGCTTTTAAAGTAGCATGTATTGCAAAAAACTTCTGAGCTGTATGCAGCTTTACATAATCTCCCATAGCCTCTGCAAACAGAATATCGTCTAGTTTTAGTTTGCGTACAACGTTTGAATCTCTAATGAAAATAAATTCATCTTCATTCATTGTCACTTCTTCTGTATTGCTTTCTATTATTTCTCTTGCTTTGTTTATTGCCTGTATAAAACGGGCAGGCGTTACAGGTTTTAAAATATAGTCTGCAACATTTAACTCAAATGCCTCAGCGGCATATTCTTTTTTAGATGTTGTAAAAATGATGGTGGTTTTTTTATTACCTAAGTTTTTAGTAAGTTCCAAACCATTCATACCGGGCATTTCAATATCCAGCAAAATAATATCTACTCGTTGTTCCTGTATAATATTATATGCATCCATAGCATTCTCACATTCGCCAACAACTGTTATATCCTTTACCTGACTTGCTAACTGCCTCATCGTTGTTCTAGCAATTTTATTATCGTCAACTATCAAGGTTTTCATTCTAAAATATTTTTGAATTATTAGGTGAATATAAAATATTTGGTCAATCAATAATAAGTTCTTTTAAGTAAGCTAAATGCAAAAATTGTTTTCAAAATTACAGGTGAAAATTAATGCGGCTTATACAGCTATTCTAGCGGTTTCTACAAAACAATTGTAAAAATTTCTAACGTCTGATTCACTGTTTCGATATCTAAGGTTTGAGAATGCTTATTCTGTAATTTTTTAATCTGTTTTGAACAACTTTAAGACAAAGTGAACTTTAAAAGATTGTTAATTCATTAATTAATTTTAGAGATGATTGGATTCTGGTTTAAATAAAAATAGAGTCAATGAAAAAATGGTGAAAAAAAAATTAAAATGGGTGTTTAAATGGGTGAACTTTTCATCTGAATTCTATAAGCCAATACTATTACCATCTTAACAAAAAAGGCATAAAAAAACCTTTCAAACTTAATTGAAAGGCTTTAAAAGTCGGGATGGCAAGATTCGAACTTGCGACCTCCTGGTCCCAAACCAGGCGCGATAACCGGGCTACGCTACATCCCGAACTTAAATTTAAAATACCGTAGCGTCATCTTAAATTTCCTCAAAAGAGATCTGCGGAGAGACAGGGATTCGAACCCTGGGTACAGTGTAACCCGTACGACGATTTAGCAAACCGTTCCTTTCGGCCACTCAGGCATCTCTCCTTTTGTAGGGGTGCAAAAATACAAGTCTTGGTTTGAATAATCAAATGAAATGTATTTTATTTTAAACTTTTTTAAAACCACATTTTTGACTACAACTTATTGCCATCTTTTGGAAACACAACTACCGGTTTAAAAGTTTTTGCTTCTTCAAAATCTATCAACGCATAAGAAATAACAATAACAACATCTCCCTCTGCTCCTTTACGGGCGGCCGGACCATTTAGGCAAACTACACCACTCCCACGTTTGCCTTTTATTAAGTATGTCTCAATTCTTTCGCCATTATTTACATTCACCACTTGTATTTTTTCATGCTCAATCATGTTTGCGGCGTCCATAAGGTCTTCATCAAGCGTAAGACTGCCCACATAATTTAAATTTGCTTCTGTTATTACTGCTCGGTGTACTTTAGATTTTAAAATCTGAATCTGCATCTATAATTTTTTGCGAAGTTGACTATATTTTTCCATTTTTTTCAGAATTTTAATCCTAAACGTTTATCAAATTAGTAAAGCAAATATTCACTTTTCAAAGTCCTTTACATTTTAAAACCACGGTGCTAAAACAAGAAATTAGTGAATTTTAGGTAAACTTAAAATTTCTTAATAATTCATTCTCAACGTATAAAAAATGATTAAAAAGGAACCTGTTGTAAATTTGGCTACCAATAACTATCTGCATATATTTGCAATCCTTTTATAAGGATCCTTAACAATATTTGTTCACAACCAAAAAATTTCTATTTTATGGCTGTTAAAATGAGATTACAAAGACATGGTTCTAAAAAAAGACCATTCTACTTCATCGTTATTGCGGACGGCCGCAGCCCACGTGACGGGAAATTCATCCAAAAATTAGGTTCTTACAATCCTTTAACGGTTCCTGCCACCATACAGATCGACCGTCAAAAAGCGTTGGATTGGTTACAGAAAGGTGCTCAACCTACCGATACTGTACGCCGTATTCTTTCGTTTAAAGGTGTATTGTTCCTTAAGCATTTACTACGTGGAGTAGGTTTAGGCCTATTTGATGAAGCAACTGCAATGGAGAAATTTACTCAGTGGAGCAGCGAGCATGATGCTCACGTTGCAAAACGCCAGGGAGCTGATAAAAAAGCTCGTACTGACAAACGTAATGTACCTGTAGTTAAAAAAGTAGAGGAAGTTGCAGCACCAGTTGCAGCAGCTCCTGTAGAAGAAGAAGCACCGTCGGCTGAAGAAGCTCCAGTAGCAGAAACTCCTGCAACTACCGAAGAAACACCAACTGCGGAATAAACTAATGTTTATACATACTATTGAAGTCTCGCATTTTTGCGAGACTTTTTTATTTGTTCTGTAAATACCAATAAAAATATTTTTAGAGGGTTTGAAGCATGAATAGTTTTTATAAATCATCTTCAGTATCCGGCTATACATTTCTCCCGTCGCCGTTGGACGACGGGATCCATTGCTATCCGGGCTAGGCTCAGCAGTTGTTTTATAATCAGCTTTAATTGTGCAACTTGTAAGCTGAAGGTGTAAATAATTTACGGTACAGCATCGCTAAAATAAAAGTTGAAGAAAGATAAAATGATCAAAGGCTGCGCTGCTTAGCTGTAAATCCTTTTTGCGGCATTTGAGCAAAAAGATTGTAAGCGGGCAGCGGACAAATGATTACAATTGGTAAATGCCCACAGGCCCAATTTCCTTTACTGTTAATCACGATTTTTAGATAATAAAACACACATAAAAACTACAATAATTATCTTTACAAACAATAGTGTTTTTGCAACTAAACTTAATAAATGGAATATTTTAAAATAGGAAAACTTGCTGCAAGCCATGGTTTAAGTGGCGAATTAATTTTGCAACACAGCCTTGGTAAAAAAACGGCTTTAAAAGGTTTGGAAGCAATATTTATAGAGCAGTCGAAAGGTAATTTTATTCCTCATTTTATTGTTTCTACTTCTATAAAAAACGATACAGATATTTATATAAATCTAGAGGGGATTGACAACAAAGAAATTGCCCGCAAGCTTACACCAAAAGATGTATGGCTGCAGGAAGATGATTTTAAAAAGTTTGTGGCAAAGGCTTCGCCGATTGCTTTGCTTGGTTATGACATGATAGATGGAGATGTGAACCATGGAAAAATAATAGAAGTGATTGAACAGCCTCACCAAATACTTTGTACTATTATGTACAACGGCAACGAAGCGCTTGTGCCAATACATGAGGGCAACCTCATAAAAATGGACAATAAGAATAAAAAAGTTTATATAGAAATACCGGATGGATTATTAGAAATATATGGATAATTTAAGGTTGCGGGTTACGAGTTTTGAATTTCGGGTTATGCTGTATGGTTCTGCAGTTAGAATTTGAAACACCAACCTATCTATAAAGTGATTTAGAATGAAGAGAACTCGTAAACTCTAACCCGCAACTCGTAACTAAAAAAAATCTGTAAATTATATCATTGTCCCAACAACGCATCATAGCACATTTTGATTTGGATTCATTTTTTGTTTCGGTAGAAATATTAAATGATCCATCTTTAAAAGGCAAACCTGTAATTGTTGGCGGACGGGAGAGAGGCGTGGTTGCTGCATGTAGTTACGAAGCCCGCAAGTTTGGTATACATTCTGCCATGCCATCGCACAAAGCCCGACAGCTTTGCCCTGATGCTATTTTTGTACATGGCACCCGTGGCGAATACAGTCGGTATTCCCGTTGGGTTACACAAATTATTGCTGCCAAGGCGCCGTTGTTTGAGAAAGCTTCCATTGATGAATTCTACATTGACCTTACTGGAATGGAGAAATTTTTTAACCCGTTGCAATGGACGATAGATTTACGAAATGAAATAATGAAGGAAACTGGTTTACCAATTTCCTTTGGCTTATCATCTAGTAAAATGATGGCTAAAATTGCCACCAACCAGGCAAAGCCCAATGGTTTTTTACAGGTGCCTTTTGGGAAAGAAAAAGAATTTCTTGCACCTCTGGCTGTAGGTGAAATACCCGGTGTTGGTAAACATGCACAAGAAGTGTTGGCTTTTATGGGCGTGAAAACCATTAAACAATTGAGTGAAACGCAAATAGAAATATTGGAAGAAAGATTGGGCAAGTGGGGCACAGATTTAAAACAAAAAAGTGAAGGAATACATTTAAGCGAAGTTTCTTCTTACCACGAATCAAAATCTATATCTACAGAAAATACATTTAACGAACCGGTATCAGACCTTGCTTTTATAAACAGTGAGCTGGTAAAATTTACAGAAAAAATTTGCTTTGAATTAAGAAAGGAAGAAAAGGTTGCAGGTTGTGTCGCTGTAAAAATTAGATATCCAAATTTTGAAACCAGCTCAAAACAAACCACAATGGATTATACAAGTGCTGACGATGATATAATACCAATCGTAAAAGCATTGTTTAAAAAATTACATAAAAAAGGAGAACCAATAAGATTGTTAGGTGTTAGATTAAGTGAACTAACAGGTAATGCCATTCAGACAAGTTTGTTTAGTAACACAGAGAAGAAAACTGAACTCTATAAAAGTATTGACGAAGTAAAAAACAGGTTTGGAAAAAATCTTTTAAAAAGAGCTTCATCAGGCCAATGAAAAATCTGATAGGTGTGAAAGGTTTTTCTTTTCTAATATTTTTAAAGTCGCATCTCTTACAAAAGTCATGGTGCGCCTTAAGCCACAGGTTTCCTCGTTACAATCATCGCACTTTTCATAAAAGTTTAAACTTACACAAGGCAGCATTGCAATGGGTCCGCCAATAATACGTACCACACTTGCAATGGAAGTTTTTTTAGGATTTTGAGTTAAGTAATAACCGCCGCCTTTACCTTTTTTACTTTCAAGAATTTGGTGTTGTTTTAAGAGTAATAATATGCTTTCTAAAAATTTAATTGGGATACGTTTTTTTTCGGCAATGTCAGCAATCAACACCGGTCCATCGCCATATTTTTCTGCGAGATAACCAAGTGCCTTTAATCCGTATTGTGCTTTTTTTGATAACATTATTAATTCCTTATCCCTTTTTTAATTGTCGCATTAAAGCCCGGAATTCTTTTGGAGCTGTAGCCATCAGTTCCATTTTTACACCGTGCATATCTTCAAAATTTAATTTGTAAGAATGCAATGCAAGCCTGCTTATCATTGGTCTTTCCTCCTCATCATGCTTGCCCAGTTTATAATTTTTCTTTATGGCAGAAATTAAAACTGGTTTACCATCGCCATACAAAGGATCGCACGCAAGCGGGTTACCGATATTTTTTGCATGTACACGAATTTGATGTGTACGACCGGTAAACAATTGAAAAGAAACCAAAGAAAAATGTGGATTCGATTCCAGCACTTCGTAGCCTGTTTGCGATTCCTTTCCGCTGCGATGTACGGTCATCATACCTTTGCGGGTAAGGTGGTCAGTGATGGGTGCATCAATTATTCCTTTTTCTTCAGGCAATAAACCAACCACAATACCCAAATAAAATTTTTCAACTCTTCTTTCTTCAAAAATCTTACACAGATATTTATGTGTTGCCTCGTTCTTTGCAAATAAAATTAAACCACTCGTATCCTTGTCTAACCGGTGCACAATAAAAATGCTACCGTATTTGTCTGTAAGGTATTCCTTCAGCGATTTTTCAGTTTGCTCTCTGTCAGGAATGGTGAGCATTCCACTCGGTTTATTTATTGCTACAAAATCATCATTCTCAAAAATGATGTCGTATTTACTTTTTGCCAATACTATTATTTTTACTTGCCTTCTTTTCTGAATGTGTTTTAAATTTTCTCGGCTGCGGAATTTTCACTTCTCTTTCTCTTTTCACTTTTTCCGGTACTGCTGTTTCTTCGCCAAGTGCTGCTGCTATTTCCTCGTTGGAATAATCTTTTCCTTTTCTTTTATCATCATTTATCGGCGCCGCTTTTGCCGTTGCTTTTTCCGGTGCTGCATCTTTATTTTTCTTAGCGCCACGTTTAGATTC
>JBBREY010000015.1:0-34966 GCA_038225275.1 Chitinophagales bacterium | reverse complement strand
GGAGAAACACTTTTAAAAGTGGGGCAGACCATTCGTTCAACCATGCTTATTTTAAATGGTATTGTGAAGTTGTATAGAGAAGATGATGAAGGAAAAGAGTTTTTTATTTATCACTTAGATGCCGGTCAGGCATGTTCGCTTTCTATGATTTGCGCAGCTAAACATGAAACGAGTGAGATTTTGGCGAAAGCCCTGACAGATGCTACCATACTAGCAATTCCCTTAGCTTTTATGGAGCAGTGGATGAGTAAATACAAAAGTTGGTACCAGTTTGTTATAACATCTTACCGCAATCGTTTTGAAGAATTGCTAAAAACAATTGATGCAATTGCATTTACCAATATGGATGAACGTTTGGAAGATTATTTAAAAAAGCAGGTAAATAAACTAGGATCAAATTTAAAAATGACTCACCAGGATATTGCAAATGACCTTAATTCATCTAGGGAAGTAATCAGTAGACTATTAAAAAAAATGGAAGCTAAAAATTGGGTTGTCATCCATCGGAATTCCATTGAATGGATAAAGCATTAAATTTTATGTGTGACTTATATCACGGTTGTTACAACTAATAGTTGTCAATTTTGCTAATATGGAAATAGCAGGATATATAGCATCATTATTTATTGGTGTAACATTAGGACTAATCGGCGGTGGCGGCTCTATACTTACTGTACCTGTATTGGTTTATTTATTTGGTATTTCACCTGCATTAGGTATTTCTTATTCTTTGTTTGTTGTTGGTTTTACCAGTTTAATTGGTGCCATTAACAATTACCGTAAAGGGTTTGTAAATTTTAAAGTCGCAGTCATTTTTGGTGCAGCGTCTATTACTACTGTTTTTATTACACGCAAGTTTATTATGCCACATGTACCGAATGTTGTTGTTGAAATTGGTGCATTCAAGGTTACGTATTCGTTGCTGGTGATGTTGCTATTTGCACTCTTAATGCTGGTGGCTTCCACCTCAATGATACGAAATAAAAAAACGATAGCTAATGAACACAGTTCACCAAAAAAGCAAATCGGGCTTCTATTGTTCTATGGTATATTAATCGGCCTAGTTACTGGTTTCTTAGGAGCAGGCGGCGGCTTTTTACTCATTCCTGCTTTGGTAATTTTAATGAAGCTACCAATGAAGCAGGCAATAGGAACTTCTCTGCTCATTATTTCTATGAACTCTCTTATTGGGTTTGTAGGCGATATAGGGCGATATCCCATTGATTGGAAATTTTTATTGACTATTACAAGCATTGCTATTGTCGGAGTATTTGTGGGCGGATTTTTTAATAGTAAAGTAAATGCTCAAAAACTTAAAAAAGGTTTTGGATGGTTTGTGCTTGCTATGGGAATCTACATTCTTATTAAAGAAATTTTTTTTAAATCATAGTTGATTATGAATGAAAAAATAATCTAATTGCTGGGCAGATCTTTTGGTACAATAGTGGTTGTAAATATTGTAATAGAGTTTAAGCTAAGCGCTTTATTAATGAATGTATGAAATGTAGGACTGACTCTATCTATTTTTAATATCTGTTTTGCACTATGTTTAAATTGCAACTCCCCATATTCTTATTCCCCGTTATTGCAGTAACCCTGGTCATAATATTTTATATCATCTTACTAAAAAAGCTAACTGACAAAATACTTTTCAAGAGATTTGTTTTCAATAGTTTCTTACTTGCTTTTATATTGAATTTTGCCTGGGAAGTTATACAAGGTCCATTGTATAATGGGTTTACTTATAGCATAGCACATATTGCTTTGTGCGGTTTAGCTTCAGTAGCAGATGCAATTATGGTAATGTTGATTTATTTTGTTTTGGGACTTATTTACAAAGATGCATTATGGATAAAACAGCTTACCCTTCAACGAATATTTATTCTTATTCTTATTGGTGGTATAGGTGCTGTATTATCTGAGGTGCGGCATTTATCACTGGGCAACTGGTCTTATGCTACATCAATGCCTTTGCTACCATTCGTAAATGCAGGTATTTCACCCGTTCTTCAATTTATGTTATTACCTCCTTTTATTTTTTATATAAGTTTTCGCATGTTCACAGGCAAAAGAAGAAATATATAGTAAAAGGCTGTTTTTTTAAGATAAATATATTTGTTAAAGTCTGCACTCAAATAGCTATCGGTGACTATTGTCACAAAATAATATCAATTAAACATTCACTTTTGTAATTCTTAAAAATACATGATGAAAAAGCACAACAGTAGGGTAACAATAATTGATATTAGTACATTGCCGGAATTTTCGGATAAGGATATTCACAGCCCTCAAACGTTATTACCAGCAGTATATGCGAACCAATAATGGGTAAGTCTTTATTAAGCATTTTCAACAAATCACTAAAAAACAAGTTAAAGTATGATTGAATTTTTTAAACAGCCGTGGGCATGGTATGTTGCAGGTCCATTAATAGGGTTGATGGTGCCGCTACTACTAATTATTGGTAACAAAACTTTTGGCATATCATCATCGCTGCGGCATATTTGTGCAGCATGTATACCTGCAAAAATTCCCTTCTTTAGTTACGAATGGAAGAAAGAAGCATGGAATCTTTTTTTGGTAACGGGTGTGCTAATTGGAGGTTTAATAGCAGGATTTTTATTAACCAATAATCAGCCCGTTCAGGTAAATCCAAAACTTGTTCAGGAACTTTCAATATATGGAATTACTGATTTCAATTCCATGGTACCGGCACAACTTTTTAACTTCCCTGCATTGTTCACACTCAAGGGTTTTATACTAATTGTTGGTGGAGGTTTTTTAGTAGGGTTTGGTACCCGATACGCCGGAGGCTGCACTTCGGGGCATGCAATAATGGGTCTTTCAAATTTGCAACTCCCTTCGTTAATAGCCACCATTTGTTTTATGATTGGCGGCTTTATTATGGCTAACCTTATTCTTCCATTTATTTTAATGCTTTAACTTATGAATGATACAACAACAATAAAAACAAAACAAATCAATACAGATTTTGAAGTTCGCTCTTTAGATGCGACTTATATAGAAGAACGAAGTGAAAACGGAACTGCACTTTCGTATTTTAAGTATTTAATAATCGGAATTGTTTTCGGAATAATACTGATAAAGTCAGAAGTTATTTCGTGGTTTCGCATACAGGAAATGTTTCGGTTACAAAGTTTTCATATGTATGGCGTAATTGGCTCTGCGGTTGTTACAGGAATGATTTCTATACAATTAATAAAGAGGTTTAATGTAAAAACGTTGAGTGGTGAAAAGATTGAATTAGCACAAAAAAAATTTAGTAAAGGGCAAATTTATGGTGGGTTACTTTTTGGTTTTGGCTGGGCACTTACAGGAGCATGCCCCGGACCCATGTTTGCACAAATTGGCTCGGGCGCATTAGTAGTTTTGGTTGCTTTAATAAGTGCAATTGCGGGTACTTGGGTATATGGTTTAATTAGAGAAAAATTACCTCACTAAAATTAAAAAGATTAACGATGCAGATAAAACAATTTGAAGACAAGAACCTTTCGCATTTTAGCTACGCTATTTTAAGTGCGTGCGAAAAGAAGATAATATTAATAGATCCGGCTCGCAATACACAACAATATTTCGATTATGCAAAAGAGCAATATGCGCAAATAACAGGAGTTATAGAAACGCATCCGCATGCAGATTTTGTTAGTAGCCATTTAGAGTTACATCAAAAAACTGGCGCAACAATTTATATAAGTAAACTAGTTGGTGCTTTGTATCCACATCATACATTTGACGAAGGACAATCTATACAGTTAGGCAAGATAAAATTATCAGCTATTAATACTCCCGGGCATTCGGCAGATAGCATCAGTATTTTATTACAACATGAAGGAAAACAAAAAGCCGTATTTACAGGGGATACATTGTTTATAGGCGATTGTGGCAGACCTGATTTAAGAGAAGGTGCAGGCAAAATTCACTCTTCGAGATCAGACCTTGCCAAACAGATGTACCATTCTTTGAGAAATAAATTGATGATTTTAGATGATGATGTTTTGGTATATCCGGCGCATGGAGCAGGTACGCTTTGTGGCAAGAATTTAAGCAAGGATAGCAGCAGTACTATTGGTAAAGAAAAGCAAACCAACTGGAGTTTACAGAAAGCAACAGAAGAAAAATTTATAAATAATTTATTAGCCGACCAACCCTTCATCCCCCAATATTTTTCTTTTGATGTTGAACTTAATATAAAAGGTGCGCCCGCAATGAATGAAAGTTTAGCTAACATAAAAATTGGTGAAACTGTTAGTAAAGAAACGAGTCAAGCTTTAGATAAAACGATATGGATTGTTGATACAAGAAAAGAGAATTTGTTTAAAGATGGACAACTTTCTCATTCCATTAATTTAATGGAAGATGGCAAATTTGAAACATGGTTAGGTAGCATTATAAAACCGGGTGAGCAATTCTATTTGGCAGGTGAAAATAAAGAGCAGTTACAAAGAATGTTACAAAGGACTGCAGCTATTGGTTATGAAAGCCAAATTACCTCAGTATTTGTTATTGAAGATGCAAATTTAAAAGCCGATAAAATTGATGTAACCGAATTTAAAAATCATTTGGACAATTATACCATTATTGATATAAGAAATACATCAGAAGTAAAAGAGGGCAAAATATTTGACAGTGCAATTACTATCCCTTTAGCAGAACTAAGAAACAGGTTAAATGAAATCCCAGTAGATAAACCAATTGTGGTCCATTGTGCAGGTGGCTATAGAAGTGCAGCAGGCAGTTCGCTTTTACAATCTACATTGAATACTGCCGTAAAAGTATTTGATTTGGGAGAAGCTGTTAAACAATTTGAAACAACAAGTGTTACACATTAAATTTAAATATGAATACATCGCAACATTGGGATGAAGTTTACAGCACAAAAGCAGCAGATGAAGTAAGCTGGTTTCAGCCCTATCCAAAAACCTCCATGGACTTTGTTGCATTATTCAATTTGCCGGTAGATGCAAACATTATTGATATTGGCGGTGGCGATAGTCTTTTTGTTGATGCCCTACTTGACAAGGGTTATAAGAATATTTATGTACTCGATATTTCAAAAAAGGCAATTGACAGAGCTAAAAAAAGATTAGGAACCAAAGCAAATATGGTGCATTGGATTGTTAGTGATGTAACACAATTTAAGCCAACGGTACAATTTGAGTTTTGGCACGACAGAGCTGCCTTCCATTTTCTAACAACCGAAGAAAATATTTACAAATACATTTCAATTGCTGAAAACGCCATTAAGAAAAATGGCTGTTTGATACTTGGTACATTCTCCGAAAACGGTCCCCAAAAATGCAGCGGCTTAGCAATAAAACAATATTCACAAGCCTCTATATCTGCAAGGTTTGAAGTTGCCTTTAATAGAATTAAATGCATAGAAGAAGAACACACAACACCCAATAATATTACACAGAATTTTTTGTTTTGTAGTTTTAAAAAGAAGTGATTTTATCAACAGCAGTTCTCCTGCTTTCTTCTTTCCGAGTGAGTATAATGCTTGGGGATTTACTTCTCCTTCGGCACACCTTTAAAATTCAAAATAAAAAGCCAATTTATCATCCATTTTCATATTACTAATTTCGCCCGTACACCAATTTATAAATTTGGTCAACTTAATTTTACGCCTCATCATCTCAAAATTCATTAATACCACCAACCCTTGTTACTTCTTAACATGATTCATATCATTATTATAATAATAAATTCATTTGAACTTTGAAAGATTAGAAACATGAGTAATAAAAATTATTAGCAAAACAGGCAGACAGCATCTGTCATATTATATACATAGGCTTAAAATTTTTATTAAAATCAAATAGCTTAAATGAAAATGCTCCAACCGAAATTATTATTACTGCTTGTACTAAGCATTTCATGTAAACACAATAGCGGGCAAAACAATCACTTACAAAAAGATGCTGTTGTTGCTGCAAATAGTGTCGCTGATAACTTTAGCAACCAACAGAAAATAAAATTTGATTCGATAAAGCTCACTGATTTCATTATAAAATATCCGCAATTAATTTCTTTTAAAAAGGAGTTAGATTCTTTTTATTTCAACAGGCAATATGCTTATGCCTGGTTTGATGATAATGGTTTAATTGAGCAGGCAGCTAACTTATACAACCATACTCAAAACATAACAAATGAAGGGATAAAAAAAAATTACCGTACCAAACTGAATTTGCATTGATGATGGGTACCGATCAAGCGGACAGTATAAATGTGAATACCGAAATAATGTTGACTGCTCAATATTTTGTTTATGCAAAAAATGTATGGGCAGGCTTAAGTGAAAAAGAAACGCAAGGCAATAACTGGTTCATCCCCCGAAAAAAAATGTCCTACACAGTTCTACTTGATTCATTGCTTAACGGAAAAGATATATTAAACAGTCCACCTGTTTACAGACAATATTCATTGCTAAAAAATCAGTTAAAGAAATACGAAGATATTAAGCAAGCCGGTGGTTTCGCCTTTGTTGCCGATGTAGACAAAAGTCTTAAAAAAGGAGATTCCACTCTAATTATTACCGCCGTTAAAAAATGGCTTTTTATTTCGGGTGATTTGCCGTCAGACTATACCAATAAAATATTTGATGATAAACTTGAAGCAGCTGTTAAGAAACTGCAGCGACGTTTTGGATTAACAATTGATGGGATTATTGGCAAGGCACTGGTAGCGGAATTGAATGTGCCAATTGAAACAAGGATGCAGCAAATAATGGTAAATATGGAACGCAGCAGATGGGTGCCTGTAAGTGTTGCAACAGATTATTTGGTAGTAAACATTCCTGAATTTAAACTTCATGCCTATGAGCATGACAGCCTCCATTGGAGTATGGATGCAGTGGTAGGAAAGCCTGTACACAATACGGTGATTTTTTCAGGCAAAATAAAATATGTGGTATTTAGTCCTTATTGGAATGTACCACCAAGCATACTAAAAAATGAAATTTTACCCGGTATCCGCCGTAATAAAAATTATTTAGCAAACCACCATATGGAGTGGAGTAATGGGCAGATAAGGCAAAGATCTGGTGCTGATAATGCGTTAGGTTATGTAAAATTCCTGTTCCCAAACAGCTATAATATTTACCTGCATGATACACCTTCAAAATCTTTATTCACCCAAAGTAGCCGGGCCTTTAGCCATGGATGCATACGCCTGTCAGACGCAGAAAAACTGGCAAACTATTTATTTAAAAATGATACTGCTTGGTCGTCAGAAAAAATCTATACTGCCATGCATTTAGGCAAAGAAGAATTTGTAACATTAAAAAAGTCAGAAACCGTTTTCATCGTCTACTTCACAGCATGGGTAGATTCGGAAGGGCAATTAAACTTTAGAAAAGATTTGTATAACAGGGATGCAAGGCTTGCAGCGATGATGTTTGAGAAATAGTTATTATACAGATAAATCATTTCATAATGTTACCTATTTACTTCTTTTAAAAATCAATTTTAAACCTTTCAAATAAACTAATTTACTAAATGCTCTAATTTCTTTTTATTTAACAGCACAATATTTCCGGCTTTAATATCTATCAATTGTTCATTTTTAAAATCGCTTAATGTACGTATAAGCGATTCCGTTGCAGTGCCTGCAATTGTTGCCAGCGTTTCTCTGCTTATGCTTATTTCAAAGTCTTGTGTAGCTTCCGTCTTGTATTTTTTTTGTAAAAGCATCAATGCCTCTGCTACTTTTTTGCGCAGTGAATTATAAGCAAGTCCCAATAACTGATCTTCCTTTTCCGTTATATTTTTTGCCAGCAACTGTATAAATTTTTTAGCTACCTCAGGGTTATTGTTTATGAGAGAATCAAAATCTTCTTTAGGTATAACAGATAAGGTTGTTTCCTCCATGGTTTCTGCTGTATCATGGTAAACAGTCTCTTCAAGCATAGCTATATATCCGAAGAAATCGCCGGGGCAATATAATTCTGTTACAAGCTCTTTGCCGTCATCATTTGTTTTGTAGGCCTTTACTTTTCCTGTCACCACATAATACAACCTGTTAGGATGATTGCCTTCGGTATAGATTACCTGCTTCTTTTTATATTTATTTATATTTCTGTCTTCAGCAAGAGAATGTAAGTCTGTCTTACTATAAGACGATTGCAGCAATACAGTTAAATCTTCTATTGTTGGATTTAAATATTGCTTCAGTGCATCTATTTTTTTTAACCGGCTGTCTATCGCCTTTAATAATTCAGTGCCGTCAAAAGGTTTGGTAATATAGTCATCAGCACCCTGATCCATCCCTTTTCTAAAATCGTTTCGTTCCGTTTTTGCAGTAAGAAAAATAAAAGGAGTATTTTTTATTATTTCGTTTTTTTGAACTGCATGTAATACGCCATACCCATCGAGTACAGGCATCATAATATCGCAAACGATTAAATCCGGTATCATCTTCAATGCTTGCTCTACACCAATTTTTCCATTAGCAGCAGTTATTACTTCATAGTTTGCAAGTGCGAGTATTTCGGCAGTATTTTCCCTTATGTCATCGTTATCTTCTATGAGTAAAATCTTTTTCATCTCCTTTATTGTTTGTTAAACACAAAGTGAATAGTTTTTATTTCTTATCAAAAGTTAATATAAATTCTGTTCCTTTTTCCAGCTCGCTGTTGCAGGCGGTGGTGCCATTCATTAACTCAGCGTATTTTGAGATTATATGAAGCCCTAGACCCGTGCCCTGTATGTTTGCCACGTTGGCTCCTCTAAAAAATCGCTCCCACAAATGATTTTGGTCTTCATTAGAAATACCAATTCCATTATCTTTTACACGGAGTATTAATTGCTGTTGAGTACTTGTGGTGTCCATTTCAATAACACTCCCTTCACCAGAAAATTTACTGGCGTTAGATACCAGATTCATAATAATGTGTTTCATTAACGAGCTATCCATTTCCACTTTTGTTTCGCCTTCATGCTTATATTTAATTTGTTGGCCGGGTCTTAAATTATTTTTAATTTCTTCTATAATTGCTTCAATATGTGTTTTGATATTAAAATAAGAAAGGCGCACAGGAATTTTCCCTTCTTCAATTTTGCCAACACTTAAAAAATCATTTAAAATATCTGTAAGCATATTTACAGAAGATACAATTCGTTGCAAATGCTTTTCCCGTTTAGGCTGTTCGTCCGCATTTATATATTTTTCTATGAGGTAAGACGAGGAAAGCACTGTACTTAATGGTGTGCGAAACTCATGAGATGCCATTGACACGAAGCGTGACTTCAATTCACTTAAATCTCTTTCTTTATCCAACGACCTAGATAATTCTTCTTTAGATTTTTCTAACTGGCGCATAGCATCTGTCAATTCTTGTGTGCGCAGCTTTACTGTTGCTTCCAGTTCATCATTTAATTTTATAATTTCTGCTTCGGCATTTTTTCTAATAGATGTATCGCTTATAAATGCAATCACATTTTTGTCGCCATCTTTTTCGTAAGTACCCAAACTAACCTCTACCGGAAATTCTCTCCCATCCTTTTTTACGCCAAACAAATCCATCCCCACTCCCATAGGTCTGCTCTTAGGGTTGTGCGTGTAATTTTCTCTATGGTCAACGTGCCTGTTGTGAAATCTTTTTGGAATAAGTATTTCTATTGGCTTGTCAATTATTTCATTTGTTGTATAACAGAAAAGATTTAGTGCAAAAGGATTTACGGAAAGAATAATTCCATTGCTGTTTACTACGACTATGCCCATAGAAGCGTGGTTAAACAGGGCTTCGTAACGGTATGACTGGTTAAAATTATTTTCTGTAGCGGGCATAAGTAAATGTATAACGAAATAAAATGTTTGAGATTTTATTTCGTTACTTTTTGTGTTCTGCACTGTTGCAAACAAGACTTCTATATTTCACCTCAACCGGCTTTAGATTTTGGTGCGATAGCTATAAGTTTTTTATCGGGCAACAGTTTATTTATTGATGTGCTTTTATCAATACAAGGGCTAAAAGTTACCGTTACAATTATAGGGAGCATAAAAAAATTTAATTATTTCCATTGCCACTTATACTTTCTTCCACCAATGAATGGGTTAATAAATTTTTGCAAGGAATCATGTTTTGCGCACAATCAATATTGTAAAAAGTAGTATCGGCAATATTTGTAAGTGCCTGAACAGTGGCAAATGCCTGGTGTGGAGTTATTAATACATTGGGCAATGACAATAATTTCTTCAACAGATCATCCTTCATTTCTTTCCCCGTAAGATCACAGAAGAAAACACCCCTTTCATTTTCATAAACATCAGCACCGTAATAGCCAATGTTTCCATTTTGTAATCCCTCTATTACATCTAATGTATTAACACATACCCCACGCCCGGTATTAATGAGCATTGTATCCGATTTCATTAAGGCAATTAATTTTTTATTGATGAGGTATTTTGTTTCAGGAGTTGACGATGTATGAATGCTGATGATATCTGCAGATGCACAAAGCGTTTCCTTGTCAGTATATTTTACTCCATACTTTTCCTTTAAATCAGTATTTTCTACTAAGTCACAACACAAAATTTTACAGCCAAAACCGTGCATAATTTTCACGAGTACGCTTCCAATAATGCCAACGCCAATTATTCCGATTGTTTTGCCATGCAAATCGAAACCGATTAAATTATCAGTAGTAAAATTTTGTTGTTGCCCTTGTTTGTATGCTGTAATAACTTTTCTATTAAGCGCCATTATTAATGAAATAACATGTTCTGCTATGGCGTAAGGCGAATACGCAGGCACGTTTGTAACTTCAATACCCAATTCATTTGCTTTTTCAATATCAATATTGTCGTGACCTGCAGCCCGGGTAGTAATATACTTTACGCCAATGTTATGAAGTATTTCCAAAACTTCTGCAGAGGCATCATCCCCTGTAAAAATGCTTACAATATCAAACCCTGTGGCAAGGTGGGCTGTATCTACTGATAAAGATTTTTTAAGGAAAACTATTTCTGCCTGTTGCTTGTTGGCAGTTTCTAAATAGGGTTGTTCGTAGGGCTTAGTGCTAAAGATGAGTGTTTTCATGAGTAACCAATTGAATGCATTTTTAAACAACATTAGAAATATATAAAATAATACACACTGTGCCTCAATTTTAAGTCCTAAAATAATTATGTATAAATAGGAGATAGTAAGGGAAGTGTAAAACTTTAATTACTTAAAGCCATTACAGGCACATGGCTATGCAGTACAAGTTGTTTTGTATGGCTTTTTTGAAATAACCTTTCAAGCAGGTTGTGATGCTTGGGCATTACAATTAAAAGGTCAATATTATTTTCATCAACAAACTTTAAAATCCCTTCATCTGAGTGATGGGCAGTTAGTAAATCATATTTAATATTAACTGGCTTAAAAGCATCTTCAAGTATGCGGGAGAGAAATACAAGATTTTCATTAAAATAAGTTTCATCGGCGGCATTTAAAATATCGATGGATGCATTAAAATCACTTGCAAGCAATTTGATGTCTTTTATTAAATCTTCCTGTATGGCTATTTCAAAGTCGTAAGCAATGGCTATTTTTTTAATAGTGGAAAATTTAGCAGTAGGTGGAACTGTTATCATTGGCCATGCAAAGTGATTCATCGTTTTCCCTGCATGAGAACCCATTAAAAAATGTTCCGTTTTTGATTTGCCTTGGCTGCCCATTATAACAGCGTATGGATTGATGACTTCGCACAAAACAGCCAATTCATTTTTAAAAATACCTAATCTAACTTCTGTGTTTATAGTTAAATCTACACTGCCTTCTTTAAGTAATATTTTTTTAATACTTAATATAGATGTCTGGGCGGCTTTTTTTAAGTCATCTACATTAAGGTCAATAACCATTTCTCCGTAGTTTGGTAAAACCTCATAAACGTTAAAAAGTAAAATATCTGCTCCCAGTGTCTTTGCCATTTTTACTGCATATTCAGCAGCATTTAAAGCAACGGGAGAAAAGTCTGTTGCAACGATGAGCGTTTTCATGGAAGTAATTTTAATATTTAAAAAGTGAACATTATGTCTACCTGTTTAAATATAAAATTACTTTTATATACCAAAATAAATACTGATGAACATCAGTGTCAAAACTGACAATGCTCATAACTAAATTGAAAAAACTAAAAAAATTACAGGTCAGCTTTATCTGCTTTTATACACCATAATAATTCTTTAATGAAACCTGCTGCTATTTTATCAGTTGCTTCCTTATCAACAGCATTGCCTTTTTCATCATAATTGTCTTGCACTTTTGCCACTGAAAACATTTCGGTGATGGTCCATGCTTTTATTTTCCATAATGTAAACTGTAAAGATGTAATTACTTGTGTGCCAGCAAATGCACCTGATGAAACAGTAGCAATGGCAATTGGTTTATGTCGCCACTCTACAAGCAAAAGATCAATTACATTTTTTAGACTTGCGGGGTAACCGCCATTGTATTCTGGTGTAACAATAATAATCCCGTCACTGTCTTTTATTTTTTTTGCAAACTCCAACGTTTTTGGTGTTGGCGAAGCCTGAAATTGAAGTCGTTCTTCAAAAATGGGAAAATTATATTCCATTAGATCAAGCATTTCTGTTTCCGCAAGCTTATTTTCCGCCAAGTATTTTTCAAAATAAAGTGCAACACGATGGCTGTTACGGCCAGTTCTTACACTTGCAGAAAGGATGGATATGAGAGGCATAATTTGTATTTAGAAGCTGAAAGAAAATATACTTCTGAAATTTACATTTTATTGCCGAGTAAACAAGGACTAAATCTTATAGTTTAATTTTAAAACCTCCATTAAATATAAAACCTTCAATGGGTGTATAAACTTCTGCAAAGAAAGGGTTTTGAATACTGCCGGTATACAAACTCTCCCACCGTGACTGGCGGGTATCTGTAAAGTTTTCGAAGTTTATGAAGAGACTAAAGTGCTTAAATTTATATTCGCTAAAAATGCCTGTAACCCAATAATCTCTGGCCTTTTGGCCATTTGATAAATATTGCTGCCCGGTATAATAAAGCTCATAACCAATTCGTAATTTCTCACTAAGCTCATACATTAAATCTACATTTAAATGATGCTTTGCAGACAATGGATTAGGAGAAGATACATTATTGAAATTCCTTTTTACATCTGTAAACGTGTAGCCAACAAACAACGAAATATCATCAAATTTAAATTTTAGTGCTGTTTCAAAACCCTTTGTATCAACATTGCCCTGTGCATTTTTAAAAGCAAAATCATTGCTGGCAGTAACTTGCTCAAGTACTAACGGATCTTTAATGATAGTATAAAAAAACAGTTGATTAACAGAGAAATTAATATCATTGAAAATGGTTGTTTTATAATTTAAGTCTCCATTTAATCCATAAGATTTTTCGGCTTTAACTGTTGCAAAATTTAATGGCGTTATATTCTTAAAAGCTTTTTCTTCTGCATCTTCAGAAAAAATGTTCGGCGATTTATAACCTAAACCTCCTCCAACTCTTGAAGTAAGTTTTTCTGTTATTTTGTAGAGTAATGATAATCTTGGCAAGACAAAAGTTCGGTTCTTGTTCGTAATATCAAACCGTAGCCCACTTTCAGCAATAAATTTCTCTGTTATCTTTAAATTGTTTTGTGCAAATAAGCCAACTGCAGTATTGTTATAATTTAATTTAGCCGCTGTAGTATTTCTCTGCTCAAAATTATCTGAAATATAATTTGCGCCTATATTCCATTCAGATTTTTCTCTTGGAATAAGCAGATTCACTTCACTAAAACTCGCTGTTTGTTTCCCATCAAAATTGTAATTTCTTCGTTCAATCTTTCTATTGAAAAACGAAACACTGTTTTTTATTGTGAGTATATTTTTATTATAAAATATCTTTTCAAAAGAAGCTTGTGTGCTGAAACGATCGCTGTTGTTGCTTTCATAAAATGTATGCACGGCATCGGCTTTGTTATCTATTGCAATCATATCGCCGCCAATGCGTTTTTCAAAACCTGCATTTACACCAATACTTAATGTAGTTTTATCGGTAGGGTAATAATAAAACTTTGGGTTGAATGAGTAACGTGTATATGTTGGAATATCTGAAAAGCCATCGTTGTTGGCATCGTAGGCTTTTTGGGCGTTTGTTGAAGCAAATAAAGTAAGCCCGGTTTTCTTATATTTTTCTCCATAGTATCCACTTAAGTCTAGTGCACCTGTTTGGTTAACATTAGCAAGAAAAGAAATTTCTTTTTCGTCGGTAGGTACTTTTGTTATCAAGTTTATAAGCCCTGCTATTGCGCCACCTCCATATAAAGTAGATGTTGCACCTTTTATAACTTCCACTCTTTTTAAATTTAAAGGTGGTATTTGCAATACACTTAAACCACTTGCAAAACCTGAGTATAATGGAAATCCATCCTGCAAAAGCTGGGTATACTTTCCTTCGAGCCCTTGAATGCGAATGCTTGAACTACCTGATACCTGAGAAGTCTGTTGCGTTTGTACACCTGAAATTTCTGATACTAACATTTTAATATTGCCAGGCTGCATTACAGATTTCTCATCAAGATCGGCTGCTGGTATTCCTTCAATGCGTGTAGGAATATCTTTTATATTTCGACTGCTTCTTGTGGATGTTACTACTTTTATTTCTTCTAAATCTTCTGCCGATGCATCCATTAAAATAAATACAGTTTCATTTTGTGGGAAGCTGATATTAATTTCTTTTTCAGTGTAGCCAATGCCTGATATAATGATTGTGTGCTTGCCATTTGCAATGTTTGTTAGTTGCACAAATCCTGCACTGTCGCTTATAGCATTATTTGCTTTACTTTTTATACTGACAGAAAAACCGATCAACACTTCACCCGTTTTTTCGTTTTTTAAAATTGCCTTAAAAGTATTTTGCGCAAAAATATTGATTGATGTAATTAATATAAATAGTAGGAAAAGTATCTTCTTCATCTTTACAATCTCGTTAATAAGGCGGCGAAATTACGAAGTATACATATGTAAATGGAAAGTAAACTTATAGTATTAGTTTATAAAAAATGTCAAGCAAAGTTCAGCAAAGATTTTATGATGAGTATAGCCGGGATGGCAGCGGCACCGCATCCGCCAAAGGCGGAGCAGGTAAAGCGTACAGCCCGATACTGAAGCTGAAGATTGAAAAAATGCTGCTGCTCCTAACGCATTAATTTATCTTTAAAATAATTTAAACGGAGTGTATCGTTCCAGCCATTGGGATTTTTTTCGAAAACCTTACTGCTGTAAAATGCCATGCCTTTTAATGCAGGGAGGCTTCGTATTTTTTGTATTTGTCTTGGAAGTTGTGTCTTATCTCGCCAAGCTTCGTTGCTACCTGCACGATAATAACCAATGCCAATGTAGCAATCTTTGCCATAGCTGTGCGTTGCCCACCAATCCGCAAGGGTATTAAAATCTGCAAGCTTGTGGTCTATCTCCCAATACAATTGTGGGGCTACATAATCTATCCAACCCATGCGCAACCAAAGTAAAATATCGGCATAAAGGTCATCGTAATTTGTTTGTCCACCTTTGGTATTGCTGCCCATAGAATCTACAGATGCATTGCGCCAAATACCGAAAGGGCTAATGCCAAACCTACATTTTGGGTTGGCTTCTTTTATTGTTTTACCAAGCATTACAATAATAGAATCTGTATTGCTGCGGCGCCAGGTATCTTTGCTCATACCGCCACCATATTGCCTGTACTTTGCATCGTCAGGAAATTCTTTGCCTGGAATACGGTATGGATAAAAATAATCATCAAAATGTATTGCATCTATTTTGTAGCGGGTAACAATGTCTTTTACAACTTTTGTTACATAACGCTGTACATCTTTGTTGCCGGGATCAAAATATTTTTTGTCTCCATAAGTAAGAAACCATTCGGGGTGTTGGCGAGTAACGTGTGTAGCTGCTATAGAAGAATTTTTGATACTAAAAACAGCTCGATAGGGGTTCATCCACGCATGAAATTCCATACCACGTTTATGTGTTTCTGTTATCATAAACTCGAGCGGATCGTAATAAGGAAACGGTGCCTGGCCCTGCACGCCTGTTAGCCATTGGCTCCATGGCTCAAAAGGTGATGGATAAAATGCATCTGCCGCAGGCCGAACTTGCACAATTACCGCATTCATACCATTGCGCTGGTGCATATTTAGCAATTTTAAAAAAGCAGCTTTTTGAATGTGGGCATAAATTGTTGGGGAGTCGGGCCAGTCTATATTGTCTACCGTAGCAACCCACACGGCCCTAAACTCAGGCTTTGCGGGAGTTTGTGCATTTGCCATATACAGAAAAAAAATAGAAAAAAGTAACAAACAAAATTTCATGAGGGTAGATTGAAAGACGAAAATAAATACAGGGACTTTTAAGAACTTAGTCTCATTTTATCTAACAGTTTGTTTACATTTTTTGCATCAGCTTCTGTGAGTGCGCCTGCAACAGCATCCATCGTAAGCTCAAATGCATCCAGTTTTTCCAACAGTTTTCTGCCCTTTGGAGTGATGGTTACATCAACCATTCTTTTATCGCCGGAGCATATAATTTTTTTTACAAGCGACTTGGTAATTAATCTGTCAACTATGCGGCTGGTATCGCTCATTTTATCGAGCATTCTTTCCCTTATTTGTGAAGTAGAAATTGGCGTTACTGCACCACGAAGAATACGCAGAATATTGAATTGCTGTTGCGTAATATCTTCTTTTTCAAAAAAGCTTTTCAGCCTTTCATTCATCCAGTTATAAGTGTAAATTATATTGATAATTACTTTTTGGTGCTCCGTTCTAAACTTTGTCTGGTTGATGTCTTTTTCTAAACTCATAATAGGTATACAATAATAAAAAAAAGCTGCAACATTGCGGGTTGCAGTCTCAAAATAAAATAATTTTATTTTACTAAAGGTCGTTTATTTAAATTTTGCTACAATAATTAATATCCGGTTTATTTTAACTTAAAGTATGTTTTAACATCTGATATTAAATGCTGAAATGTCACTGTAAATTAATTTATTTCCAAACTGATTCACCTTCGCTGCAATTGGCACAAATATCAATATTCTTTCTGCTCTTCATCAATTCGCTCCTAAACTGTTTGTAATTATCGTTCTGCCATATTTTTTTGAATGGCTCGTTTTTTAAATTGCCCAAACGATGCATGGCATCTTTATCAAAACAGCAAGGCACAACCAAGCCATCCCATGTAATTACATTGGCATGCCAAAGTTTCCAGCAGCGGTTAGCAAATTTGTTTTTTGCCTTAAAGCTCCCGTCTGCATTGCGTTTGTAGCGACTGTACTTTTCGTTTACAGGGATTAACTGGTTGGGATCGTTTTCGTAATCGTACACCTGCGCACTTTTAAAACGTACTTCATCTACACCAATTTCTTTGGCAATTTTTTTTATATCTTCTATTTGGTGTTCATTGTGTTTAACTACCAAAAACTGAAAGAAAACAAAAGGTGTTTTGCTGTTTAATTCTTTTTTCCATTTGACAATATTTTTTGCACCTTCCAGTACTTTATCAAGGCTGCCGCCTACACGATACTGTTTGTATGCTTCCTGCGTTGTGCCATCTATAGAAATGATTAATCTGTCCAGCCCGCTCTCCACTGTTTTTTTTGCTGCCTCGTCCGTAAGATAATGTGCGTTAGTACTTGTAGCTGTATAAATGCCTTTATTAGATGCGTATTTAACCATATCTAAAAAAGAAGTATTTAAATATGGTTCTCCTTGAAAATAAAAAATGAGGTATAAAAGTTCTTTATGAATATCATCAATCGTTTCAGTAAAAAAATCTTTTTGCAACATGCCTGTTGGTCTTGTAAATGCCCTTAAACCGCTTGGGCATTCGGGGCAACGAAGATTACAACTTGTAGTTGGCTCAAAAGAAATAGAAACGGGGAATCCCCATTGTATAGGTCTATCCAAGAGTTTACTTAAGAAAAAACTACTCACGACTTTTAACCCATTCCATGCACGTGCAGGTGTAAGCTTGCTGGCAAAATTTACTGCATCATTAATATTAAAATCGGGCATGGGTACAAAAGTACTTAGTTATGCTGAGATGCAGGTTAGTAAAAGGTTTCTTATATACTTACAGTAATATTTAACACAGTAAAATACCGCTTATTATAATAATTATTAATTTCATCAGCATATTAAAATAAACACAACAATTATACGTTTCGAGTAAGATGTAAATTCATCTTTGAAAAGGTGATTAGATAAATAAGCCGAATTGAATATGCCACAATAAAGCTGCGTCAAATTAATTACGAATACTATTATGAAAACACTTCTATTTTCACTTTTACTTTTTACTGAAGTTCTATTTGGTCAGCAAAATACTAACGTAGAATCTATCGCCAGAATGGAAATGTACGCTCGCCAGAATGTAGTTTCAAATGGATCAAAATTTACAGCAGCATCAGATAATTTTGATGTGAAATATTACAGGTGTGAGTGGGAAGCAGATCCTGCTGTTAGATATATTAACGGCAAAGTAACTGTATACTTTAAACCTACTGCGGCTTTATCATCCATCACGCTTGATTTGATGGCACCCCTTGTTGCAGACAGCGTTAAAAGAGATGGTACTGCACTGGTATATTCGCAACCTTCTAATACGCTTGTTATTAATTTTCCTGCTACCATTAATGTAAATGTGCTTGATTCAGTAAGCATTTGGTACCAAGGTGTGCCACCAAATACCGGCTTTGGTTCTTTTATACAAACTACACATGCGGGTGTTCCTGTAATGTGGACGCTGAGCGAGTCTTATGGCTCCAGAGATTGGTGGCCATGTAAAAACGGTATTAATGATAAAGCTGATTCGATAGATGTTTTTATCACTGCACCCGCTGCATACCGATCTGCCAGTAATGGCTTGCTGACATCAGAAAAGGCTTTGGCAGGAGGTAAAACAACTTCGCACTGGAAACACCGATACGCCATTTCTTCTTATCTAATCTGTATGGCAATTACAAACTATGCAGTATTTAATAATACTGTACAACTGGGCTCCATAAACCTACCAATGCTTACCTATTGCTATCCTGAAAATTTAGCACTTTTTCAAACCAATACAGCAAATGTGTTGCAGGCGATGCAATTATATCATAACAATTTTGGCCCTTACCCTTTTATAAATGAAAAATACGGGCATGTACAATTCGGCTGGGGTGGTGGTATGGAGCACCAAACATCTACGTTTATCGTAACGCCGGATGAATCGTTGATGGCACACGAATTGGGCCACCAGTGGTTTGGCGATAAAATTACCTGCAACAGCTGGGAAGATATTTGGTTAAATGAAGGTTTTGCCACTTACCTCGCAGCTTTTAATATGGAAACAAAGTATCCTGCAAATGCTTTGGCAAACAGAAAAAATATAATTAATAATATTACGTCGCAACTAGGTGGGACCGTTAAGGTGGCAGATACAACCAATCTTAACCTTATTTTTAGCAGTAGACTTAGTTACAACAAAGGCAGTTACCTCTTATTTATGCTTCGTTTTATTTTAGGCGACGATGTTTTTTTAAGAGGACTGAGGCGTTACCAACAAGACCCGACTTTGGTGTATGGCAATGCAACAACAGCTGATCTTAAAAGAAACCTTGAAGCAGAAAGCAGTAAAAACCTTACCTACTTTTTTGACCAGTGGTATACAGGACAAGGTTACCCGAGTTATCAGGTAAAATGGAATGTACTTGATAGCAATTGTGTAAATATCAAGTTGTCGCAAACCACTTCGCACTCTTCCGTATCTTTCTTTAAACTGCCGGTTGCATTAAAATTTAAAAATGCTACGCAAGAAAAAACGGTGGTGCTCGATAACAATTTTAATGGTGAAAATTTTATTAGGTCATTGAGTTTTACTGCAGACACTGTATTAATAGACCCCGAAGCCTGGCTTGTTACAAGAGGCAATACTACAGAAAAAACGGCTTCGATTAACGATGGAAGCTGTACACCACCACCGCCGCCACCCACAAACAATGGTGAAGGCATAGTAGATATTTACCCAAACCCTGTTGACAATCCATTTAATATTTATGTGCATGATTTTAAAGATGAGCATGCGTTGGTAAGAATTTATAATAAACTTGGCCAAGTTTTTTACAACAAAAATATACCGCTTACTTTTGGTGCTGTTTTAGTACAAATACAATCAGGTAATTGGGCAAGAGGAGCTTATATAGTTGAAGTAAAATCGGCTGGTAAAATAGTGACGAAGCAAATAATGAGGTAGGTTTCATATTGCTTTTTTTGGACGATCATTTAAAGGTTTAGATTAGTATGGGAAAGAAAGTGAGGGGCTTTGGCAACAAGATATTTTACACTGTTATTATTTTAGTTTGCTTTTCTATAGTTGCTTATTATTATAAAGACCGTTTTAATAAACCAACCTTTGTTCTTAACAAAGAGTTTGGCATTTACATCCCGGTTAATTATCAAATACATGGAATAGATGTTAGCAGGCACCAACAGGAAATTTCGTGGAATGATGTAAAGCAAATGAAAGTGAACAACGTGGCTGTTGGGTTTGCATTTATTAAGGCAACAGAAGGTACCGATTTAGTAGATGTTGAATACCGTAATAATATGCGCAATTCTTTAGCCGCAGGTATACCAAGAGGTGCTTATCATTTTTTTATAGGTAATAAAAGCGGTAAACTACAGGCCGCAAATTTTGTCGAGCATGTTTATTTAAAAAAGGGCGACCTGCCGCCGGTGCTGGATGTGGAGCAGGCAAACGGAACTTCTGTATATGATTTGCAGCAACGCGTTTCAGACTGGTTAAAGCTTGTTGAAAAACGATACAAAGTAAAGCCAATCATTTACAGCAACATAAATTTCTACAATACTTTTCTTGTAGGTCGGTTTGATGATTATCCACTTTGGGTAGCCCATTATCTTGAAAAAAATAAACCACGCATACAACGTAATTGGACTTTTTGGCAACACAATGAAACCGGCCACGTTAACGGCATTCGTACCAATGTAGATTTTAATGTATTTAATGGAGATTCCTGTGCTTTTAAAAACATTCTAATAAAATAAGCGGTCTATTTTACTTAAATCGGAATGCGGTTATTAAATCAAAGTTTAATTTCACCCCATTGCGAAATGATTTTAAACTGATATAACTTTAGCACATGGGAATGGAAGACGATACGAGGCTTTTTTTAGTAACCATTATGCAAACCGTTTCGCTGATTATTTTATGGTTGCTAATCAATATTTTTATCGGTCTTTATTTAAAATACGGACTCTTCGAAAATACCCCCACACTGCAGAATTTCATTTACTACGTGGCGTTTATAGTAGGATGTTTCTTTTTGTATAAACACATCAAAAAAAAGTGGAGCAAGGTCGAAGGGCAAATCTAAATTTACTTACACATCAACTTAACTACTATGGTCCTGTATAATAACCCATTTGTTTTTAATCTTTTTAAACAATAGTGTAAAACTGCCCCCCTCGTCGCCTGCAGTTCTTTTTAAGTGCCATTTGCCAACTACTGAAAAGTATAATACTGATAAACGTTTTACACTTATCAAATCAAAATCAAGTTTGCCCATCGCAATCGTATCGGGATAATTTTTCTTATAATTTTTTAAAGTGTTGCCCCATCCATACGTAGGTCCTCTTTGGCCAATAAACATCAACGAGTCACTTTTCCAATAACCATCCATAAATTTTTCAAGGTCACCATTGTTCCATGCTTTTGTTTGTTCTGCAAGCGTTTTTCTTATTGAAATTTCATCAGGCATTTGAGCCTTGATATGCAGAGCGGAGAAAACGAGCATTATTAAAAAAAGGGTATTTTTCATTGTTATCTTTTGCTATTTAAAATTAATAGTTTTCAAGATAATCTAATTTTATACAGCCTAGTGAGCATGGTGAGGAGAACTGCATTTTCTTTTTGTACAAAGCCTATAATTTATGTAATGTGCACTTACAATTAAAATAACTGCAGGTACTACAAAATAACCCTCATAAGGAATAAAAAACTGCTTAGTTATTAACAGTAAAAAACCGGCGGTAAAAAGAAGAACCGGCTGCAAATTTTTATGGTGTGTTTTGTAACCATGTAACAATGCAAACACACCAACACAGAACGCAAGCAATATCATACCCCACTCAAAAAAAACATTGTGTATAATGTTGATGCCAAATAAAGGCAGGCTGGTTAGCAACAAGGGTAACCCAATGCAATGTATAGCACACGCAAGTGAGGTAGCAATTCCAAGCCCGTCCCAGTTGATTTTTACATTCATAAATGAGTACAAAGATATATTTTTTGCACTAATGTTGCAATTAATTTGAACACTTAACGAAGTTTTGCATTTTTGAAATGTACCTTTGCAGTAATGTTTAGTTAATGATTTACAAGGGTTTTGTCACTGAAATAATTATAGGGATTTACACAATCCAACCCCCTTACCAATTAAAGTAACCTTAAAATGAATAAAAAATTAAAGTTTTATATACTCTTTTTTGCAGTTCTGCTTGGCGCCTTTTTTTTCTTTATAATGAAAGACTATGATTTTGATGCATCTCCATTACAAGTAATAAACCCCGCTGTACCTGCTTTTAGTTTTGTTAACCAAGATGGGAAGACCATCACCCAAAAAAATACAGACGATAAGGTTTACGTGGCTGAATATTTTTTTACAACCTGCAAAGGCATTTGCCCAAAAATGAATGCCAATATGCGCAGGGTTTACGACGAATATAAAAACGAAAACGATTTTCTCATCCTCTCTCATACTTGTATGCCCGAGGTTGATAGTGTGCCGTTGCTAAAAGCGTATGAACAAAAAATGATAAACAATGCATTAATAAAAAGTGCAGATGGCTCTTACTCTATAAGCAATGCGCCTGTAACCGGCAATGCTCAAAACAAAAACTGGAATTTTGTAACAGGCAGTAAAGATTCACTTTATAAAATGGCTCGTATAGGTTATATAATTGATAACCAGAAACCGGATAGTTCCCAAAATATTGCAAGCCAATTTATACATACACAATTTTTTGCGCTGGTTGATAGATACAGACGTGTAAGAGGAATATATGACGGTTTAAAAGAAGATGATATGCAAAAGTTATTGCATGATATTAAAGGGGTGCTAAAAGAAAAAGTAGACCATACAAGATTTATGAATGGCTTTAGCAACTCCCCTACCTAAATCACACTAAATGAAAACACAACCAGATATACTAAAGCAATCAGGGCTAAGCGTTACAGAAAGCAGAAAAAAAATACTCGATCTTTTTTTAGAAACAGACGGTGCACTGGCGCATGCTGATATAGAAAAAAATACAGCATCTGCATTTGACAGAGTAACTGTTTACCGCACTTTACAAACCTTCGTTGAAAAAGGAATTATTCACCAAATACCTACAACTGATAATTCTGTATTGTATGCATTGTGCAGGCATAATTGCGAGCAGGGGCATCACCACGATGACCACGTACATTTTATTTGCAGTACTTGCGATAAAACGATTTGTCTCGATGAGGTAACTGTACCTGATGTAAAACTGCCAAAAAACTTTACGAAGCAATTAGCAGCTATGGTAGTAACCGGCGTTTGTGAAGATTGTAAATAAGATAACCGACAATGTTTTTAATATTTGTTTAATTTCGTATAAAATTATTATTATGAAATCGATACTATTGGGTTTGTTACTATGTTTATCAGTTAGCGCATTTGCGCAACCAAAATCGGCAGTAAAAGGCGTAAAATATGGCGCGGGAACAACAACTGCAGGAGCAATAGAAGTAAACTTATTAGAAGAGAAACTGGTTACTGCAGAAAAATTTACTGGAAAAGTAAAAGGAACGGTAAACAAAGTTTGTGAAAAGAAGGGATGCTGGATGACACTTGAGCAGACAGATGGAGAAGGTATTATGATACGTTTTAAAGACTACAAGTTTTTTATGCCAAAAGATATTGTTGGGAAAGATGTTGTATTGCAGGGCACTGCACAAAAAACTATTACATCAGTAGAAATGCTAAAGCATTACGCTGAAGATGCGGGCAAAAGCAAAGAAGAAATAGAGAAGATAACTGTACCTAAAACCGAAATTGAATTTATTGCAACAGGAGTTTTGGTCGTTAATTGATAATTATTATTATTAGATCATAATAGGAAAAGGCTGCGAAATATTTTGCAGCCTTTTCCTATTACAAAAACATACTTTTTTCTGCAGTAATAATGCGGTTTCTACTTTGGCTTATACTCAAAAACAATAGCTGCGTTTTGTTGCAGCGTAGCACTGGCATACATTTCGTAGCGCTTACCATCTGTGGTAGTAAAAATTACGAGCGCTGTATTGGGTGGAATGCTGCCAAGGTTTTCGGCATATAAAACAATACTGTGCAATGCTATATTTTCATCTAAATTAATTTCGACTACTATTGGATTTGCTGTTAATCCTTTGTTTTTTAGTATCGGTCTTCCGTTATAATAAATGCTTACCGTATCCCCATCTATAGTGCCGTTGTCATAAATGTTAAGCTTTATTTTTTTGTCGTGCACCACAATTCTTCTGAGCTCTTTATCAACTCTCCCATTTGTACCTGCTGGTAAAGTGCTTACGTTAACTGCAGGTGGCTTTGCAATTATTGTGTCTTTTATTTTCGGTGGAACGGCTGGTGGAATATCATTGTTGTTTGATATTGCCAGCGATTTTTTCGCTGGTGGAATTTCCTTTTTTGGCATGGGCCTTATTTTAGGAAATGGCTTTTTTGGTGGGTCAAAGGCTGCCATACAATCTTTCATTGTTTGTGTAACAGTTGAAGGCTTTTTTGATGTTTGCTGCAGCACAAAACTTGTCGGGTCCCCGCCATCATAAAACAATGATGGCTTAATTCTACAGATTCCATTTAATTTCATTTTCCCACCTTCATACGCCATTTTAAATTTTAGTTGCATCAAAGCATGCCCACCACCCTGCTCCATAAACGAAGTGCCTTCAATAAACCAGGCGTCTAACTGTTTGCTGAAGCTTCCACTAAAATTTGCTTTGCAATAACTTTTAGTATCCCTCAATTCATAATCATAACTATACCCACAAAGGTTATTACCAATCTGTATTATATTCAGTTGCAAAAATTCATACCCATCCATTTCACCTTGCCAGGTTCCTGTTAACTTCTGGGCATTCGCAAAATGCACAAAAAGAATACTTATAACAATGAAATATTTTTTCAAATTATTTGCGCTGATGATCTTTATAAAATTAATTCATATTTATTTTATGTTGCAATACAATCTACTTCACTCGCTATTTGATATTGGCAGTAGCTATTAATTGTGCATAAATGCATTTCAGGAAATCTTTATTCAACTTCTTTAATTTTTATAGTAATGGATTTGGTAATGTAATAGACTTTTACCATTTAAAAAGGCGCAAATTAAAGGATGCGCCAACGGAGGCCCTTTTTAAATGAATGCTAATACAAGCATGTATGTGGTAATTAATAACTGATAACTCCATTGCTATGGTGGCCCAATATTTGAAAAGTATTGTTATCTAAGTCTGTGTGTGAGTAAATACACTGCTTTTTATTATGTAATTTTTGAAAACCAATCTTTAAATATTATGTGAGAGAAATCTACTATTTCTCCGTTTTAAAAGTAGCTTGTCTTATATTTATAATCATTATTTAGTAATATCAGTGTTAAGAAATTATTACCAATTATATTTCATCACAAAGCAAATACGATAACCCTATTTTTGCCACTAAATTTTTAAACCATGGCCTTCAATTCGATCTTAAAAATATTTTTACCAAAGGATAGAATTTTTTATCAGTTGTTTGAAAACGTAGCTGCAGAACTAGTAAAAATGGGCGATAAATTAAAAGAAGTAGTAAATGAACCCGACTTCGAAAAGCGTGCAAAGCTTATTAAAGATGTGGAAGATATGGAGCATGTAAACGACGATTATACACATCAGATATTTACAGAACTTGGTAAAAATTTCATCACGCCGTTTGATAGGGAAGATATACACGCCCTTGCTTCAGCACTAGATGATATAGCTGACTACATTTACGCATGTGCAAAAAAGATAAACTTTTACAGGGTTAATCCGGATGATATTGGGATACGCAAATTTGGTGACCTTATTCCACTCGGTTGCGTGCAGGTACACAAAGCCGTTACAGAATTGCGCAACATGAAAAACATGCGCCAGATTACAGATGCATTAGTGGCCATCAACAGCATCGAAAACCAGGGCGATGATATATTTGATATGAGCATCGAAAGGCTTTTTGCAACAGAGCCCGATGCAAAAGAAGTGATTAAAAAGAGAGAAATTTATCAGGTTATGGAGATCGTAACAGATAAGTGTGAAGATGCTGCCAACGTAATTGAAAGCATTATCATAAAATATGCATAACAACAAACTGATGTTTTATTTCATTAGTATGCCCGTTAACTTTTAATTCTTTTTTATTTAATTCTTATGGCATCCATCCTGATAGTAATAATTGTCCTCGCCATTATATTTGATTATATAAATGGTTTCCACGATGCTGCAAATTCTATTGCAACCATTGTTTCCACAAAAGTTCTCACACCTTTCCAGGCAGTAATTTGGGCGGCTTTTTTCAACTTTGTTGCCTTCTTTATTTTTAGCGATCATGCAGTGGCCAATACAGTTGCCAAAACAGTACATGCCGAGGTGGTAAATGGCAGCAATGGTATGGTCATTATCTTATCAGGGTTAATTTCCGCCATCTGTTGGAACCTCCTCACATGGTGGTATGGCATTCCTTCCTCCTCTTCCCACACACTTATTGGTGGTTTTGCAGGTGCAGCCATCGCATCGGCAGGGTTTGGAAGCATAGATACATCTATGATTATGAAAACAGTTTTGTTCATCGTCTTGGCGCCACTCATAGGCATGGTTATCTCTATATTTATTTCTATAGTTACCATGCAGCGCAGCTTCTGGCTCAAAATATCAATAATAGCCGCATTAGTCGCCGTATGTGTGCTCTTTATTCCTTTTAAAAAAGACTTCGAAAAATGGGGTCTCTTAGGTCTAGGTGTAATATTTATTCTAACCTATTTCTATAATTATTTGCGGGGCGAATCTGCCCAACGTACACAGAATATGTACAAAAAACTGCAGCTCGTATCTTCTGCATTCTTCAGTATTGGGCACGGCGGTAGCGATGCGCAGAAGGTCATGGGTATTATAACAGTTGCATTAATAGCCGGTGGCAAAATACAAACCTTTAGCCAGATGCCGGATTGGGTTCCGTTGGCATGTTATTCAGCAATAGGTTTGGGTACCATGAGTGGCGGCTGGAAGATCATTAAAACAATGGGTACCAAAATCACAAAAGTAACTCCGTTAGAAGGTGTTTGTGCAGAAACTGCTGGTGCCATTACTTTATTTACCGCGGCAAGTTTGGGTGCGCCCGTTAGTACAACTCATACGATAACCGGCGCCATAATTGGGGTTGGTGCTACTAAAAGATTGAGTGCTGTTCGCTGGGGTGTCACCATCAATCTTGTTTGGGCATGGATACTTACCATACCCGTAAGCGGCTTGTTGGCAGCACTTATTTATTTTGTGCTCCATGCTATTTTGGGCTGATAATTATTTTACTTTTTAAGTGCTGTAATTTGCTTTAAGCCAAGTAAAATTCACTTTCTTTGCCTCATGAAACTTATACTCGTAACAGGTGGTTGTGGTTATATTGGGTCTCACACAATCGTAGATCTTATTGAAAATGGGTACGATGTTATTAGTATTGACAACAACAGCCGCAGCAACGAAAACATGCTGCTCGGGGTTGAAAAGATAACCGGTAAATCAATCAAAAACTACAAGGTAGATCTCTGTATTTATGATGATGTTTATGCAGTATTTCAGGAAAACCCTACCATAGAAGGCATTATACATTTTGCCGCATATAAAGCAGTGGGTGAATCAGTAGAGAACCCCATGATGTATTTTGAAAACAACATCAGTTCTCTTATAAACGTTTTAAAATGTGCCCAGGAAATGAAAATTTCCAGCTTCGTGTTTTCATCTTCTTGTACCGTTTATGGCAATCCGGATGTAATGCAGGTTACAGAAGATACCCCGCAAAAAAAAGCAGCATCACCATACGGCCTCACCAAGCAGATAGGCGAAAGTATGGTGGAAAATATTGTTGCTAAATGCAGTACCAATGCAGTGTTGCTCAGGTATTTTAATCCTGTTGGTGCTCATCCTTCTATTGCTATTGGCGAGTTACCCATTGGCAAACCACAAAACCTTATTCCTGCTATTACACAGACTGCCATTGGTAAACTGCCACAGATGACAGTTTTTGGTGCAGATTATGATACAAGAGATGGCAGTTGTATCAGGGACTTTATTCACGTAGCAGATATTGCTCATGCGCATACCCTTGCACTAAAATTCTTAGAAGAAAAAGAAGAGGAAAATATCTGTGAAATCTTTAACCTTGGTACTGGAGATGGCTACAGTGTATTGGAAGTAATCAAAACATTTGAAGAACAAAATGACGTTAGCCTAAATTATACAGTTGGCCCAAGAAGAGAGGGAGATGTGATTGCTATTTATGCCAACAACGACAAAGCAAAAAACCTACTCAAATGGGAACCAGCATTTAGCATTCAAGATATGGTTAAAACAGCATGGCAATGGGAGCTAAGCATGCAAGCCAACAAATAGATAGAGAGGAATGTAATATTTCCAACATTCTTTTTCCACGTAATTTATTAATCTTTACTTTGTAAAAAATAAACCAAAATAAATGCTAAGTGACATTGAAGTAACCGGTAAAAAAGATACAAGAAGCGGCTTCGGAGACGGATTGTTTGAGGCTGCAACAGCAAATGAAAATATTGTAGCCCTTACGGCAGACCTTGCAGGATCTCTTAAATTAGGCCCATTTATAAAAGCTTTTCCTGAACGGTTTATACAGTGTGGTATTGCAGAAGCAAATATGATAGGCATTGCTGCAGGATTAACTATAGGCGGAAAAATTCCCTATACCACAACTTTTGCAAATTTTAGTACAGGTAGGGTGTACGACCAAATACGGCAAAGTGTAGCCTACAGCGGCAAGAATGTAAAAATTTGTGCATCTCACGCTGGTTTGACGTTGGGTGAAGATGGTGCAACACACCAGATATTAGAAGATATTGGATTAATGAAAATGTTACCCGGCATGACCGTGATTGTACCGTGTGATTATAACCAAACAAAAGCAGCTACAAAAGCAATTGCGGATTACGAAGGGCCTGTTTACTTACGTTTTGGAAGACCTGTGTGGCCAATTTTTACAAAAGAGGCAGACTTTAAAATAGGGAAAGCTCAAATATTGAATGAAGGAAAAGACATTTCTATTTTTGCCTGTGGACACTTGGTGTGGAAAGCGGTTGAAGCTGCAAAAATATTGGAAGCTAGAGGTATAAGTGTTGATCTTATAAACATCCATACCATTAAACCACTTGATACAGAGGCAATAATTGCATCTATAAAGAAAACAGGTTGTGCAGTTACCGCAGAAGAACACAATATCATAGGTGGCTTGGGAGATAGTATAGCGCAAACGGCTTCAAAAAACCACCCTATACCCATTGAATATATTGGCACCAACGATACATTTGGAGAAAGCGGAAAACCTGAAGATCTATTGGTAAAATATGGTTTGGATACGGATAATATTGTCGCTGCCGCTGACAAGGTATTAGCTAGAAAAAAATAAGAATGTTTTGATATTAAAATGCACGCTTTAACAGGGCGTGCTTTTTTTATTGTATAATGGCTGGCTTTGTAAACTCATGCCAAAGGCCAATGATTACCGCGAGTAAATAAGATCTTTTAATGATCATTTTGTACTTTTTAAAACAAACCTTGTAAATATCCCTTTAAAATATTGATGTAAAAAAAAACACGCCATTTAGAATGGCGTGCTTTCCTTTATAAATTAGATGATTAATTATGCATTACCATCTTTACGGCTTAGTGCGTAAATAACTAGACCGAAACCGATTTTATTTACAGCATCACCAATGTTGTAAACGATATCCATAGCTTGCTTTGCAGCTGCTCTGTCGGTAACCATTTCTATCCCGAACAATCCACCTTTGGTACCAAGTATATATCCTAATGGATAAATAGCCCAACCAACCAATACGAACCATCCTAAAGTTTTAACAGCGCTAGTAACTGCAGGTGAAGAAGCACTTGCAAGTTTTGCAACATCACCAAACCATACAAGGTATACGATGTAGAAATATGCCAAGCCACTAATTAAACCCCATACCCAACTAACTGATTCTTCCGGGTGCATAGCTTCTCCTATGTAACCTGTAACAAGCATAACTACAGAAGCAAAAATTAACTTCCAAAGTAAACCTACTTTTGCACCTACTTTTTTAGTGATAAGATAAAACTCAACACACATAAGTGGAACAGTCAATAACCAGTCAACATAACGAAAGAATGTTGGAGAATCTCCGGTGTCTAAATTGTAACCTCTCATGTAGTAGTAATGCACTGCTGCAATAAAAGTAATAAGACCAGAAACTAAAACAGATGTACGCCATTGTGGGGCAGTACTTCCTGTTTCCATAAAAAAGAATACGGCAGCGGCCATCATAGCCATTGTACCTACAAAGAATGTAAACGCTACATAGTTGTTTGTAGCAATCGGCTTAATGTCAAGCAGAATTTGTAACATAAGTGTTTGGTTTTAATTGTTAAGTTTTGAATAAATAAACGAACATTAGTTTATAAAGATAAAATTAGTACTTTCACATTCTAATAACATATCTTTTAAAAAATATTTTTGTAAAATAAATAGATATTTTTATAAAAGATTGATAAATAGTTATTTAGGAACCAAAATAAAAATAATTTTCCCGAATTTGAAAATGCGCTGTTAAATACCAAACTGTTCAAATGAAAGTTTTATCAAATAATATTTTTAAAACAGAAGCAATCTTATTAATGATCGGTTGCATGTTTTTAGGTTTGCATTACTATATATTTCCAATTGACCCAAAAATCCAAATGATCGCATTGCTTTCGTTGGTTTTTTTGGTAGGTGTGCCGCACGGAGCGTTAGATTTTTTGGTAGATGAGCAAAATAAAGTTGCGCTGCAACAGAAATTTTCCATTAAAAAATTCGTTTCGCTGTATCTCTTTAGGCTTTTTGCATTTGCATTGGTATGGATATTTCCTTGGGTGGCTTTTTCCATATTTATGTTATTCTCTATTTACCATTTTGGTGAAACAGATATGGCCGGTATGCTAAAAACCAAAAAGAAGGCTAGTATTCTATATTTTGCTTACGGTTCATTCATCTTGGGAGTATTGTTGTTGGTGCATCTGCCACAAATAAAAGATACACTACCGCTTATTAAAGATTTTGTTGAGAGTAGCAATCTTTACGCACAGTTGGAAGCTAATAGATATCTCATTATTATGGCACTTGGCTTTTTATTTACTGTTGCAATAGTGTATCAAAAATCAATAGATAATATCGTTGTTACTTTACCTCAGTTAATACGCTTTATCTTTTTACTTACCATTATTACCTTATTGCCTTTATTAATGGCTTTTGCTTTTTATTTTGCATTATGGCATTCCATTTTATCTGTGAGAAATATATTTACCTATTTTAAATCATTTAACAACGATAAAAAATTTGCAATTATTTGCAACAAAAGCATCCTTTTCAGTTTGTTGGCCTTAGGTGGGATGGTATTGTTATACTTTGTTTTAAGCTATTTTTTGCCTGATATGAATATGCTTTTTGCGCTTTTAATAATACTATCTGTACTTACACTACCACATTTGCAGGTAATGCACCGTATGTACCAAAATTCTGGTGTCGATAACAATAACATCCCTGCATTCACTAATCCTTAATATTTCTTAGACTATCCATTTTATTTCTCCTGTATTGAATACCCTTTCCAAAACATCTAAAGTTATAAGTTGGCCTTTCTTATTTACTTTTTTTATACAGGTACTAAATATTGCGTTGTCCTTTTTCAACCTTACAATTTCGCCTCTTTTGTATAAATGCTCATTGTAATAGTTAAAATAAGAATCTTCTGACAGCGCATCAACATGCTCAAAATTTTCAAGCAATGCCGCATGTAATTTCTTTCCAAGCACAATTGGGTCAAAAATCTGGTTACAAATAGTTTGTAAAGAGGTGGCGGAGGTATTTTCATCGTCAAAGTCAGTTTGGTTAACATTGATGCCAATACCCACTGCCGCCCACGTCCAATCCTGTCCAGTAAAAATATTCTCAATTAAAAGCCCCCCTGCCTTTCTGTCATTATAATATATATCATTGGGCCATTTTAAAAACGTTGCAGACCCTGCGTATGCAGAAAAAAATTGATGGCATGTACAGGCAACAACCGCATTAAATAAGAACATGTTATTTTTAAAAACCCTGTTAGGCTTTAATGTTACAGTCATTGTAATGTTTTCATCTTTCTTGCTAAACCATTTATTATCCCGTTGCCCTTTGCCTCCCCACTGGTGTCTGGCAAACCATGCCTGCCCGTGCACAGCCAAACCTGCATGAAGCTTTGCCATGGCATAGTTGTTGGTACTTTCAACAGCATCTAATATGGTAAAATATTGGTTTTGGCTTATCAATGTAGTGGAAGGGTAAAAAAGAATATGTAATTTTGAATTTTACTGCAAGCTACAATTTTAGTAATGTACAGAATACGTAAATCAAGCATTCATTCAACAAAAAGAATATAATTTGAACAATAATTTAAGTGTGTTGGAGACACGCAAAAAAAATACCATCACTAAGCTCACAAAGAGTAGTAAAATAATCAAAACAATTATAAATGCTATACACGAAAAGAAAGGCGAAAATGTAATTAGCCTGGACCTTCGTAAAATACCTGAAGCTGTAGCAGATTTTTTTATAATATGCGAAGCCAATAACCCTTCTCTTTTAAAAGCAATAGCAGATGAAATTGAGCATGAAGTGAAAGAGCGCTGTGGCGAAAGTCCGTACAAGCATGAAGGCAGGCAAGCGCAGCAATGGGTTTTAATAGATTATGTAAACGTAGTAGTCCATATCATGCTACCTGAACCAAGAAAATTTTACCAACTGGAAGAAATGTGGAGCGATGCAGTTTCTACAGAACACAAAGAATTATAACATTTAAAAGCAAATAAGAGCGTATAAGTACAAATGGCACAACCAAATATAACACCCAACAATAAAAAGATTCCCGGTTCAGATAAAATTCCAGGTATAAACAACGATCCAAGTAAAAAACCAAAGTTCAATTTGTATTGGCTCTGGGGCGCAGTGCTGCTTGTACTCATTTTATGGAATGTATTTAGAACTGTTGCCACCGCAGGCATTGAGGTTAACCAGGCTTACCTTACACAATTACTAAAGCAGGGAGATGTTGTTGAAGATTTACAACTCGACAAACAAAAGACCGGGCTAATCGTTGTTAGAAACCGTGATATCGCCCGCATGTTCTTAAACAAAGACAGTGTAAAAGCAAAACCAGGTTTTTATAAAACATTTTTAAGCGAACAGGATTATGCTATGTTGCTTAAAACAGCAGCACCCCAGGTGTATTTTAATATTGCAAAAGACGAGGTTTTCGCAAAGCAATTGGAAGATTTTTACAGAGAAAATCCAACTGTAAAAAAGATATTACCTAACTATACCGAAGAAGGCGAAGTATTAGGAGACCTTTTAAAAACAATTGTACCAATTCTTCTTTTTGGGTTATTGTTCGTAATGATGATGCGCAAAATGGGTGGAGCATCTAGCGGTGGTGGCCCAGGCGGTATCTTCAGCATCGGAAAATCTAAAGCCACATTATTTGATAAAGGAACTAGAGTAAACATAAATTTTGGAGATGTAGCGGGTTTAGATGAGGCCAAAGTAGAAGTAATGGAGATTGTGGATTTCCTAAAAAATCCAAAAAAATATACAGCACTTGGTGGTAAAATACCAAAAGGTGCACTGCTTGTCGGTCCTCCGGGAACTGGTAAAACACTGCTTGCAAAAGCCGTTGCTGGAGAAGCACAGGTACCGTTCTTCAGCCTCAGTGGTTCAGATTTTGTTGAAATGTTTGTAGGTGTTGGTGCAAGCCGTGTAAGAGATTTATTTAAGCAAGCTCGTGAGAAAGCACCTTGCATTATTTTTATAGATGAGATAGATGCTATTGGTCGTGCAAGAGGCAAGAATGCCATGATGAGCAATGATGAGAGAGAAAATACATTGAACCAATTGTTGGTTGAAATGGATGGTTTTGGAACAGATTTAGGAATTATTATTCTTGCAGCAACTAACAGACCCGATGTATTGGATACTGCCTTGTTACGACCAGGTCGTTTTGACCGCCAGATTTCTATTGACAGACCGGATCTTGTTGGTAGAGAAGCGATCTTTAAAGTGCATCTTGGCCCAATCAAAATATCTCAAACATTGGATATTCATAAACTCGCTGAACAAACTCCTGGTTTTGCAGGTGCAGATATAGCCAATGTATGCAATGAAGCTGCATTAATTGCTGCAAGAAAAAACAAAGAAAGTGTTGATATGAGCGATTTTCAGGATGCCATTGACAGAGTTATTGGTGGGCTTGAAAAAAGAAACAAATTAATATCACCGGAGGAAAAAGAAATCATTGCTTACCATGAAGCGGGCCATGCAATTTGCGGTTGGTATTTGGAGCATGCATATCCATTATTAAAAGTTACGATTGTTCCAAGAGGAACCGCTGCTTTGGGTTATGCGCAATACACTCCAAAAGAACAATACCTGTACAATACCGATCAGTTAATGGACCAGATTTGTATGACACTTGGCGGTCGTGCTGCTGAAGATATTTTCTTTGGAAAAATAAGTACAGGTGCCAGCAACGATTTACAGCAAATCACC
>JBBREY010000014.1:0-35626 GCA_038225275.1 Chitinophagales bacterium | reverse complement strand
CTTGCAAAAAAATCTGTCCGTTATATTTTAATTGAAACAACCGATTTTAAAACAGCGTTAACTGCTCTTGCAAAAGAATTTGAATTTTTAAATAACAATGAACATATAGAAACAACTTTTATTATTTTCTCAGAAGGGTTCTCTGATTTTTTACAGTATTTAGACCTCATAGATAAAGGAGAGCGTTTATTGAAAAAAGAAGATTATGAAGGCATTTATCAACTCGCCAGTTTTCATCCTCAATATTTATTTGCAGGATCTGATGATAATGATGCAGCAAATTATACCAACCGTTCGCCATACCCGATGTTGCATATTTTACGGGAAGATAGTATTACCAAGGCTTTGGAAAATTTTGATGATCCAGATTCTATCCCTGAAAAGAATATTGATTTTGCAAAAACGAAAGGTCTAGACTACATGAAACTGTTAGCCGCATCATGTATGTAATAAATACATCGACGAAATCCACAAAAAATAAAAACCCTCAGCAAAAATTGCTGAGGGTTAAAATTTATAACCATATTATTTTACATCTTCTATCTTTTTCATGTCCATCATTTCCATCAGCTTCATACCGAGTAGTCCGTTGATGCCGCCATCGGTTCCGGTGCCTCCGCCAATCAAAATATCAGGAATCACTTTTATCTGGCCTTTACCAATTTCTTCGGTGATTTTATATTTGGTAAAGTTATCGCCACCCATCGCTTTTACCTGTAGCTCGTAAGCTTCTGCGGTGCTTTTACCAATCGCCATAATTTTTTCAGCTTCCGCTAAACCGGTTTTAGAAATCTTCTCTGCATCTGCGCTCGCATTTAATTTTGTAGCTTCTGCCTGTGCACCTGCTCTTGCTTTAGTAGCTTCTGCTTCGGCGTTTGCACGCATTTTTGTAGCGGTTGCTTCGGCATCTACCTGCAGGCGCAAACTGTTCGCATCACCTTCTGCTTTTTTCACTGATGCATCTGCTGTACGTTGTGCAATCTCAACAGATTGTTGCGCTTTTACAATTTCCTTCTGCATATCAGCAATGGCTGTTTCTTTTTCCATACCCTGGCGTTTTTCCTGCGCCATTCTTTGAGTGCTGTATGTTTTTTCTTCCTCTTGCGCAATCTTTCTGTCGGTCAAAGTTTTCATTAAACTTTCAGGTGGCACAATATCTCCTATCAACGTATCTACTGCATTTACATTATACTCATCCAACACTTCCTTCATGTTATCTTTTGCAGCTTGTTGTCTTTCTTTACGAGTACTTAAGAAAGCAATTACGTCACTGTCCTGTGCAGAGTTTCTAAAGTAATTACCAATAGTTGGTTCCAACACCTGGCTCACCAGGTTGTTCATACTACCAAAACGTGCAATTACTTTCGGAGCTTCGTTTGCAGGTATGTGAATAATTTGCGAAACATCTAAGTTGAAAGGGAATCCATCCTGCGAACGAACAGTAATCGTGCATAAATTTTTATCTAGTTGATGTGCTTCGCTTCTTGTATTTGCCCAGTTTAAAACAAGGTTAGTTGTAGGTACCAATTCAACTTTCATAATGTATTTGTTAAAAGGATATTTACCCGGACCATATGGTTCCATCCATACACCACGCTGACCTTTACTAACAATATTCCCATGCTTAAATCCATCACCGGTAAGGTCTTTACCATCTTCACCAATGTAAGAAATGACCACACCTACATAACCTATCGGCACATCGGTCATCGGTACTTCTTCAATTTGGATTGCCCAAGGATTAATGTTGTAACTACCTGCAAGAACGATCGAAGGTTGTAAACCACGGTTACCATCGTTCTTCAAAAAAGTATCAAAATCCTGAAAATTATTGTGCCCCAAAATATATTTACCGGCTATCTGTCCACTTTCAATTGGCTGACCATCCAATGATGTCACAATGCCCACCATGTTCTCATGAATGATAACCATATCGGCAATAGTAATGGTAAATGCATAATTATTTATACGATAAGTACCTGCAGTTATGTAAGAAGTCTGGCGCCCTTTCTGTCCGCCATTATCCAAAAACTTTTCTGCATCCTGAAAATTATCGCTGTCTACACGGCGTGCAAGTATAGCACCTGTAGGTATTTCAGCACCATCGTTGCTAAGCACCAAACCGATTTTACCTTCCGGAATTACGGTAAACGCCTGCATATCCACACCAAATTGCCAAGGCCACATGCCCCAATATAAACCGGGTGCAAGTGTTTTTCCCTGAAATCCGGCTTCGCCTTTTGTTGCGATAATTCTACCATCGGGCAATTCTTTATTAGCACCAAAAAGAACAAACTTTTTGGTAACTAAACCGAGCCTGTTTTCTGGAACGATCACCATCCCAAAAAATACCCGTAAAATAAATTTGTAAAAAATAAGTGAAAATAAAAGTACAAGTACCCACCAGTAGCTTGCCAGTAATTGCTGATAATCCATGATTGTTTTGGTTTTAGTTTGATGAAATAATAAAAAAATATTTATACAGATGAGTGTACTAAGAACATATTATGTTCTTATTCATCTACTTAATTTAAAAAGTTGTAAAATTTAAAAAAGACTGTAAAAGCCCCTTAGTGCGCTTCTTTAGAGGGACGGTGGCTTGACTCTCTGACGAAAAGTAAAAAGTTTATTCGCTGTAAAAGTGTTCATTTTGTTTGGAGCATTCTCCGTTTATTTTGATACAGTAAAGATATATCGGGTTATAAAATTTTACATATCAAATCGCTATGAACGGGACTTGCGATTTCACGAATGGTAAAGTATGTGTGATGAGCGGTAAGTGAATTACTTTTAAAATTAAACCTATTTACTGCGGAAGTTTTTGGGGCTTTCAACAACCATTTTCTATCAACATTTGTTCGGTCTCCTTCGCTGTTCCGTACGTATGTGTATGCGTATGCCGCCGCTGGCTGGCACGCATACACATACGTACACCTCTTCGTCCACCGCAGCCGTTGAGCGGTAAAACATTTTTCAACATTACAGGTGCACCAGATAAATAATTGTTGAAAATGCTATGGCTAAAACTACTTGTGGTATAAGCGTGAGGGATTGCAACAGAAATCCTTTTGTGAGGAACGAACAAAAGATTGTAGTGAAAAGCCCGACCCGCCTTTTCGGCGGGGTACGCCCAAAATAAAAAAACCGCTGCGTTTTAAACAGCGGTTTATAAAAATAAAATCTGAAATATTTTAAGGAGCTACACTCACTCTTACACCTTCGCTATGGCTTGTAAACTCGGGCGCATACATACATTGAATAGTTGTAATGCCGTTGCTAAAATTGCCACTGTGAGTTACAAACATTGGGTATTCAAAAACATAAGTTCCTTTTGGTAACCACCCAAAAAAGAAATTGGTGCTTGCATCTTTTGTAGTTTCGTAATAACCCAACCCGCCTTGGTATTTGTATTGGCTGATAACGTTTGTTGGCTCCATGCAAGCTGCTCTTAAATCTTTCATGTGCACATATTCCATATCTCGGTCTGCACGAAGTTCAATGCGAACTTTTATTTTTTCTCCTACTTTTATTTCGTCACCATCTTTTATAGGTTGTAATATGGGTCCCTTGTCTGAATTTTTCTCTACATATAATTTCTTTACAAGTTTTAAAGGTGTTTCTGCTGAAGTTATTTTATCGAGATCTTCAAAATACTGCCAGTAAATGCCGCCCCAACTTGTTGATTGGTTGATTGGTTGATTACCAACTGGCTTTACCTCTACTTTGATATTCCCCATTTCAGGTTTTATCTTGTCACCTTCAATTCTTTTTTTGAAATAACCTGTGCCAGCTTCTGCTTTTTGGTCTGTACTTTTTATTACCGTATTTCCCACATTAATCACTACTTCTTTTTCTTCTGCAAGCCAATCACTTTCATTTAATAAAAGTGCGTAACAAGCTTCCGCAGTAGCTTTGGTGGTAGGCCATTGCTGAGTTTGCTTTTGTTTGAGTAACCAGGTTTTGAGGTCATTTACCGTTGTTTCGTTTTTATCAATATCTGTAAATGCTTCAATCATTATTGCTTGGCTTTCTATTGGCGCCTGGTACCAATAGTAACCTCCCTTTGTAAAATCTTTAAAATACATCCCCATTTCTTCGCTAGTAATACTGTTTTGTTTAAGCGATTCGATAATAGCTTTTGATGTTTTTACATCTCCATTTCTATGCAATGCCAATGCCGTCATTGCTTGCATATATTTACTTTGGCTCAACCAATATTTTTGTGCTTGGCCTTTGTAATAATTTACTGCTGTTTTTGCAGTTGAAGAAATATTCGCCTCTGTAAAAAAACTACGCATGTACAAATACTGAATCGCCATGTACGACAAATGATTATCAGAAAGTTTTACTTTGTACTTTATTAGATCATCGTATTCCTCTTTTAATCTTGCATCTAAGTATGGCAACGCTTTGTCTACAATCGGCTTCAAAGCTGCATAATCATCACCCTGTAAAGTGTTTAGTTTTCTTAAATGTCCAATACCGGTTAGAATGTACTGCGTCATATAACGATCATCTCTTCCGCCCTTAAACCATGTAAAACCACCATTGCTACTTTGCATTTCTTTTAGCTTTGCTAGTGTTTTGCTTTTTTCTGCAGCAAGGCGAATCATATCAAACAATAAAGCAATATTTTTCTTTTGTTGTGTTTCGTTTTGCGCATTTAATACCCATGGAGTTTCTTGTAGTAATACTGATTTTAATTCCTCATTTTTTTGCAAATTGCTCATTAAAGCCGCAGTATCTGTAATCTTCCATTTTTCAAAAACAGCCTTTATTTTGGGAGATGAATTGCTGATAAATGATGCTAGTGTATTTGCATAATAACGGTTAAAACTTTGCTCTGCACATTCGTAAGGATATTCCATTAAATAAGGCAAAGCTTGTATAGCATACCATGCAGGGTTGCTTGTATACTCAACTGTGAGTGCTTGGTTGGTAAGACTTGCGCTGTTACCGCTAGAAAGTAATTTAGTAAACACAAAGTTTTTCGACGTTGTGTTGCGCATGTTGAGCGGCATACTTTCTGTAACCAACATTCTATTCGTCAACACCGGAATAGCAGCTTCTTCACCATCAGAAAACGAACTATCTTTTGCAATGGCTTTAATTCTATATAGCATGGCAGAATTAAAATTAAATGGAATGGCTATCGGAAATTTTACCGCTACACTTGTTCCTGCAGCGACTGTAAAATATTGCTGTGAAAAAACATTTTGAAACCATCCATCAACTGGCTTGTTGGTTGAGGCATCTATCAATTCTAATTGTGAAGTGCCAGTAATTTCATTAGCTGTAAGGTTTATAATTTTTGCAGAAAACTCCATGCGATCTCCTTCTCTTAAAAAGCGGGGAGCATTTGGTTGAACCATTAATTGTTTTTGTGTTACTGTAGTTCTACTACTTACTGCACTTGCCAATTCTTTGGTATGTGCCATCACCTGCAATTTCCATTGCGTTAATACTTCGGGCATGGTAAAAGAAAAAGATACATTACCATTTTCATCCGTTTTTAAATCAGGAAAGAAGAAAGCTGTTTCATTGAAGTTTTTGCGGATTTGGATGTTGGTAGCTGAAAGTAACTGTTCACTTTTCTTAACTTGGTACGAACCTACTTCATCCATTTTATTACTTTTTATTTCTTGATCGAAAACTATTTTGGGAGATGAAAATAGTATTTGTTTAATCTGTGGAGGTGATGGCTCTGCCATCTCTAATTTATTGTTTTTACTAATCACTGAAACTGAGCCAAGCATATCCCTTCTTCTTGTAAAGTAATTTTCATTCCATCCATTATTAACTAAATAATCATATTGCTTTTCGGGGACATCGATACCTTTCTCAGATAAACTTTCATTCTCTTCAGACGAAACATCATTAAATGTATTTCCACTCCAATTGAAATAACTATTATTTAAAGGCCACAAACTATTTAATGAACCCCACGCATGTGGTTTAAACTGATCGAGCGATGCATCGTACATACTTATTAATGTTTCTGCTGCTACCTTTTCTGCTTTAGCTCCAGTTATCTTAATAGTCCATTTTTCTTCTGCACCCGGCAATAATTTATCTCTAAATGTTTCGTAACTAATTTGCAAATCTTTATTACTCCATGGAACTGCAAAATTTTGCGCACCAGTGTATATGCGGTTGTGTTGCACGAAAGCATAACTCATATTTATTCCACCACGATCATTTTCCGTAACGTCTATTTGGTTGTTAAATGTTTCACCGGCACTTACTGTTGGGTACGTAATTTTATAGCTGTTATCAGTTCTGGAAATATTTTGTATCAACCAAATTTTATTAAAGCCTGTTGCGACATTATAGGTTATTTTATCTCCGGGTTGTACAGTTTGTTTTGATCTATTAACTACTATTGGTTCATTAATGGTCGCAGGTCGTTCATCGGTCAGGTTAATAAATTTTTCAGCTTTTACATCTTCCCCATATTTATCTTTTGTGGTAACGATTATTTTATACCAACCAGCAGGCAATGATGAATGTTGAATGTTGAATGAAGCGTTAGACGACGTAGTATCATTTATATCTATAAGTTTATCTCCTAAAGCCCATTTACTCATTTGGTCTTCATCTGCATAAACATCGTACGGAAAGTTTCCATAGTAATCTGCTTTATTCATTACAAACACATCGGGCTGCTCCCAATATCGTTTACGAAAGATCTTTTTAGGCTCCACTAATTTGAACGTGGTAAAATTTACTGTCGCTTTTTCATATAATCCATTTGCATTTGTGCTGCTCACTTTAACATTGTTTAAACTGTCCTTCGGTAATTTTTCATCTACCAAAATATTCAATTGCAATGCTTGGTATGACACTGAAACAACCGTTTCGCCACTTCTCGTTTCGCCGTTTAAATCTGTAACATCGGCACTTACACGATAGTCAAAAGTTGGTTGATCTTTTTTGTCTACTGTTTCATCTGGAATTGCTTTAAACACAATTTTAAATTCGCCGTTTTCATCAGTTGTTGTAATTCCGTTAGTAATTTCCATTTCTTCAATTCCGCCACGAGGTGGATAAAACGATCTGTAATATCCCCACCAAATCGGATACCGAACAATTCTTACAACACGATACGAAACCTTTGCCCCGTCAATGTTATTGCCTGCATAAGCTTTAGATATTCCAGTTACAATAATGCTATCATTCACCCTATAACTTCCATCAGGTTTTTTTATTTCTGTCGTAAATTTTGGACGCTTATATTCTTCTACACTAAAATATTGGGTAGATTTTGTCAGCGTATCGTATAAATGAAAATTACCATTGAGCGAACCTTCGGGAATTTTAAAACTGCCATTAAAAGAGCCATAATCATTTGTAGTTACATCTATACTTGCCAGCTTTTGATTGTTATTATCAAATAAATGTACCGATGTTTTTCTTCCTACAACAACTTCACTTTTTCTACCCGAAGTATCTGTTTCTGCAACGATCCCTTTAAAAAAAATAGTTTGACCGGGGCGATAAATAGAACGATCAGTAAAAAGAAAAGTTCGTTTTATTGTACTCCGGGCATTTGTATAATTATCATAGTAATAATTATTAATACCACCATCGGTAAATAATTCGTCGCCTACATATTTTATTTGTACAATATTTTCATATTCGTTGTTCGCAGCTTTCGCAATTTTTACAAACCCGTTTTTGTCAGATGAATATAAATTGCCTTTTAACTCTTCGTATTTTCTGGTTTGATAATTATAATTGCTTCTCCAAAGTTGAACGGCAGCATTGACAAGTGGTTGACCATTATCCCGATCAAGTACGTACAATTCATTTTTGTTGTTTACGATATAACTGATGTTGCTGACGTAAGTATTTGCTCTACCAATAATATTATTATCAGGCTTAAAATCTTCTCTTAAACTTGCCAGTAAATAATATGTTCCAATCGGTAAATCATCAACCTTAATTTCCGCAGCGTGCTGCTGGTAATCCTTAAGGTCAGGAAGTGAAACTGACCAGCTTCTCATTGCTTTTAACGCAAGAATTGTAGGCAATACTTTTTCATAGTCTGTGTTTTGTTGTATTCGCTTTATTTCATCTCTGCTTGTCTTTACAATTCTAAAATAAACCGTTGCTGCATTTTTATATTGTACTAAACATCGAAAAGCTTGGCCAGGCATATTCACCTTTTCTGTTGTAAAATGTAGGGTTGGTTTTTCTATTTCAATTATTAAATTTTTACAGTTTATCCCGCCTTCACTTTTAGGAAATTTTGTATAAGCGTCATCACAAATTTGTTTAGCTGTTACGATTTCAAATTGTGTTGATTTATTTGTGAACGGATTATATAAATTACCTTTCTCCAAAAATATTTGTGCACGTAAATACATTGCCTGCGCACTGGCTGCATTATTACTATAACTCTTCTCAATTTTAAGTAAAGCATCTTCATAAAGCTTTTGTTTATTTTCAAAAATGCCATGTTCCTTTACAAAATCCAATCGCTTTAAATCTGCATCTAACAAGGCATCAGGTTGTGCATCTGCTGCATGAAACTTTAATAGGTTTTGCATGATAACCAGCGCACTGTAGTATAAAGAAGCACTATCTTTTGTAACAAATTTATGTGCGACAAATTCATTAATAGGGGCGAAAGCCTTTTCGTCGTTTATAATAAATTTGTACACTGGCTGGCTCACATCATTTTCGCTGCTCATAAAAAAATCCAATGCACGGTGAGCAAGTAAATCGAATAGTGTTGGCCTCAGGCTACGGGTATTTTTTCCTTTTTCAATGATGGCATCAAAGCCATCTAATTTTGTTGCTTTTAAAACCAATTCGTTTTGTAACGATACCTTATATAATCCTGCAATTTTATCATTAAGTTTAGTAAGACTCCATGTATTGATATCGTTACCTTTCTCTTCTATTAGTGCAGTGCGATTATATAATTTATAACGATTAATATTTCGGTACGTTTCAAACAACTGCGCCTGCATACTTTGTAAAATATTTTTTGCAGGAGCTTTCGTTTTAGAAATTAATGTATCAATAAAAAAAATGTTTTTTGCTGCATTTTCTTCTTCCACTATATTGCGGTATTTCATTTGGTACATGGCCGCTTTTATCTGTTGAGGTTCATTGTCTCTTGCAACGGCATCATTAAATATTTTCACAGTTTCAACAAGTGCATCTTTTGTTAAACCTTTTCTTTCCAGCGCATCAATCTTTTTCCAGTCTTTCAGATAATCACTATTACTCTGAGCCATCATCGATCCAAATAAAAAAGTAAAAATTACCAACAAAAAATTCTTTAACAACATAGATTTTTATTTTAATTACAAGATACAGATTGTTGTCTGCCTATCGGTATAGCATATAAAACAACATAATATTAGTGTGATGAAAATGTAAAAAGAATTACATAATTATTATTGCTTTTTTTCTTTAACGATTAATTGTATGTTGAAACATGATACGGCACATCGTTTGAATATATGGCACAAATCAACAAACACAATCGTTGATTGTATTTATTCATTTTAAAATTTATATTATGAAAAAGATTTTGACATTATTATTTTTTGCGACTTTAACTGTTTCTTTTGCAGAAGCGCAATATTCTGACAATAGAAACCAAAATGGCAATGGTACTTACAACAATAATGGTCAGTATGATAACAATCAGAACAATAGTTATCAAAACAGCAGCCTTATAGTAAATGCTTACACTCAAAACGGTTATACAGTTACAATAGACAATGGTAACAAATACCAAAGTAATGGTGCTGCATTAAATGTTGGTTCATTAACGCCAGGTAATCATACCGTAAAAGTGGCTGAATATAGCAGCAGCGTTTTAGGAAAGTTGATACCAAAAGTTATTTATAATTCAACTATTTACTTTAAGCAAAATGTGCAAACCACTTTAAATATTGATAACAACAGGCAGGTAAATATTACCGAAAGACAATTGAACGGAAACGGTAGTTATGGCAACAATGGAGGTAATGGAAGAGGAAATAAATACAAGAAAAATAAATATCCGCACGATAACCGCAATGGTGAAAAGCATGAACATGGTAATGGCCGTGGTCATGGTCACAATGAAGACAACGATCGAAATGATGATTAATGAATTGGTTTAAATTAAAAGCCCCGCTCTATCAAAATAGCGGGGCTTTTTAATTAAAATGAATGTTTACGTAATGGAAGAAAACTAGATATTATTTTTTCATTGCCTCCGCCATTGTTTTACCAATATCTGCAGGACTTGCTACCACATGTATTCCGCAAGCAGCCATAATTTTCATTTTTGCTGCAGCAGTATCATCTTCACCACCAACAATTGCACCTGCATGTCCCATTCTACGGCCCGGAGGCGCTGTTTGTCCCGCTATGAAACCTACTACAGGTTTTTTATTGCCCGTGCTTTTTATGTATTCAGCAGCTTCTGCTTCCATACCACCACCAATTTCGCCAATCATTACTATTGCATCTGTTTCATCATCGTTCATAAAAAGCTCAATCGCTTCTTTCGTAGTTGTCCCAATAATTGGATCACCACCAATACCAATAGCAGATGATATTCCTAATCCTGCTTTTGCCACCTGGTCTGCTGCTTCGTAAGTAAGTGTACCACTTTTTGATACAATACCAATGCGGCCTTTCTTAAAAATAAAGCCGGGCATAATACCCACTTTACATTCGTCAGCAGTTATAACACCCGGACAATTTGGACCTATTAAACGGCTGCTACTACCCACTAAATAATTTTTAACCTTCACCATATCAGCCACCGGAATTCCCTCAGTGATGCAAACAATCAGCGCAATCCCTGCTTCTGCAGCTTCCATTATTGCATCTGCCGCAAATGCCGGTGGTACAAAAATAATACTCACATCTGCACCGGTAGTTTTTACCGCATCTGCCACTGTATTAAAAACAGGACGCTCCAAATGCTGCGTTCCGCCTTTGTTTGGTGTAACACCTCCAACTACATTCGTTCCGTATTCAATCATTTGTGTAGCATGAAAACTACCTTCTGTACCCGTAAAACCTTGTACAATTACCTTAGAGTTTTTATTTACTAAAACTGACATGTTTATTTGTATAAATTATAAATATTGTTGGTAAATTTCGGCAAAGATAAGGGTTGGGGAGTAAAGGTTTCGAGTTGCAAGTTTGTAGTTACGGGTTTGTGGGGATATTTTGAATTTTTAATTTTTTGGGGCAATCAACAAAGCAATTTTAATAACCATCGGTTGCGGCTATACGCTATTACTCCGCCACAAAGCCCCGCACAAACCTTCAGCGGGGTAGCCGCTACTATCCGCTGCCCTTCCCCATTTTTGCTTTTTTCAACTTTTACTTTAGCGTAGACCCACAGGTTGCGCCTAAGGTCATTAAAAGGAAATCCCGTTGGGATTGTTGCAAAGTATACCTCTACTTTTTGCGAGATGATAAGAGTTCGGTTACATTTTTTACATAATCTGCCACTGTAAGTTTTGCAACCAGCTCACCAATTATTTCAAAAGGAATTTTATCCATTTTTTTAAACCGGATACAGCCTTTGCCCATATCTAATTTTGTATCAACCTCTTTTTCATATTTTGCAACAAACCAATCCAGCAAATTTTTATCGCCATACAAACCCATGTGGTGTAATACAATAAAGTTTTTTTGTGAGCCAAGGTTCATTAAAGGCAACGGTAATTTAGGGTCGCAATGGTATCCTGCAGGATAAATAATGTGAGGTACTACATAACCAATCATACCATAACTCATTTCTTCTTTATAACCTTTGGGCAAGTTTTTATTTATAACTTTTCTTAGCTTGTTTATTGGCTCTAGTCTTTCGTCAGGTAAAGCGGCAATATATTCGTCAATTGTTGATGCAGTTGATTTCATAACAAAAAATTTATTGAGAATGAGGGTTAAATGTAAATGAAATTTTAAAAAGAATAATCAATCTAGCGCACAATTAAAGTTGAAAAAAGATATACTGCTGAAAGGCTGCGTGATGGGCAGTAGTAGCTGCCGCCAAAAAACATTTCACTATTACACACATTGCAGCGGCACTACTACAGACAGCACGAACAAGTGTCGATAATTTAAATAATGCCCAAAGCCCCAAATAAAAGAAAGAGGAATAACTCATTAGCTATTCCTCAATCTTGTGTCTTATATCTTGTGTCTTGCGCCTAGACTATGCTCCTGCTCCGTGGCAGTTTTTAAACTTTTTTCCGCTACCACAAGGGCAAGGTGCGTTTCTACTAATTTTTGGTTCTTCCCTAGTAACAGGCATTTGCTTTACGGCTTCCCCACCACCACTTGGGTCGTAGTAATCATTTTGGTTGGCAGCATAATCCTCGCCTGCCGCTTCAATCTGCGCTTTGTTCATATTCATTTTACGCATATCGGTTTTTTGCTCTCTGCCTTCTTTAATTTGGCCGGCATTTGTTTGCTCCATTGGTATAGCAGCGTGCGATAAAAAGCTTACTATATCCTTATTCACTTTATCGTCCATTTCTTTAAATGCGGCGAAAGCTTCTATCTTATAAATTACTAAAGGATCTTTTTGCTCGTAACCCGCTGTTTGCACACTGTGGCGCAAATCATCCATTGCACGTAAATGTTCTTTCCAAGCATCATCAATGGTAGAAAGTGTGATGCTTCTTTCCAAAGCATTTCCTAATTCTCCTCCAGTTGTTGCAAGATATTTATCCAAATTTGCCAAAGCCATTATCCCCTTTTTTCCATCAGTAAAAGGAACCTGTACGTTTTCAATTTGGTTGCCTTGCTCTTTGCGAATGTTACTGATAATTGGCATGGTCTGCTCACCTAAAGCAACTTTCTTTTTGTTGTAATGGGTGATTGCCTCGTTATATAAAGTTTCTGATAAAGTATTTAACGGCGTTTTTCCTAAATCGTCTTCTGAAATTTCAGTGTCCATTCCAAAATTCATGATAACAGCTAATTTAAAACCTTCGTAATCGTTGGCTTCTTTAAACGATGCAACTAAACCTTCTGCTACAGAATAAAATGAATTGTCAAGGTCAAGCGCAAGTCTATCACCAAACAATGCATGGTTTCTTTTACCGTAAACAACATTACGTTGCTTGTTCATTACATCATCATATTCCAACAATCGTTTTCTTGTTCCAAAGTTATTTTCCTCTACTTTTTTTTGGGCACGCTCTATACTTTTTGTAATCATGCTGTGCTGAATAACCTCACCTTCTTTGTAGCCCATCCTATCCATTAATCCAGCAATTCTTTCAGAGCCAAACATGCGCATCAAGTTATCTTCCAACGATACAAAAAAGATAGATGTACCCGGATCTCCTTGTCTGCCTGCACGACCTCTAAGCTGTCTATCTACTCGTCTACTTTCGTGGCGTTCGGTACCAACAATTGCTAAACCACCTGCTTCTTTTACGCCAGGGCCAAGCTTAATATCTGTACCACGACCAGCCATATTCGTTGCAATAGTTACTGCACCTGCAAGCCCGGCTTCTGCTACAACCTGAGCCTCTTTACTGTGTTGTTTTGCGTTAAGCACATTGTGCGGAATGTTGCGCTGCCTAAGCGTTCTGCTAATCAACTCACTCACATCTACAGATGTTGTACCAACCAAAGTAGGACGACCAGCTGCACGGTTTTTTTCAACCTCATCAATAACTGCTTTGTATTTTTCTCTAGTTGTTTTGTACACATAATCTTCGCCATCAATCCTCACGGCTTTTACGTTGGTCGGTATACTTACAACATCTAATTTATATATGCTCCAAAGCTCTGCCGCTTCTGTTTCTGCTGTACCCGTCATGCCCGCAAGCTTGTGGTACATTCTAAAATAATTCTGCAAAGTAACCGTTGCATACGTTTGAGTAGAAGCCTCAATTTTTACATTTTCTTTTGCCTCCAAGGCTTGGTGCAAACCATCTGAATATCTGCGACCTTCCATAATACGACCGGTCTGCTCATCTACAATTTTTACTTCTTCTTCTATCACAACATACTCTACATCTTTTTCAAATAAGGTATATGCTTTTAACAACTGTTGTATTGTGTGAATACGCTCCGATTTCATGGAGTATTCCGTCATCAAATTATCTTTGCGTTGCAGTTTTTCTTCTGTGGTAAGATCGGTTTTTTCTATAGCAGCTATCTTGGTAGAAATATCTGGCAACACGAAGAACTCAGGATCTTCTCCACTTTTTGTTATGAGGTTAATACCATTATCTGTCAGTTCAACCTGGTTGTTTTTTTCATCTATACTAAAGTAAAGTTCTTCATCAACCTTTGGCATTTGCTTCTGCTGATCAGCCAAATAATAGTTCTCACTCTTCTGCAATTTCACCCTAATACCACCTTCACTTAAAAATTTAATTAAAGCACCGTTTTTAGGCAAACCTCTGTGTGCACGCATTAAGGCAAGCCCACCATCTTTCGGATCGTCGTTGCCTTCAGCAATTTTCTTTTTCGCTTCTATCAAGAAGGTATTTACGGCTTTTCTTTGCGCTTCTACAAGTTTTTCAATACGTGGTTTTAAATCAAAAAACTGTTGGGTATTATCGCTATGCCCAATTGGACCTGAAATAATCAATGGCGTACGTGCATCATCAATCAACACACTATCTACTTCATCTACCATTGCGAAATGGTGTTTGCGCTGCACCATTTCATCTGGAGAATGAACCATGTTATCTCTCAAATAATCAAAGCCAAATTCGTTGTTGGTGCCATAGGTGATATCTGCATTGTAGGCATTTCTTCGAGCATCGCTGTTTGGTTCATGCTTATCTATACAATCTACACGTAAACCTAAAAATTCAAAAATTGGACCGTTCCATTCACTATCTCTTTTAGCTAGGTAATCGTTTACGGTAACAATATGAACGCCTTCGCCTGCAAGAGCATTTAGATAAGCGGGCAACGTACTAACAAGTGTTTTACCTTCTCCGGTTGCCATTTCGGCAATTTTGCCAGAATGTAATACTGCACCACCAACCAACTGTACATCGTAATGTACCATGTTCCAACTTACTGTTGTACCTGCAGCCAACCATGTGTTTTTGTGTATAGCCTTATCACCATCAATTATAACATTCGATTTTTTAGAAGCAAGCTCTTTATCAAAATCTGTGGCAATTACACTAATATTTTCATTTTCTTTAAACCTTCTACTCGTTTCTTTTACAACCGCGAAAGCCTCAGGTAAAATCTGTAATAGAATATCTTCTATTTTTTGGTTACGGTCTTTTTGTAACTCATCAATTTGTTTGTATATGCCGTCACGACCATCAATATCAGCCAATGGCAGCAATTCTGCGCTATCTTTTTTTTCTTGAATTGCTGCATCGGTAGGTGCAAGAAATTCCTTTATTCTGTTTTTAAATTCAACTGTTTTAGCACGCAATTCGTCGTTACTTAAAGTTGAATAAGATGCATAATAAACCTTTGCCTTTTCCACATCAGGCATTAATTTTTTTACATCCTTTTCACTTTTATTGCCACCAAACATTTTAGAAATAATACCAAGCATAAATATGTTTTATAGTAATAGTTATAATAATAGTTTTTTATAGTTGTCAAATATGGTGCTTATAATAAATCCTAGCCAAAATGACAGCATTTATTGCCCTTAATACAAAGGGCTGCAAATGTACAAATAAGTTTTTTTGAAACCCTAATGGTTTAAACACATGACAGGTTATGAATTATACCGCTTTTTCCTTACTTTTGCGCCCTCAAAACAAGATACTCATATAGTAAAACTAATAACATGAGCGGTGCATTAAAAGAGGTAAGAACGAGGATTAAAAGCGTACAAAGTACACAACAAATTACAAAAGCCATGAAGATGGTTAGTGCCGCTAAGCTTAGGCGTGCACAAGATGCCATTACACAAATGAGGCCTTATGCTCAAAAACTGCAGGAAATGCTAGGCAATATAGTAAGCAGTTCTGAAGGCGAATTGGGTATGGCTTTGGCTACAGAAAGATTTGCAGAAAAGGTTTTGATTATCGTTGTTACGAGTGATCGTGGCCTTTGCGGCGGTTATAATAGTAACCTTATCAAATTGACTAAAACTGTTATTAAAGAAAAATATTCGGCTCAACAAGCGAGTGGGAATGTTACAATATTGCCGATTGGTAAAAAAGGATACGAACATTTTACAAAGAATGGATACAAGGTTGTGGATACATACTGGAGTATTTTTACAGGCTTAAGTTTTGAAAAAGTACAATCTGCTGCAAAATATGCAATGGATGCGTTTGCAAATAGCGAATTTGATAGAGTAGAATTGGTGTTCAGTGAATTTAAAAATGCTGCTACCCAACAATATATTGCAGAACAGTTTTTGCCGGTAAGAAAAACTTCTGAGACAGTATCAAAAGTAAATGCTGATTTTATATTTGAACCCAACAAAGAGGTGCTGATTACTGAGTTGATGCCAAAAATTTTAAACACACAATTATACAAAGCAGTACTTGACGGTAACGCAAGTGAGCATGGTGCTCGTATGACGGCAATGGACAAGGCGAGTGACAATGCGAACGAATTATTGAAATCATTGAAAATTAGTTATAACCGTGCAAGACAAGCAGCCATTACAACTGAATTGAGTGAAATTGTGAGTGGTGCAGCAGCATTGAATGGGTAGAATAACTTGCAATTTGCATTTGGCAAATTTCACTTAGTTAAATATTCAACCATATCTCTTTTTAAAATAGATTAAAAATAATTACAATTAAATAGGGTATTTGCCAATTGCCCTTTGGAAATTGCAAACTGTTTCATGGAAATTTCTCAAATTATACCACATATTGAAGCATTAATTTTTGCAAGTGATAAAGCTTTATCTGCAACAGAAATTACTGAGCTAATTAATACAGCCCTTGGCTTTATTGAAGATCGTGCAGATACTGACCAAGTAGATGCTGCCATTAATGGTATTAAAGAAAAATACGATTCTGAATTTTATGCATTCGAATTAAAGCAAAGCGGCGGTGGCTGGCAATTTCTTACAAAACCTGAGTACCATAAAACCGTTGCACTGATAAATGGCGATAAGTTTATTAAAAGATTATCTACAGCATCACTTGAAACGTTAAGCATTATTGCATACAAACAGCCAATTACAAAGAGTGAAATAGAAAGTATTCGTGGTGTAAACTGCGATTATGCTGTACAAAAATTATTAGAAAAAGATTTAGTCATTATAAGTGGAAGAAATGAAGATGCTGTGGGCAAGCCATTGATATACGCAACTTCTAAATCGTTTATGGATTATTTTGGCATAAACAGTGCCGATGAATTGCCTAAAATAAACGAAGTGTATTTAAACGAGGTTGTAAAAGCAACCGAGATGAATAATATGGAACTACAGGGCGAAGAAATAGCGCATGAACATGATGTGACAGGTGGTGAAATGGGATCGTTGCACATCGTAGAAAATGAAGTACCTACCCATATACATGTAGATAATGCGGAAATTGTATCTGGTGTAGACGAGCAAATAGTTGCGGTAGAAATCACAAAAGAAGAAACAGCAATAAAACAGGATAAACTGAAAGAAACTGACACAGAGGAAGCGTCTTAAAATATCATTGTACAAAGATTTTTTACAGAAAGCATTTCTCAAAAGGAAATGCTTTTTTATTTTAATAATTTTAAATACCGTTAACAATTTAATCAACAAAAAATGAATCAACAGCTCTCACATGAATCTTTAAAAAGCCTTGCAGACCAATATGGTTCGCCATTGTATGTTTATTATGCAGAAAGCATAAAACAGCAATATGAAAAACTTACACATGCATTTAGTAACTGTAATGCCAAAATGTTTTATGCATGCAAATCGCTAACAAACATAAATGTGTTGCGTTATATTCATAGTTTAGGCGCTTCGCTTGATTGTGTTAGCATTAACGAGGTAAAACTTGGGTTAATGGCTGGTTTTGAAAAAGAAAATATTTTATACACACCCAATTGTGTAGATTTTGAAGAGATATTGGAAGCAAAAGAATTAGGTGTAAATATTAATATAGATAACATTTCTATTTTGGAGCAATTTGGAAACCGTTTCGGTAATTCCTACCCTATTTGCATTCGCCTGAATCCTCACATTTTAGCAGGTGGAAATTACAAAATCTCTACCGGGCATATTGACAGCAAATTTGGTATATCCATTCACCAGTTGCGCCATATAGAGCGAATTGTGAAAGCAACAGGTTTACATGTAGAAGGTATACACATGCATACAGGAAGTGAAATAAAAGACATCAATGTTTTTCTTGAAGGACTGGATGTAATGTTTAGCATGGCGACCCATTTTCCTGAATTAAAATATATTGACCTTGGCAGTGGTTTTAAAGTGCCTTATCAACCAGGAGATAAAGAAACTGATGTGAATTTATTGGGTGAAAAAGTTGCCGAAGCATTTAAGGTTTTTGAAGCTGAAACAGGAAAAAGTTTGCAGGTTTGGTTTGAACCAGGCAAGTATCTTGTAAGCCAATGCGGCTACCTTATTGTAAAGGCAAATGTTATTAAACAAACGACTTCTGCGGTTTTTGTTGGGGTTGATAGTGGCTTCAACCACCTTATAAGACCAATGATGTACGATGCATATCACCACATTGAAAATGTAAGCAACAGCAATGGCACATCTCGTATTTACACTATCGTTGGTAATATTTGTGAGACAGACACATTTGCATGGGATAGGGCATTACCCGAAGTTCGTGAGGGAGATTATTTAGTATTTTACAATGCAGGCGCTTACGGCTTCGAAATGTCATCCAACTTTAACAGCCGTTTAAAACCGGCTGAAATATTAATTGAAAATGGCAAAGCAAGAGTGATTAGAAGAAGAGAAGTATTTGAAGATTTATTAAGAGGCCAAGAAATATAAAAGCATTAAATATGTTACTAATGGTAAAGGCAGTTAGTTTTACTTCTGCCTTTCTTCATGTAATTTTACATCTATAAAAAAGACAAATGAACAATTTTAAAGCGTTGATTTTACCATTGGTATTTATAAGTATTTTAACTTCCTGCGAAAATGAAAAACAAGAAGATCTTACCAACGAAATAAATAAAAACGGTTCGGTAGAAAGTAGTGTAACCGTTGATCATTTAGACAGTGTAAACGACATCTTAATCACTAAACATGCAGTGTGGGTAAAAGGAAACAAACTAAAAGAAATTGAACATAGAGATACCGTACCGAATTTAGGTATTGAGAATACGACTGCAGAAAATAGTGAAGGAGATACAAAAAACGTAGCGGTAAAAAAGGATTACGAAATATTTATCACGGTGAAATGATGTTATGGATTGTCAATAGTGTATGGTGAATTCAAAAAGCTACAAAATGAAAAAGTCAAAAACAATACAGCTTATATTAATTACTGCAGCACTAGCTAGTTGCCAAGAAAAAAAGACAGAACCCGAGTGGGGCAGCGGCAACAAAACTTATGTAAGGGGCGATAGTACTGCACCTTATGCACGAACACACCACGGCAGTGGCATGCTTGGTGTTGCGCTATGGTACTATGCGTTTAGACCTTACGGCAATTACAGCAATGGCAGGTATAGCAGAGCAGGTTATTATTCTGGAGCAATACCAAATGGTTCAAATATTGGTAGTAATGGCTATAAAGCCGGAGTAACAAGAGGCGGTTTTGGCAGAGGTGGTTATAGTGTGGGTAGCTAGTGGTGAATAGTGAATGGTTAAAAAAACAAAAGATAAATGACTAAAAAATAGTCAACCAGTAATTCGTAATTTTTAATTCGTAATTCTCCATGCAACGCATACAAACTTCGCTCCGCAATAATTGGCAGCAAGCAGTTGAAAAACTAGGTTTTGGTTTTCATACAACAGATGTACCTTATTGGGATGAGTCTGCCTACTATAGTTTTACCCTTAACGAAATTGAACAAATAGAAAAAGCAACCAATACTTTGTGGGAGCTTTGCCTAAAAGCAGTTCAACACGTTATCGATAATAAATTATACAGCAAATTTCACATACCTAAAAGCTATATATCATATATTGAAAACACATGGAATGATGACGTACCAAGCATTTACGGAAGGTTTGATTTGTGTTATAAAAATGGCAAAATAAAAATGCTTGAATTTAATGCAGATACACCTACAAGCTTATATGAAGCTGGTATTGTGCAATGGTTTTGGTTACAAGATTTTGATGCCAATAAAGACCAGTTTAACAGCATTCACGAAAAATTAATTGCATACTGGAAATATCTAAAAGTTTATTTACAACCTGGTAAACTACATTTTACATGCCTTAAAGAAACCCTTGAAGACCTTACAAACACTGAATATATACGTGACTGTGCTATACAAGCAGGCATAGATACCAAACTAGTTTTTATTGATGATATTGGTTGGGATGAAAATGCAAAACAGTTTGTAGATATGGAAGATGAAAGCATTAGAAATATATTTAAATTATATCCTTGGGAATGGCTAGCAGCTGAAGAGTTTGGTAAAAATATTTTAGAAGATTCTAATAAAATATTTTGGATTGAACCGAGTTGGAAAATGATACTTTCTAACAAAGCTATTTTACCAATTTTGTGGGAGCTTAACCCAGATTGTGAATATTTATTACCTGCATATTTTGACGATAACGGCATGAAGGATTATGTAAAAAAACCAATCTTATCTCGGGAGGGTGCAAATATTGAAATGGTAAAACATTATGGCACTATTGAAAAAACAAATGGTGAGTATGGTGAAGAAGGTTTTGTATATCAACAACTTTTTGAGTTACCTGACTTTGATAACAATTACCCAGTAATTGGCAGTTGGATAATAGGGCAAGAAGCTGCAGGCATAGGCATTAGAGAAGCCAACAATCTCATTACCGATAACAAAAGCAGGTTTGTGCCTCATTTAATTTCATAAAAATCTTTAAAGTTTTATAGCAAGTTGTTTTTTAATTATATTTATTTCTTTTATATAAATACGCCAACTGCATGCCCGAAACTCAACATTACAACATTCCATTACGTTACAGAAAAATGGAAAACTTACACATTGTTTTTTGGTTGTTAAAAGATATAAGTTGGTGTGTAGTTTGGAAGCCATTGGGTATTTTAATGATTTTCCCTACACTTATTATAGCGATAGTTATTGCGTATCGCAATAGAGAATATGTAAGCGAACTTGCGCACAATGTAGCCATCGTATTTTGAATAAGTGCCAACTCGTATTGGATGATTAGTGAGTTTGTAGGCATTGATACAAAAATGTTTTACGGCACTTATACTTTTAAACATCTTGCGGTAATTCCTTTTGTAATTGGCATAGCTATTCTTGCGTGGTATTATTTATTGTGGTCACCGAAGAATAAAAAACTTTCTCTTGCATCGAGTTAATCAAAGCTGAAAAAGTTTCTTCGGCTGAAGGGCTGCGGTGGACTGAGCGTTGTAGTTTAGTGAATGCATGGGCCGACAGGCACATATGCATGCGCAAAACTACGGCACAGCTTAGGAGACCGGACAAATGCTCCCTGATGCTATCTATTTTACAGCCCCAAAAATCTATTATATTTTAGTTTGTGTACTTGATACAAAACTGATTTGGGGGCTTTTCTTTTATCTTCGCACAAATAATAAAATATGTTTCGTTCTCACACCTGCGGCGAGTTAAAAATAGCCGATGTAAATAAAGAAGTTACCCTTGCCGGATGGGTACAAACAGTACGCAAATTTGGCAGCATTACGTTTGTAGATTTAAGAGACAGATATGGAATTACCCAGCTGCTTTTTAATGAAAGCTTAAATGAGGTGCTTGATAAAAATCCACTAGGTCGTGAATTTGTGCTGCAGGTAAATGGAAAAGTGAGCGAACGCAGCAGCAAGAATGCTAATATTGCTACCGGCGAAATTGAAATAGCCGTGAGCAGTTTTACAATTTTAAATAAATCTATAACGCCGCCATTTACTATACAAGACGAAACGGATGGTGGGGATGAACTGCGTATGAAATACCGTTATTTGGATCTTCGCAGAAATGCCATTAAGAAAAACTTAGAACTGCGCTATGCAGTTGGCAGAAGTACCAGAAATTATTTGCATGAAAATAATTTTATGGATATTGAAACACCGTTTCTTATAAAAAGCACGCCTGAAGGTGCTAGAGATTTTGTGGTGCCAAGCCGCATGAATGAAGGACAGTTTTATGCCTTGCCACAATCACCACAAACATTTAAGCAACTTTTAATGGTGAGTGGTTACGACCGTTATTACCAGATTGTAAAATGTTTTAGAGATGAAGATTTACGTGCTGACAGGCAACCGGAATTTACACAGATTGATTGTGAAATGTGCTTTGTAGAACAAGAAGATATTTTACAAATGTTTGAAGGGCTGGTACGTAGAATTTTTAAAGATGTAAAAAATATAGATTACACAGAAGTTATTGACCGCATGACCTGGATGGATGCCATGTGGACTTATGGAAATGATAAACCTGATATTAGGTTTGATATGAAGTTGTGTAATTTGAAATTTCCACAGCACACATTCCCTGATGAAAAAGATATTTCAGGTTTAATAAACGGTGTTGATTTTAAAGTGTTTGACGAGGCTGAAACTGTAATAGCCATTGCTGTTGCAGGTTGCAGCGAATATACCAGAAAGCAAACTGATGAACTTACAGAGTGGGTAAAGCGTCCGCAGATAGGAATGAAAGGATTGGTGTTTATAAAATGTAATACTGATGGAACTTTTAAAAGTAGCGTTGATAAATTTTACAATGCTGAAAAATTAAAAATGATTGCAACTGCAGCAAATGCAAAAGCAGGAGATTTAATTTTAATAGTTGCAGGTGCAGAGGAACGTACTCGCAAAGCAGCAAGCGATCTTCGTATGCACATGGGTACAACCCTTGGGTTACGCAAGGCGGATGATTTTAAATTGCTTTGGGTGTTAGATTTTCCATTATTTGAATATGCAGAAGAAGATAACAGGTGGGTAGCAAGGCATCATCCATTTACATCGCCAAAGCCGAGCGATATTGCTACAATGATTGATAACAATCCGGCAATTGAAAATGCTGCTGAATACCTTAAACACCCATACGCAAACATTAAAGCAAACGCTTACGATATGGTGTTAAATGGCAACGAAATTGGTGGTGGTAGCATTCGTATTTTTCAAAAAGAATTACAACAAAAAATGTTTGCTGCACTTGGCATGAGTGAGGCAGAACAGCAACATAAATTTGGATTTTTATTAGGTGCTTTTGAATATGGTGCACCGCCGCATGGTGGTATTGCGTTTGGGTTTGACAGGCTTTGTTCCATTTTAGGCGGCAGCGAAAGCATTCGCGATTTTATTGCTTTCCCAAAAAACAACAGTGGCAGAGATGTTATGATTGATGCACCAAGTACAATTGACGATAAGCAGTTTGAGGAATTGCAGATAAGGTTGGATTTGAAATAACATCTCAATAATATTTTATGAAACAATATTTTTTACTTGTCGCTACAACGCTCGTATTACTCTCTTGCCAAAAAAATATTTCGGACGGATATAATACGATTACACCCAATAATGAAATTACAGCAAGCACGCAATTAAATGTTTCTTACGGTACCGATCCATTACAAAAAATGGATATTTATTTGCCTGTAGGCCGAACTACTGCGGCAACAAAATCATTGATTGTAATTCATCCAGGAGCGTGGTCAACTTTAGATAAAACGACTCCCGAATGGGCATCGTTTATAGATTCGCTAAAAAAACGTTTGCCGAATTATGCAATTTTTAATATTAATCATAGGCTTGCATCATTTACCGGCAATGTTTTTCCAACACAAGAAAATGATATAAAAGCTGCCGTAGATTTTATTTATACGAAAAGATCGGATTACAAAATCGCTGATAAATTTGTCATGCTCGGTGCAAGTTCAGGCGCACACCTTGCACTGTTACAAGGTTACAAATACACAACTCCAAAAGCAAAAGCTGTTGTAGATTTATTTGGCCCTTCAGATATGGTTCAATTATACGCAGACCCTGCGCCAGCATCGCCTGCAAGTGGTATAGTATTTTTAATGAGTGGTACGCCCTCATCTAATCCTGCTTTATACCAATCATCAAGTCCAATAAATTTTGTAGATGCTTCATCGCCGCCAACAATCATTTTTCATGGCGGCGTTTTAGACACGCTTGTAAAAACAGTGCAATCAACGAACCTTCAATCAAAACTTTTGCAGAAGGCTATCGTCAATCAATATGTCTTTTACCCAAATGAAGGACATGGTTGGACGGGCGCTAACCTCGTAGACACACTCGATAAAATAATAGCCTTTCTAAATGCAAACGTCATTTAAAAAAAATTATAAAATAATCTGTTTTTGGTTCCTCATATTTTGTGCGGCACAAAGCTCATTTGCGCAAAATAAATTTGGCTTTTTTAAGGATGCATTGAAAGATAACCGAGAAAAATTTTACAAGAAAATTGTAACGGGTATTAATAAAAATTTAAGTCTTCCTTTTTCAACAGACAATGAAGATCAATTAGGCAATGCCTTTTATAGTATTAGTTTAGTGAAATATAAAAGTGCTTTTGTAGATAATAAAGTTGATACTGCCGTAAAAACAATGTTACTTGGTAGTGCAGATTACCAAAAAGCTTTGCTAGAATTAATAACCAGCGATTATCCAAAAAAATATGCAGCCTACATATTTACGCTCTTTAAAAATACAAAGGATGCAAAGGTGATGGCAATGGCAGCAAACTATTTATTGCCCACTGCAACTCCATTACAGGTAAAAACTTTGCAACAGCAAATAATTCCTCTAGTTGCTCAAAGCCCTGATAATGCAATACTTTATGAACTGAGCGAGCAGATAAAAAATTATCATAAAAAAATTATTACTCCATCAATAAAAACATTCTTTGCTAAAAATTATTTACCCGGGCAGGTACTGGTTTTTAGTTTTCAGAGACAAGATCGAAATTACCCCGGCCTTGCAATGGTAAGAAATGCTCAAGGGGTTTTTATAAAAGATTCAGCTGGCAATTTTTTTTCCGTAGGCCAACTTGCACGCAGTGCCAGCAACATGCCAGGCTATATTTCGAACGGCAATACGCCACAGGGATTTTTTAAAATGAATGGATTTGATACTTCGAAAAGTTTTTTTATTGGCCCCACAACAAATATTCAACTTTCCATGCCGCACGAATATCATCATGATCTGATAGATGGAAAGCTAATCGATACATCCTGGTCATTGCAGCAATACAAAGATTTGTTGCCCGATAATTTTAAAAATTATCATCCCATGTATGGAACTTTTTATGCTGGTAAAGCAGGTCGTACAGAAATAATTGCCCATGGCACTACTATCGATACAAGTTTTTATACAAACCAATTATACGCACCATATACACCTACCGCAGGCTGCCTTTGCACCAAAGAAATCTGGAACAATAAAACAGGTTTTTTACAAACAAGTGATCAGCTATTATTAACGCAGAACATACAAAAAGCGGGTGGGCCACACGGATATTTAATAGTGATAGAATTGGATGATAAAAAAGTACCGGTAACACTTGCAGATATTCTATCTTATTTAAAATAAATTAAAACTTGTCTGCCGAAAGAGGAGCAGCAACATTTGAAGTTATTGTAGCATTTGTATCCGGCTATACGCTTAACCTGCGCTTTGCTTCGGTGCCGCTTCTATCCGGGCTATGCTCGGCAGCTAATATTTTTTCAAACTTTTAAAATGTCGTAGTAAAAACAATTACGATAAATTTATTTTTAAAATAAACTTATATGAATCCAAACATCATTCATTTAAATAAGAAGAAATTAATTGGATACTCTTGTAAAATGAATTTTGTAGAAAATAAAACTGCTGATCTTTGGCGACAGCTTATGCCACGTTTAAGTGAAATCGAAAATAAAATATCAGCCAATCTATTTTCAGTTCAGCTTTACGATGCTGATTATAATTTTAATCAATTTAATGCTTCAACTCCATTCATCAAATGGGCGGCAGCAGAAGTTTCAACTTTTAAAGAAATTATAGCAAATATGGAAATGCTGATAATTGAAGAAGGTTTGTATGCAGTATTTCTGCACAAAGGCAGCAATACAGACAACAGCACATTTGAATATATTTTTCAAAAATGGTTACCAACTTCTAATGAATATGCTCTCGATATAAGACCTCATTTTGAAGTGCTCGGAAAATATTATAAAAACGGTGACCCCTCTTCTCAGGAGGAAATATGGATCCCCATCAAAGTAAAAATTTAAGTTTTAGTGAATAAGCATTAAGGCAGATTTTACAACCAAACTCGCAGCAGTTGGAACAACCAATCCCCCAAAAATATCAACCAAACCTGTCCCGATTGTTGCACTGGCTTTTGGATTTAAAGTAAGTGTATTTAAAGATCTTGTAGAGAGAGATGCCTGATTAAAATTTAATGTACCTGCTTGGTCAGCTACAATAATGTTTGATGTAGATGACCCTGTTATTGTACCAGTCCCTCTTACCGCATTGTTAAGGGTTAATGTATTCCCATTTAAATTAATTGAGCTCGTACCATTAAGAGTTAGTGTACCAACAGTTGTATTCCCTGCAGGCAAAACGGGATCTGTTCCGGTTGTTGCTATTGTTATATCTGAACCACTTGGTGGTAGGCCCGGAGAACTAAGCCAGTTGGTAGCGGTACTCCATATGTTATTGGTAGTACCTTTCCAAACGTAGTTACTTAAAGTTGTAAGGTTTGTGGTACCAGTTTTTGCTCCAGTCCCTGTGCCCTGCGACATAGTTCTTGAACTGTCATCATAGAGAACAGATGTCGGTGTAAAACTTAAATCAAATGTAAGTCTGTTGCCTGCTATAGGCAAACTAATACCTTTACCTGCATAAGATAAATTACCACCGCCCCAATCAAAAATTGTTATAGTTGTATCATTTGCAACCAACGCCCCTTTTACGTGTAATTGTATCGGCCCTCTAAAATATGTTACATTGCTCCCTGCAGTTCTTGTTTGAGATGTTACAGACACTACCAATCTTTTTGCCGGAGTAGTAAGTGCATTCCAGCTTACAGTATTTGTTGGTGTACCAAGGCCACCAATTCTTGTGGTTCCTAAACCGGAGCCTCCAACATAATCTGTAAAAAATACGGATATGTCTCTGCCAAGTTCCCTGTTAAAATAATTTTTCATTGTATCTGTCGTAGCCGTTTTGCCTTTTAAATCTGTCTGGTATTTTCTTAACACACTAAAAAATATAGAGTCACCGCTCATTGCACGAAGCATCGAAACAATCATAGCTCCTCTATTATAAATAGCCGAAACGTTTCCTGCTCCGCTCCATAGATTTGCAGAACTGGAAGAACTGGCATTAGGTAACCACACACTTTGCACCGAATTACCAACCGCTGATGTTTTACTTGCTTGCATTTCAGCAAGTACACTTATCCCTGTTCCTGGTGCTAACTCCCCTGCTAACGCTTCTCCGTATCTTGCAAATCCTTCCGCAAGCCATATATCGTTCCAGTTAGCAAATGTTACATTATCACCGAACCACTGGTGGGTAAGTTCGTGAGCAAGTGTTGCCTGGTCTGTGAGCGCCGCAGGATCTATTGCTGAGAATGTTTGGTGCTCCATTCCACCTGCACCTGCCAAACCATCATAATAACCATGCTTTTCGAGTTTAAATGGATAGTCCCCCATTTTTTCACTAAATTTTGATAACACTATGTTTTGTTTATCCATAGCGGTTGTAATAACATTATAATCTGGCTTACCGAGTAAAATATTATATACAACCGGTACAATTGTACCATTCACATCAATTGACCTGTAAAACTTATTATACTTTGCTACAGACACGGCAACGAGATAAGAGGCCATAGGATATCTATTTTTAAATGTAAAAATTCTACTATTACCTACAATACTTGAGTCGGTCATTTTTCCATTTGCAGCTACCCAAAAGGTATCAGCAACAGTTGGTGACCCCCAAGGAACACTTACAACCATATCCATCGAATCTATTTTGTCTTGCATATCAGCCTTACAAGGCCACCAATCTCTATCTTCATAAGATTCGGAAAGCGTATTTATAACATTACCTGCACCGGCAATATTGATAAGTTGGTATCCTTGTGCTGCTCCTACAACTGGAGGTGGAACTCCCTGATAAAAAATAGTAAATGAATCGATAAAATTTGTTGGTAGTGTAACACCAAGATTTATAGAAATGATATTTCCTGCTCTACTGATGTTAAGTGCTGCTAATTTTGCGCCCCTAAAAATTACGGAATCAGCTGTGAGTGCACTGTTCATATCCAGGGTGATAGTAGATACATTGGATACCGTTGTTTTAAAATTTGTTTGCACACTTCCCTTGATATACTTTACAGAATCGGGATTTATTCTCCAGAAAACCTTGTGGTAAATAACATCAATATTAGCACCTGTTCCACTTATACCAGTAGTTCTTTGAACTGAAGCGGAAGAAGTTGAAATATCTCCATGATTGTATTCAGACCTAATTGGAGATTGCCCTATTGAATAATTACCAACAAGAATAAATAGTAATAAAAAGGTTATTAAACGAATCTTCATAAATAGAATTAATGAAAGCTTAAAATAATGATTGTAGAATTTCTTCTACCCAATAACGATAAGAGCTATATTTTATTGTCATTAAAACTCAAAATACCCTTACATGAGGGGAAAAATCTATTTGCATTATTACTAAAAGAAAGTTTTTTAATACCCGCTCGTTCAGAATGTTTATAAATATTTGTTGACAAAACCTTGTTCAATTTTTTATTTTTTAAATGTTACATAATCCAACTTTGTTGATTAATTTTCGTGCACTAAAAAATATTTATGAAAATTTTTATAACATTTATACTCAGCGTGATCATCCTTCACGTAAGTTTTCCTGTTTATGCACAAAAAAAACTTTTTTTAGACAGCACAAAAACTGTTGGAGGTGGGTCGTCGACTACATCCACATTTAATGGTTTAAAATTTAGAAACATAGGACCCGCATTAGTATCAGGTCGAATTGTAGACTTGGCAGTAAATCCAAAAAACACTTCTGAATATTATATTGCAACAGCTAATTCTGGAATTTGGAAAACCAATAATTCCGGCACCACATTCATTCCGCTTTTTGATGGTGAGGCATCTTTTTCAATGGGTTGTGTAACGATTGATCCTTCAAACTCAAATACGGTTTGGGCAGGAAGCGGAGAAAACAATAACCAGCGGGTTGTTGGTTATGGCGATGGCGTTTACAAAACTGATGATGCAGGTAAGAGCTGGAAAAACATGGGGCTGAAAACTTCTGAACATATTGGACAAATAGCAATAGACCCGACAAATTCTGATGTTGTTTATGTTGCAGCGTATGGACCATTGTGGAACAGTGGTGGTGAAAGAGGAATCTACAAAACGACAGATGGTGGAAAAAACTGGAAGCAGGTATTATTTGTTAGTGAGCATACCGGCTTTAATGAAGTGATGATTGACCCTAGAAATACCAATACTATTTATGCAGCAGCCCACCAGCGACAGCGCAAAGTATATTCTTATATTGGTGGTGGGCCTGAAAGTGCTATGTACAAGAGCACAGATGGTGGCACAACATGGAATAAAATAATGAAAGGGCTTCCAACAGATGTAAATATTGGTAGAATTGGGATGGCAATGAGCCCTGTTAATCCAGATTATATTTATGCAATAGTTGAAACAACAGACAAAGCAAAAGGTGGATTGTTTTTATCTACAGACAGAGGCGCAAGTTGGGAAAAAAGAGGATCGTTTTACAACAGTGGAAATTATTACCAGGAAATTTTTTGTGACCCTAAAGACGTAGATAAAATTTATGCAATGGACACAAATGCCAAAGTAAGTGAGGATGGTGGTAAAACATTTAGAAACATTGGCGATAAAAATAAACACGTAGACAACCATGTTATATGGGTAGACCCTGCAAATACAAAACACATGATAGAAGGCTGTGATGGAGGTTTGTATGAAACTTATGATGCAGCACAAAACTGGAATTTCAAGGCTAATCTACCAATTACACAATTCTATAAAGTATCACTTGATAATGGTTTTCCGTTTTATAATGTTTATGGTGGTACACAAGATAATTTTAGTTTGGGTGGACCGAGCCGTACAAAAAGCGAGAACGGCATAGTAAACAGCGATTGGTTTATAACCAATGGTGGCGATGGTTTTGAAAGCCAGGCTGATTATGTTGATCCAAATATTGTTTATGCAGAATCACAATACGGTGGAATAGTTAGGTATGATAAAATCACCGGTGAAAAAGTAAACATTCAACCCATTGAAGCAGCAGGCGAAGCAGGATTAAGATGGAACTGGGATGCACCAATGCTCATTTCTCAACACGATCACAAGCGCTTATATTTTGGAGCAAATAAAATTTATAGAACAGATGACCAGGGCAGTACATGGAAAACCATAAGTGGCGATATGAGCCGTGGAATTGATAGAAATAAATTACAGGTAATGGGTAAAGTATGGTCAGTAGATGCAGTTGCCAAAAACCAATCTACAGACGTTTACGGACAAACAACAAGCATTGCTGAATCAACTTTAGACGAAAATATTTTATATGTAGGAACTGACGATGGACTGATTCATGTAACTAAAGATGGTGGACAGAATTGGAGCAAGGTTGATAATATTCCAGGCGTACCTGAACGAACATATGTAAACAAGATTATAGCTTCACACAAAGATAAAAACGTTGCTTACGTAACATTTAACCATCATCGCTATGGCGACTTTAAACCTTATCTTTTTAAAACAACTGACGGCGGAAAAACATGGTTGCCTATTCAAAACAATTTACCTGCAAGAGGTACAGTATACTGTGTTGCTGAAGATAATATAAACCAGAATTTACTTTTTGCAGGAACAGAATTTGGGATTTATTTTTCCATTGACGGGGGTGCGAGTTGGACGCAATTAAAAGGCGGATTACCTACAGTTGCAGTGAAAGATATGGAAATACAAAAGCGAGAAAGCGATCTTGTAATTGCCACTTTTGGTCGTGGATTTTATGTGTTAGATGATTATAGTCCATTAAGAAATTTAAAGAAAGAAGACTTACAAAAAAGTGCTTTTATATCTCCAATTAAAAAAGCATGGATGTATATGGAATCTACACCATTGGGTACAAGGGATAAAGGGTTTCAGGGCGAAAGTTATTGGAACACGCCGAACCCTAAACCGGGTTCAGTATTTACCTACTTTATTAAGAATGATATAAAAACTTTAAAAGAAAAAAGACAACAAGCAGAGAATGAAAAGATAAAAAAAGGAGAAGCACCATATTATCCTTCTTTAGACTCTTTAAGAATGGAAGATGAGCAACCTGCACCATATTTACTCTTCATAATTACAGATGAAACGGGTATGGTTGTTAGAAGATTAAAAGCTCCTGTAAAGAAAGGTTTAAACAGAATTACTTGGGATTTTAGAGACGATGCAAAATCACCAGTCGGTTCTTCTGCATTAGATGGAAACGAAGGGGGAGGCTCTAGAGCTAGAGGAATATTTGTATTGCCGGGCAACTATAATGTGTCCTTAAGTAAATTCGAGGATGGCAATTTTACTGAACTTGTTTTTCAGCAGCCCTTCACCATCGAGTCTTTAAACCTAGCAGCATTACCTGTAACGGACAGAAAAATGCTCGTTGATTTTGGTAAAAAAGCATCAGAACTTAAACGTGCACTTGACGGCACCAATAGTTATCGCAATGAACTGGTTAATAAATTAAAATTTATTAAAGAAGCTGTGTTGGCAACTCCTGCTATTGAACCATCGATAATGAAAGATATTTTTAAGTTAGAAAGTAGATTGGTAGCTGCTGATATTATTTTAAACGGAGATGAAGCATTAACTAAAAGGGAATTTGAGGCTCCAACTTCTGTGTCGGCAAGGGTGGGTGATATTATGCAAAATCTTATAAGCACAACAACTTCTCCGACAAATGCATATTTAAATTCTTACACAGTTGCAGCGCAACAATTTTCGCCGGTGCTGAAAGAAATTAAAGCAGTAGGTGAGGAAATTAAAAAAATTGAAATTCAGTTAGAACAAAAAGGCGCACCATACACTCCGGGAAGAATACCTGATTGGAAAATGCAGTAACAAATATTAGAATTCATTTTCTTAAGAAGATAATTTATGAATATTATACAAACACATTCTGTAAAAGACCTTGGTTATAATTTTATAGATTCAAAGTATATTCCTGATGGTGAAGATGAATATCATATCAGAAATATTCAAAATGATGGAAAAAAATACAGAGCACTTACAACATCAGAATTAGATACGCTAATACTTAATAGAAACACATCTGATAATTGGAATAACATCTTAGTAATTGAAAATTTCAATGCAAACCTTATTAAAAACTGTAAGTTCTATGGCCTTGTACGCATAGGTTTTCTTGAGCCGCTGTATAAAGAATTTCATAATTTTCGCATGGCCGTTGGCTTATATAATAGTACAATTATTAGTTGTGATCTTGGTGATAATGTATGTATCGATAATGTAGATTATCTAAGCCACTATATTATTTCTGGCAATGTGATGATAGCAAACGTTCACGAACTCGCTACCACAGATTATTCAAAATTTGGTAATGGTATAATTAAAGAAGGCGAAGACGAGAGTGTAAGAAGTTGGGTAGAAGTATGCAATGAAAACGGTGGTAGAAGTATTTTACCATTTAACGGCATGCTACCCGGCGATGCTTACATGTGGAGCAAGTACAGAGATGAAGATAAATTAATGGATCAGTTTAAAAAATTTACTCAGAAAGAACTTGATGATAAAAGAGGCTATTATGGTAAAATAGGAGAACGAACAGTTATTAAAAACTGCGGGATTTTAAAAGATGTTTGGATAGGAAGTGACGCTTATTTAAAAGGCGCAAATAAAATTAAAAATGTAACCGTTAACAGTGATTCGCTTCGTAAAACACAAATTGGTGAAGGTTGTGAACTGGTAAATGGAATTGTGGGTTTTGGTTGTAGAATTTTTTATGGGGTAAAGGCAGTACGCTTTATTTTAGCATCCCATTCCCAATTAAAATACGGTGCTAGGTTAATCAATTCTTATCTTGGTAACAACTCAACAATTTCGTGCTGCGAAGTTTTAAATTCACTTATTTTCCCCAATCACGAACAACATCATAATAACTCATTTTTATGTGCTTCATTAATTATGGGGCAAAGTAATATGGCAGCTGGTGCAACTATTGGGAGCAACCACAATAGTAGAGGTGCAGATGGAGAAATACAAGCCGGCCGTGGTTTTTGGCCAGGGCTTTGTGTAAGTCTAAAACACAATTCTAAATTTGCTTCTTTTACAATTATTGCTAAAGGCGATTTCCCTGCGGAGCTAAATATTAAAATTCCGTTTAGCTTAATTAGTAATGATGTGGCAAACGACCAGCTCGTTATTATGCCTGCTTATTGGTTTATGTACAACATGTATGCTTTAGAGCGTAATGCATGGAAGTATAGAGACAGAGATAAGCGTACAGAAAAAATCCAATTAATAGAGTATGATTATTTGGCACCCGATACTATAAATGAAATTTTTGATGCTGTTTTATTTTTAGAAAATTTAACTCCAGAACAAAACGATACAGCAACCGCTGTTGGTTTGGAAAACACAAACAGAGCCACTACCATTATTAAAGTGCCGCAATCAATAAAAGTATTTAAGGAGCTTATACAGTTTTATGGAATGTCTGCATTAATAAATCATATTAATTCAAATGAATTTAAAAATTTTGACGACTTAAAAGAATCAATAAACGTTATATTAAGCAGAACAGAATGGCTAAATATTGGTGGTCAACTAATGACAACGACCGCTTTTAAAAGATTAAAAGACGACGTCGTGTCAGACGCTCTTAATAGTTGGAGCGATGTACATGAACGCTACAAAGAAGAAGGAAAAAAATACGATACAGATTTTCTACAACATGCTTTTTGTTCATTACTAGAAATATTGAAGATTACAAATAAACAGTTCACAAAAGAACTATTCGAAAAACTATTAACTGAAACACTTTCAACTAAACAGTGGATGACTGAAGGGATATTAAAATCTAGAGAGAAGGATTATACCAATCCTTACCGAAAAATGGTTTATGAAAATAATATTGAGATGAACAAAGTATTAGGTAGTTTAGAAGACAATAGCTTTATTCAGAACCAGTTTGAGGCACTGGAAGATTACAAAACAATGATTGCGGAGATAACTAGCAAGTTTTGTAGTAAATAAAATTTGTGACTGTTAGTTTTGGTTATTTATAAAATAGTTGACAGCTAACTCGTAACCTTTTAAACCTAATCCACTAATTACGCCAACGCATTTTGCAGATACGTAAGAATGTTTTCTAAATTCTTCTCTGCTAAATATGTTTGAGATATGAACTTCTACGACTTTTGATTTTATAGCTGCAACTGCGTCTCCTATTGCTATTGAAGTATGCGTATACGCTCCGGGGTTTAAAATAATACCTTCAGCAGCAAAACCAGCTTTTTGCAATGCGGTTACAAGTTCTCCCTCTACATTACTTTGAAAATATTCAAACTCCATATCCGGAAAAATAATCTTTAGTTTTTCCAAATACATTTCAAAAGTTTCATTCCCATAAACTTCGGGTTCTCGGGTGCCCAGTAAATTTAAATTTGGACCATTAATGATGGCTATTTTCATTTTTATCTATTAGGAAATGAAATTATTAAATACAAGATTTTTTATTCAGGTTCAGCACTTCAACTTTAAACAAATTCAATCAATTTTAAGCGTTCTTCATCATCTCTACAAAATCATCAAATAAATACCTGCTATCATGTGGTCCAGGTGTTGCTTCAGGATGGTATTGAACAGAGAAAGCATTTTTATTTTTTACCCTAATCCCTTCAATACTATTATCATTTAAATTTAAATGTGTTATCTCAATATGATCACTATTTTTTATAGCCTCGGCGTCAACTCCAAATCCATGGTTTTGAGTTGTGATTTCACTCTTGCCTGTAATGATGTTTTTTACAGGATGGTTCAATCCTCTGTGACCGTGGTGCATTTTAAAAGTAGGAATTCCGTTTGCTAATGCCAACAATTGGTGTCCCAAACAAATTCCAAATAAAGGTTTTTCAGATGCTAAAATATTTTTAATTGTTGTAATTGCGTAATCCATGGGCGCAGGATCACCCGGACCATTGCTTATAAAATAACCATTAGGCGAGAAGGCTTCCATTTCTTGGAAACTTGATTTAGCATTAAATACTTTTACGAAAACTCCTCTTTCAACCAAACAATTTAAAATGTTCCTTTTAATTCCCGCATCAAGCACAGCAACTCGTAAGTCGCTTTTCTCATCACCGCAGGTATATGAGTCTTTAGTACTCACCGAAGATGCAAGCTCCAAGCCATTAATAGATGGCACTGCTGATAATTGCTGTTTTAATAAATATATATTATCTATTTCAGAAGATATGATACAATTCATTGCGCCTTTTATACGAACATGTTCCACAAGCGCCC
>JBBREY010000013.1:0-35756 GCA_038225275.1 Chitinophagales bacterium | reverse complement strand
AATTTTCACGGTAAATAGCTTTGGCTAGTGGGATGGTCCTTTCTTTAATCGTAAATTGCACTTCAAATAAATATTATATCTGTTGCAAGTCTACAACCTCATTACCATCATTATAGTACTTACCGCCGTATTTGGTTATATCAATTTTAGGTTTTTAAAATTGCCTGCTGCCATTGGTATTATGATCATTTCAATCGTTGCATCGTTGGGTGTGGTAGGTGTCGGTTTTTTTAGTCCAGGGTTTTTTAAAAAGACGACTGATCTTATAAGCGCTGTTGACTTTCACACCGCCTTAATGAAAGTGATGCTTAGCTTTTTACTTTTTGCAGGTGCCATACATATTGATATAAATAAACTGAAAAAAGAAAGTGCTTCTATTATCGCTTTTTCAACCATCGGTGTGTTACTTTCTACCTTTATTGTTAGCGTTTTGCTTTTTGTTGTATCAAAATGGTTTGGCTATTCTATAGATTTTATTTACTGCCTGCTGTTTGGTGCATTAATTTCTCCAACAGATCCTATTGCGGTTTTAGGTATTTTAAAGAAATCTAAAATTCCCGATACTTTAGAAATGAAAATAAGCGGTGAAAGTTTATTTAACGACGGCGTTGCAGTAGTGGTTTTTATAACCATTTTCGAGATCATCAATGTTGGTATAGCAAACGTAACTGCTCTGGAAATTGGCTGGTTGTTTTTAAAAGAAGCAGGTGGTGGTATTTTATTTGGTGCCTTATTAGGATATATTGGTTTTTATATTTTAAGATCAATAGATAATTATGTTATTGAAGTATTGGTAACATTAGCTATAGTAATGGGCGGTTATTTGCTTGCCGATAGACTGCACATTAGCGGGCCGCTGGCAATGGTTGTAGCAGGTATTATAACTGGCAATAAAATTAGAGACGAGGTGATGAGCGCTACAACTAGAGATTATATTGATAAGTTTTGGGAAATGATTGATGAGGTATTGAATGCAATTTTATTTATGTTGATTGGTTTTGAAATGCTTATTGTTCATTTTAATTTTAATTTATTTTGGCTAGGCTGTGTTGCTATCATAATCGTATTACTTGCCAGGCTTGTGTCTGTTGCTGTTCCAATTTTTTTACTGCGGCATAAAAAAGTTTTTGAAAAAAATGCAATTCCAATTTTAACATGGGGAGGCTTGCGTGGTGGCATTTCCGTAGCTCTTGCTCTATCGCTTCCCGTCTCTGAAACGAGCGAAGTATTTGTATCTATCACCTACATTATTGTTTTGTTTTCTATTATTGTGCAGGGGCTAACAATAGGGAAGTTTGCAAAAAAATTAGCAACATAGGTTTTATGAAAAAATATTTTCAGGATTTATTTAACATAAGAGAAAATGCTGATTTTGAAAAGACAAAGTCAACGATCTGTGATGGGATCTCTTTGCGTGGCTATAACCTTTGGATTCTAGTATGTTCAACGGTACTTGCTTCGATAGGGTTAGATACAAATTCTACGGCAGTTATAATAGGCGCTATGCTTATATCGCCTTTAATGTCGCCCATTTTAGGAGTAGGGCTATCGCTGGCAATTCACGATAAAAAGGTTTTACTACACTCGCTTCGAAATTTACTTCTGGCTGTCGTTATTAGCTTGGGTGCATCCGTACTTTATTTCTTTTTATCTCCGCTGGGTGAGCCTACTTCTGAGCTTCAGGCAAGAACGTTCCCAACATTATTAGATGTTTTAATAGCGCTGTTTGGCGGCATCGCAGGTATTGTTTCTATTTCTCGCCACCAACAAACAATTGCAATACCTGGTGTTGCCATTGCCACGGCACTAATGCCACCACTATGCACGGCAGGCTTTGGTATAGCCACTGCAAACTGGGACTATTTTTTTGGGGCGTTCTATTTGTTTTTTATAAATGCCATATTTATAAGTTTGGCTACATATCTTATTGCGAGATACCTGCATTTTCCCGAAAAAGAATTTATAAATGCAAAAGTGGCAAAACAATACAGGAGATGGTTTATAATTTTAAGCATTGCAGCCTTAACACCGAGTATTTATTTTTTGTACACAGTTTATAAAGAACAAGTAATTAAAAAAGAAATTCAACAATTGGTATTGTCACCAATAGCAAAACAGGGCAACGAAATTTTAAAATGGGAGGTAATAAAAAAAGACACAAGCTATCTAGTAAAAGTTTACCATTCAGGTAGGCAATTAAGCGACAGTTTAAAAAAATCTATTGACAGTGCATTAAGCATGCACGAAATGCGAACGTATCATTTGGTTTCACTGCGAGTAAATTTAACGAAAGAGGAGGTGAGTGCATTGAGTGCTGAAACGACAAAGCAAATTTTTCAGGAAATGCATTTGGAGGAAATAAGACAAAGAGATACCGTGAACGGAAATACTGTTGATACTGCTTTATATGCTCATATTTTAACTGAGGTTAAAATTGCTTTTCCTTTTGTTGATACGCTGTCCAATGGTTTGATAATGTTGACAAATTCACAACATTCAGTAGATACAATCCCTGTGGTGGTTTATAAAACTTTTAAATCAATAAATAAAACACAACAAAACCAGTTGTATAAATTTATGTGTACCAGACTTGGGAGGGATACCGTTTTATTAATAAAGAAATAACCTTGTCATTGTTTATTTATCTCACTTAATTCTGATAAGCCAGTACGGGCAAATTAAAAGCCACCTCAAAATTCGAGGTGGCTTTTAAAAAATAAAATTAAAAGCTAGGCTCTTTTAATAAAATTGCCATCTTTATCAAACATCAATTCTTTTCCTCCTTTTATTTCTGCTTCATAAGTAACAATTCCTTTAGCATCTGTTACCAAACCGGCTTCTGTAACTTTTACCGTTGCTTTGTTGGTTTTAATATAAGCCAAGGCTTTTGCTGGTAATTTATTTACGGCAATTGCTTGTACAAGCTCTATAAAACTAGCCGTTGGTGTAAACAATGCAGAATTGTCTTCACCTGATTTTCCTCCCCAGTTTGCTTCGTAATTACCCTTCTCTTTTTCCCATGCAACTTTAAATTTGGCTGACTCAGGATACTTTGCTAAAAGTGCTGCGGTTACCGCCTTGGGGACATTTGCTGTTTTTAAATCTTGCGCTTGTGCACCGGCTATTAAAAAACCGCAGAGCACAACGGTAGTTAGATACTTTTTCATTTTGTATTGAGTTTAAGGTAATTAAATGAGTACTCTATAAAGTTAGTTTTATCAATGATGATTTACATTATACAATATGTTAATTAACCTGCATCATCTCAACATTTCACTTTTCAATAAATGTTATTTGCAAAATGATTTACGCATGTTATTTTCCTTTTTGTCGCTAATACTAAAGGGATTTACGCAGCAACATTTACTGTAACATTCTTTCACTTATATATTTAACAGGTGAGCTGCCAAAACTCAAGAAACTTTCATTTGAACAAAGCCGGAAAATAAAAAAAATTTTGAAAACTTAAATTAGAACCGTAGGTATGGTGGTCGCCAATGTCGGACAATGTACCTTATAATATTCCGACGTTTTTACTCAAACGTTCTGTGGTTTTTGTTGATTCTAAATCTTTCATCAACCTAAAAAATCTTACTTACGAAGAAGCAAGAAGAAACTGTATCTTAGGTTTATACTTTAAGCCTCAATAAATTTTTACTTAAACAGCGAAACAAATAATTCAGCCATTATTTTCCAAGATGAATTTGATTTTTTCCACATCGCACTGTAATTTCCGCCGCCGCTGTAAGAGTTTAACGCTTTCCATGTGCCGGTCTCCCAAGCTAAACTGTCATTACTGCTAATTATTATTTCCTTGGGCGTTCTTATGTATGATATTTTTGGATTGTCGTTAAACATTTTTTTCCAGGCTCCTACGATGGTATCTTTTCCTGTTAAGTGAGACGAATTTCCTCGAACCAACACAAGATCATCAAGCCAATATTTAGCCAATCCATCAAGGTCATGTTTGGCGATTGCTTCATTTGAAGCAGCTCTTAATGATTGTATCATTAAAATGTTTTTATCATTTTCGCTTTGGCCGAAAGTTAGCTGCATTGTTAATATCAAACTGAGGGAAAACAATATTTTTTTCATGATAATTTCTAATTAAAGATTTAATAATTATAATGTAAAACAACCATGTATAAACTAATTTTTGCGCCCATAAAAAAAAATTGTATCCATCATCTTGTAAACATAGGTGGATGCTGCTGTTGGTAATGCGTGAGGTTTTGAAACTTTTTTGCAAACGCAGCAATGGTTGCCTCGCTGTATAATTTTCCACCTATAAAAGTAATGCTTGGTGGTGCTTCGCCGGCAGCAGCTACACCTGCAGGTAAAGTAATACAGGGGTTTCCTGTAAGGCAGGTTAGGGCCATAGGTTCATCTGCCATGCTAGGTACAATAATAATATCATATTTACTTAACAATGGAAAAGCCTGCTCCATAACCATGTAACGCAAACGACATATAGTTAGGTACTCTACTGCAGGAATAAACCTTGCACTTCTAAACATATTTGGGTAACGACTTTGCCATTGTTGTACCATTTGGCTATCCTTGCCCGATCTTGTTAGTGGGTCAAAAGCTGCGGCTGATTCTGCTGCCCAAATGGTTGTTAACAAGTCATTCGTATGTAGGTTACTTGGAAAATCAATACCTATTACCTCTACACCCGCATCCTGCAAAGTTTTGATAACTCCTTTTTCTGCACTGCTGCCTGGCAAGGCATCAATAAAGTTTTTGGCATACGCTACTTTTATTTTTTTGAAATCAACATTACCGGTATAGTTAAAAGGCATGTTTCGAGAGGCACGGTCGTATACATCGCTTCCATGTATAGATGCAAACACTATTGCTGCATCTTCTGCATCTCTGCAAATCGGTCCAATACGGTCAGATGTCCACGCAAGTGTCATTCCGCCGGTTCGTGCAACACTGCCAAATGTGGGCCTCAGCCCGGTTGCACCGCATACAGCGGAAGGCGCTACAATAGAGCCGTATGTTTCTGTACCAATTGCAAATGGTACGAGCCCTGCAACCGTGGCTGACGCAGAACCTGCAGATGAACCATTAGAACCTTGAAGTAAATTCCACGGATTTTTTGTTTGTCCGCCAAACCATATATCATCCATTGCAAGTTCACCCATTGATAATTTTGCTATCAATACAGCACCTGCATTTTCCAGTTGTTGGTACACAAATGCATCTTCATCTATAACCTGGTCTTTATAAGGCGGCGTACCATAAGTTGTGTGGGTTCCCTTTACTGCAAACAAATCTTTAAGCCCGTAAGGGATACCCTGTAGCGGACTTTTATAAATACCTTTTGCAAAAGCTGCGTCAGCACGTTTAGCCTGCTCCATGGCTATTTTTTCAGTAAGACTAATAACGCAATGCAGCGTGTCGCCATATTTTTTTAAACGATTTATAAAGAACTGACTTAACTGTACGGAAGTAATTTTATGTTGTCTAAGTAAAGACGACAACTGGGCAATGTTGTAAAACGCCAATTGGTTTATGTCTGCAGGCATTGCAACAGTTGTAGAAATGTTCCAGTTGATGGGTTGTTGTTTGGTATTAAATGTCATATTTGGCAATACAGGATCGAACCAGTTTGGAAGCGGAACACTGTTTGGCAGATTAAACCCATGCAGGTATTTGTATAATTGAAGGTTGCTGTTAAGTTGGTTTACCATTGAATCTCTTTTGGCATCCGTAAAATGCAGGTCGTACATTTTTTCGGTATTAAGTATTTCGCTTACTGAAATATTCTGTGCATGGGTAATATGTGTTAGTAAGAAAAAAGAAGACAAACAGACAATTGTTTTTAAAAGCTTTGGTAGTTTTTGCATAGCAACAAATTAAGAATTTTATTTGGAGGAGATCAGGTGTTTTTTCAAAGAGGAATGTAAATATTTATTCAGCCACCACCACTGCAAACTTTGTAGCATCAGCGTTAACGGCTAAGCGGGTAATCCCTTTTAAAAAGGAAATATCACCGTTAATTTTTATTTTTTCCCAGCCTTTGTTTTCGGGAAGCCTGTTTAAAAACAGGTTCTTGCCGTCACTCATTATCATCAGGTTTTTATTAATCCATGTTACAAACTCACCGGCGCCAATGGTTTTACAAACAGTAGATATTTGAAGTGTGTTTACGTTTATCTTTTTTATGAGTGTAGTAGTTGAATCACTTTTATCAATAAAGCCAACAGCATTTTCGCCAGTAATTTTTTGAATGGTTCTACCTGGGTGATCGGCGATTATTTTGTTTGCTTTGTTTGCTACATTGTAATAATGTAGAGTGTTTTTTCCACTGTCGCCTAAAACAAATATTACTAATTTTTCTTTATCAATCCAGGTATGATAGCCCACAACCAAATCATTTATAAGTACAATCGGCTTACCGCCACCAATTGGATATTTTACGAGGTATTGCGTAACGTTTTTCTTACCTACATTTTTTCCAAAAATGCATGATACAAACTTTGCATCTGGTGTTACAGTAGGAGAGTATTCACCTTCGGGCGTATTCGTAAAAAGGCTGGTTTTTTTGGTTAGATAATTATAGGTTTTAATATCAGTATTGCCCAATGTATCCATTGCAGCAGTGTAATAAATTAAATTGCCCTTCGGCGAAAAAGATGGCTGGTTGTCATATCCTTTGCGATGCGTAATGTTAACCGGGTTCGATAAAGAAATATTGCTACCACTGAGTTTCATATCGAACAAATAAATGTCAGTAGAAGGCTGAGCATAAGACAGCAGGGCGTTTAGGCAAATAATTAAGCAGTAGATTTTTTTCATAAATTTTTAAAAAGAAAATGATTTCACAGATTGCTATAAAGATTTTTAATAAAATGCACATTTATTGGGTAATGTTATTCCTGTTTTAAAAAAAAGCCCAGGGCATTTATATAACCTTTGTTAGGTTGGCACAATTCAAATTTGCAATTTTCTAAATACCCATTCAATGCCTGTTTTATTTGTTCTTTATTCTTTGGTGTTGCTTTGCGAATATCTTCAAACGAATTTCGGGGAGTTTCAGCATAAGCAATAACTGAATCAAAATATACCGGCATTGAGATAGACATAATATTTGACGGACTATTCATTTTTTTATATGGCCAAAAATGCCAGCCAATATTATTTTCTTCCAGCAGTTTTCTAAATTTTTCTATCCACTCATCAGTATTTTCGCCGCTCTCCCCTAAATATATCGGTACATTGTATTTTTCTCTGAAGGCTATAAAGCGTTCAATAGAAGCGGGTGTAGGATCTTCCCAATACTTGTGAAAAGTATAGACCGCTTTTGAATCGAAAGGCGTACCAAAAACACTAAAATTGGTATCCCATTGTGCACCGCCTAAAAAAACAAGATGGTTCCTATCTACCTTTCGTATCTCTTTCACAATTGCTTTATACAAAGGTTCTAAAAACGGATTTAGTGTAGCCGCATCAAAATAATGAGCGATGGGTTCGTTCAATAAATCGTAACCAATTACCGTGGTTTCGTTGCTATATCTTTTTGCAATGCTGCGCCAGATATCTATTGTTTGTTGTTTACATTTAGCACTTTCAAATAAAAATGGATATCCATAACCGTCGTCAATATTATCGCCGGTTTGGCCGCCCGGCGCACAATGCATATCGAGCATAACCAGCAGTTTTTCTTTTTTGCACCATTTTATTACTTTGTCTAATAATACAAATCCTCTGGTGGAGTCATTAGCACCTAAATAGTTTTCGTTTGTAAAAAGGCGGTAGTTAAATGGAACCCTTATTGAGTTAACACCAATGGTTTTTAAAAAATGAATATCTTTTTGTGTGATGTAATTGTCAAGGAATTTTGTCCAAAATTTAGCTGCATCATCTGGTCCTAATAATTCGGCGATGGTTTTAGAGATCATTGCCGGCGAGTTGGTGTTTTTAAATTTAAACATGTATCCCTCGGGCACCAACCAATTGCCAAGGTTAATTCCTTTTAGCAGAAAAGGCTTGCCATCTTTGCCGATAATTTCTTTGCCTTTTACATTTATAAATGTTGTTTGGGCACTTAATACCGCAGAAAAGCATGTTACAAAAACAATGATCAGTAATTTTATTTTCATGGAAATTCGAGTTTAAACTTGTAATATTTTATTAAGATAAAACGATTTCTTTACTGTTAACTGAAACGATTTTTTAAAGCTTGGTTTCAACAATATCTATAGCGGATTGTCTTTCTCTGTTGATGGTTAGTTTGGTAACATCAGGCCTGGCATAATGCCCAACAGTGTCAAAATTTTGACGCTCTTCCAGTACCCTGTTAAAATCGATTGTACTTATTATAAGCCCTTCCACATCTAAGGTCGGTGCTACTATCCATTCGCCATTAGGCCCGGCTATACATGAACCTCCATTTGCTAAAACATTCGGCGCATCTTTTAAAATTTCCTGTAAGTGAGGCGTATCAGCCGGAAAATCGCTAACCCTCATTAAACCAGATACAGACACAACAAAGGAACGGGCTTCTTTTGCTATAAATTTAGTAATATCAAAAGTATTGTAATCAGATCCGGGCCATGTGGCTATATGCAAATTTTCTCCTTGTGCGTAAAGCGCAGTTCTTGCCAGTGGCATCCAGTTTTCCCAACAGTTTAAACCGCCTACAGAAAATTGTTTTAGGTTGTGCACCTGCAATCCATTTCCATCGCCTTGGGCCCAGGTTAATCTCTCTTCGTATGTGGGCTGCAGTTTTCTGTGAATGGATTTTATGTCTCCATTGGCATCAACATAAACCAAAGAGCAATACAAACTATGGCCACCACGATCTTTAGCCCGTTCTATTATTCCTACATAAACAGCAATTGAATATTGTTTGGCAAGGTTGCAAATATTATTTAAAGCGCCCTCTTCTATTTGCACAGCATTGCGAACGTAATGGGCATGTATTTCTTTTTGAATGCCCGAGTTAAAGGCACTTCCTTTCGTTAAAGAAAGCCAGAAGGGATAGCCAGGCAACAAGCCTTCACCAAAAACAATAAGTTCACATTGCTGTTTTCCTGCGTCAATTATTGAAGCCTCAATTTTTTCAATCGTCTTGCTTTTGTTTAACCACACAGGCGCAATTTGCGCCATGGCAATTTTTAAAAAATTCTCTTGCGCCATATTTGTATATTAATCTTGATTCGATTGTTTGGAGTATTTATTGTTGGCAATTATTTCGCTTGTCCATTTAATTGAGTAATCAGCAACAGCGCAGTATTACCGAACCATTGCTCAATGGTATTTTCGTTTGTACAATCAGAAGTTACTTTTTAAGAAACCCAACATACGACTCCTACATTTCCTATTAATTAAAATCAAACACCAAGCTAATTCAAAAATTACATTTACGATCACACTCAATATTGAGCTTTAAAATAAAAAAAGTTGTCTCAAACCAATGAGACAACCTTTTTTATTTTCTTGATGTATTATTAATACAAATAATTCAATGCAATTTTATCGTTTGCGTTAAAAGTTCTGTCAGTTCCGGCAGAACATGCAAGCATGAATGACTCGGCGTCAAAACCTGATGGTGTACCTGGGATAAGAACAGCGCCAATAGAACCAGCACGCTCATTTGATTTAGCGCCACCACAACTTAATGCACGGTTAAAATAATCTGTATGACGGAAACCAATACAATGACCCATTTCATGCTGTAAAACACTGGTGATGTAAAATTCATTTGGATTTGCACCATATGCTTGAGCGTTTGTGTTCATTTTAATTTGATTGTACGGATTACCGGCAGCATTAGGGAAGCCTGAAGACCCGAGCGTAATGTAACCACCTGAAGGACCTTGATCAAATCCAACAATGTCTACATTTCCGCCAGATGCTACTCTTGCAAAAGTTATTTGAAGACCTAATGCGTTGTAACGGGATATTAAATTGTTAGTTGCATTTGACCAAACAGCAATACCAGTTAGAGTTCCTGAAACTGAAACAGTAATGGTCCGAGGCAAACCTTTCACAAGATTGGTGGTTCTGTACTGTTCAACATTTGCAATTAACAAATTAGGAGACGTGGACGTTGAATTAAGGTTTTCAGCAGTCAAGATGATATCTCCTTCAACCAAATAACCTTCGTCAACTTTTCTAGCGTTTTCAGTGCTAAATCCTTTGTCTGAAATTTGTTTTAATACTGCAGCAGAAATTTCATTTGGATTTGATTGATCTAAACTTTCTTTTTTACAAGATGTAAATAAAACTGCGATGCATATCGCAGGCATAAAAATTTTTGTTGTTAACTTCATAAAATCGGAGTTTAATTTTTTTAAAATTGTGGCTATCCAAATATATTTATAATAATTCCTCCCGCAAAATTTTTTTAACAATTTTTTAATACAGTTTTTTCACTGTCCCCATGAGAAAATCAACTTTATTATTTTTACTATCATTTGTGTTCTTTGCTGATGCTGCTTTGTGCCAAACCAAAAATGATTGGAAATTGTCACGGCAAATTGACAACAAAGAAAAGGCAGGAAATAAAAAGTTTCTCTTTAATATCCTTTTTAAGGACAGCCTAACCATTAAACAATATATCAATAGCCATAGTTTGGAAGGTACTGCGTATTTTAAAGATCAAAACATTTTAACGCTCCGGACATCTTATAAAATAATAGAGCAGGAGTTTTTAAACAAGCAGGAGGTGCTGTATATAAATGTAACCAGCCAAAAGCCAAAAGAAGAGCTTGCAATAAAAGGTTTCGATCTTTCTGCAAACAGGGTAAGTGCAGTACAGAATAAATATCCGAACATTAATGGGGAAGGACAAACTGTTTCAATAAAAGAAAATAACTACGATACTACTGACATTGATTTAAAAGGCCGCATACGCTATTCAGCACTTGCTTCAAACGCCATTACCAACCATGCAAATTTTATGGCAACAATAATTGCCGGTGCCGATAATTCTATTAACTATGCAAAGGGTGTTGCATCGGCAGCTTTAATGTCATCCTCTTCTTTCGATCAGATACTGCCTGATCCTAATAGCTACTATACCCAAAATAATATTACGGTCCAGAACCATTCTTATGGTACTGATATAGACAACAACTACGGCTTAAATGCAGCTGCATTTGATAAAAGTTCCAACGAAAATCCAAATTTAATTCATGTATTTTCTTCCGGTAACTCCGGCAATTTAACCAGTACTGCAGGGCGTTATGCAGGCATTGCAGGCTATGCTAACATTACCGGCAATTTTAAAATGAGTAAGAACAGTATTGCCATTGGTGAGGTAGATTCTTTTGGTGTACAAACTTCGTTAAGTTCTGTTGGTCCTGCATACGATGGAAGAATAAAGCCAGAGTTAACTGCGTTTCAAATGAATGGAACATCGGAGTCAGCAGCATTGGTATCTGGTGTAATACTTTTATTACAACAGTATTATAATCTTCAAACTGGTTCAACATTGCCTGCTGCAATGGCCAAAGCAATAGTTGTAAATTCGGCAGATGATATTGGCAATGCAGGCCCTGATTATAAAACCGGTTTCGGCAATTTAAATGCTTTGCATGCAATGCAGGCAATAGAACGCAACACCCTTTTTACCAGTGCTGTTGCTAACCATACTTCCCAACAGTTTTCGCTTACAATTCCATCAAATGTTTCTAAAATAAAAATCACCCTTTGCTGGAATGATGTAGCTGCACAGCCGTCAAGTGCTGTTGCATTGGTTAATGATCTGGACCTGTCTTTAACTTCAACTTTACTGCAAGACAGCATAAAGCCTTGGGTATTGAATAGCTTTCCCAATGTAGACTCACTATCAGCGCTCCCTAAAAGAAAAAGAGACAGTCTCAACAATATTGAACAAATAACATTAGATAACCCAATTGCAGGAACGTACAGTATAAACGTAGTTGGTTACAACTTGCCGACGGGCACTGTGCCGTTCTCTATTGCGTATTCCGTTGATACCATTCCATATTTTAAATGGCAGTCGCCTGCTAAAAATGATTTTATACCGGCAGGACAAACAAGGATATCGAGGTGGGAAAATATTGGAAACAGTATTGGAAGTATTGAGATGTCTTATGTAAATAATATTTTGTGGAATACCGTGTTGGCAAACCAGGACCTTTCAAAAAATTATTTTAAATGGAATGTTCCCGACACCATTGCCAAAGTACTTTTAAGAATGAAAATTGGCAACAATTATTTCTACTCAGATACTTTGCAAATATCAAAATTGGTAAACCCAACAATAGGATTTATTTGCAATGACAGCGTGTTGGTTGAATGGAAAAAAGTGAGCGGCTACAATAGTTATATTTTATACACGCTCGGCAATAATTATATGATGGCTTTTAAAGAAGTTACCGATACCTCTGTTGTATTGCCCAAGGCAGCAATAAATGGCAATTATATTTCAGTTGCAGGCAAAGTAAATGACGGAAGCCTTGGCAAACGCAGCTATGCACTTAACTACACCATTCAGGGAGCAGGTTGCTACATCAACAGTTTTCTAGCCCAGTTAAACAGCTCAGGGGTAAAGGGTGCCGATCTGATTTTAATGCTCGGCGTAACATTTAATGTAAGCAACATTTCTTTTGAAAAATTAAAAGATGGCAATTATGTAAATCTGTATACTTCGGCAGTAAATGGTATGGAATATAGATTTACTGATCGTACACTTGGCGAAGGAATAACCTACTACAGAGCAAAAGTTTTATTGAGCAATGGAAGAATAATTTATTCTGATAAAGTTGCTGTGTTTTTTATTTCTGCGGGTTCGTATTTGGTGTTTCCAACACCGGTTAAAAAGAATGAAAACCTTCAGGTATTAACCAGTATACCAAATGGCGAATTATTTATTGTTAGAGATATTTTAGGTAGAGTTGTGCTCCAAAAAGAAATTCAATCTGCCCGCCAATACATAAGCATTCAAACAATTCCGGCGGGCATGTATTACTATCAAATTTTAAAGAGCAATAATGTTGTCAAAGTTGGCCGATTGGTTATTCTTTAGTAATGTTTATCGTGCATAAAGTAGTGCTGATATATATCCAGTAAAATATTTTTGGCACTATTTATTTTATATAAGCCTTATTGATTTAAAAAAATACTTACCCGCTCCAGCTTGCTTTTTAAGATGACAAAAAGATGTTTTCCGATTCTACAAACGCTAACCAAGGTTCTGTTATAAAGTTTTCAATATCTCAAGCCCTTCCACCCACTTGGTATGCCCAGATGCTACATTGATGTGCCCGGCATTACCAATATTTATAAATTCACTGCCCCAATTATCTGCAAAGTATTTTGCTCTTTCCAGCGAAACCCAAACATCATCTGCACTTGCAACAACAATTGTTTTAAAGTTGATCTTATCTAATGGAATGGGTGCAAAACCTGTTGCCAGAAAAGTATATTGTGGTGCTTCAAAATCGCTTGGTGCCACAAGCAACGCTCCTTTAATTTGTCGTTTATATTTTTTAGCCCAATGTGCTACTGCCGAACATGCTAAACTATGTGCAATGAGTACCACTGTTGACAAATCAAATTCCAAAACCTTCTTGTCTATGTTTTCAACCCATTGTTCACAAATTGGTTTATCCCATTCTTGCTGATTAATTCTGTAAAAATTTTCTCCTTTACTTTCAAAATAAGTTTGCCAGTGTTCCGGCCCAGAGTTTCCAAGGCCTGGTACAATTAAATAGTTAGTCATATTTTTTATTATTGATGGGCACTACCAAGTAAAATTATTTGTATCAAAATTTAAAATGAAGGTAACTACATCCTTTAAATTAAAGATTTACTTTACCATAAAACTTCATTTGCATTCTATAGTTCGCCGCAATGTAAACTGCAAAGGAAAGTGCAATTCCCATTAAAATGTAACGTTCATTTGGCAAAAATAAAGATGCACCCGCAACAGCAAGCGCCATTGCAGAATTAACAATTCTGTTCATATTGTGTTTAGGCACATTTATGGCATAAGCGGTTTGTTTTCCAATATATAGCAACAACATTCCCACAATTGCCATTGTTCTAAACTGCGTTAAATTAAGATCTTGTAAAATAGCATGCCTAATGGTATTGGCAATAATTGAGAAACTCATGTAAACAAGCAGTTGAGAATATACTATACCTGTACCGTTTTTATCTTTTTCACTTTCAGCAAGAAAATCAAGTGAATCAAAATATATCCACCATATCATAGCAATGATTGCAAAACCGGTAACGCCAGTTGCAATTGCCATGTAAGTCCAGGATACAGCGTCTAGGCCTGCCACCAACGAAATAATAGATTCGCCTAAAAAAATAAGTGCTAGCAGCCCGATCCTTTCCACCAAATGTTCTTTGTCAACCTCTCTGGTATCTTCTCCAGATTTTAACGCCCATTGTATCCATAAAATTTCCAGTAGTATGCCTCCCAACAACAATGCTGCAGCTATTTCGTAGTTAAACCAAATACCGGATAACGATACTGCTGTGCCACAAACGAGGGCTAAAAGAATATTTTTATTTATTGCAAGTTGTTTAATTTTTAAAGCATGTATGTACAATACAACCGCTATTAACTTCGCTGCCACAAACACTTTTAAAAACAAGGTGTAACTTTCTACAACGCCCCCGTCAAGTGTTGTAGATAAAAAAATGAGTACAAACATTAATAGCAGCGTTAGTAATCTGTGAAAACGATTGTCGCTATCGTACCTGTTAGAGAATGAAGTATGCAAAACCCAAATCCACCAAAATGGAATAAAAAATATAAAGAATTTTGCAAATACGCCTTCGTCTAAATGCTGCTCGTGAGTATGCCCGAGCAAGTGTGTTACCTTACCCAAAGCGACTACGAAAATGAGGTCGAAAAAAAGCTCTAGCCAAGTTGCATGGCGATTTTTTTTTAAATATTTAGAAGTAGCCATACTTATAATTTAGTAAAATGGAAACGTTGTGTATTTATTGTTGAAGTTAAGGAGGGTTTAAAGCATTTTTATCAGCTATGACAATTTTGTTTTTGCTAAATGACAAAGCAATAAGACAGTTTAAAATTTGATTTTATTTTTAGCCGACTATCATGCTACATTCACTTTCTATTATTTCAATTTACATATCAATCGCTTTTCTACAGTTTGCATAAAACCGTATATTTCCATTCTATTATGCCGCCAATATTAAACGAGATCAACTTTTTTGAGATCAGTGAAAATGCAATTTCATTAGAATTTGGTGGGGATATTAGTAAGGCGACGTTAGAAAGGATTAGCAGACTCAATGAATGTATTAAACAGAATCCTTTTACAGAATTGCTGAGTACAATTCCAGCTTACACCACACTTACACTTTATTTTGATTCTTTTAAGTTAATGAACAATGGTAGCTTAAAAGGTGCAACAACATTTGATAAAATCTCAGGGTATATTAAATCTTTACATGTTGAAACAAGAACGGATCAACAAACTTCCAATCAAATTATCAATATTCCTGTCTGTTACGATGCAACATTCGGGTTTGATTTAGAAGAACTCACATCTTTCTATCAATTAACAAAAGAAGAAATAATAGAGATTCACAGCAGCGCTGTTTACACGGTTTATATGATTGGCTTTGTACCTGGGTTTCCATACTTGGGTGGATTATCAGAAAAATTAACAGCGCCACGCAAGCAAAATCCACGCTCTGTAATTCCTGCAGGATCAGTTGGAATTGCAGGAAAGCAAACTGGCATCTATCCTTTGGAAACTCCCGGCGGCTGGCAAATAATTGGTAGAACGCCGCTTAAATTATTTGATGTAAACAAACAACAACCATCCTTATTAAAAGCGGGTGATAAAATAAAATTCGAACCCATTTCCTTAAATGAATATGAAGATTTAGCTAACAAACAATGAGCATCAAAATACTCAAGCCGGGCGTTTTTAGTACCGTTCAAGATCTCGGTCGGACAAGCTTTTTAGACCAAGCTGTTCCCGTTTCGGGAGTGATGGATAAAGTATCTGCCACCATTGCAAACCTTTTGGTGGGCAATGATGAAGGTGCTGCACTAATAGAAATTGTTGATGGCAATTTTGAATGTGTTACTCAGGCAGATGTGTTGGTGGCGTTGGTTTCGGGGAATGCATATGTTGAAATTGATAATAAATTAACGCCAATAAATCGCCCCCTGTTTATTCCCAAAGGTTCTACTATTAAACTGAAGTATAATATAGTAGGTCGGTATTCTTATTTGGCTATTGCCGGAGGATGGGATGTGCCCGAATTATTAGGCAGTAAAAGCACTTTTGTAACGGCTGAATTTGGTGGGCATAATGGTAGACTATTAAAAAAAGACGACGAGTTATTTGGTTCACAAACATTATCAAAACAAAATGAAATACTATTTCAAAATTTAGCAGGTGAAAACGTGAATTGGGCTACATGGAGCGTTCCTGCAAGGCAATTTTTATTTAACTCAAATTCAAAAGTTCGGGTAATTGAAGGAAGGGAGTTTGATTGGTTCGAAGAATTGTCTCTTGCTGAATTTTTCTCTAAACCTTATCATTTCAACAATGGAAACCGAATGGGTTATCGCTTGGGAGGTGAAAAAATTGAGAGGAAAAAATCTCAGCAAAGCGAATTATTATCAACAGCCGTTGTGCACGGCACTATGCAGGTTACAGGAGATGGTTCTTTAATCCTATTGATGGCAGATTGCCAAACAACGGGCGGCTATCCAAGGCTTGTAAAAGTGGCTGAGGTTGACTTGCCAATTTGTGCGCAATTGAAGCCCGGACAAGCTATTCATTTTGAACTCATCAATTTAAAAGAAGCCGAAAAGCTTTATCTTGATCTTCAAACTGATTTACAAAAATTAGCTACTGCTATTCAATTAAAAACATCTTTTTAAAAATGGCTACCATCGATATCAATTGCGACATGGGCGAGGCTTTTGGGAATTATCAAATGCCAAACGATATACAGCTTTTTAAATATATTTCTTCGGCAAATATTGCCTGTGGTTTTCACGCCGGAGATGCAGCGGTAATGCAGGATACCGTTGCTTTAGCCATTAAAAACAATGTGGTCATTGGTGCACATCCAGGCTTGCAAGATCTGCAAGGTTTTGGAAGAAGAGAAATGAAAATATCTCCCAAAGAAGCGTACCAAATTACGTTATACCAGATAGGTGCTTTATCTGCATTTGTAAAAGTGGCTGGTGCCAAACTCAATCATGTAAAACCCCACGGTGCCTTATACAATATGGCGGCAAAAGATTTGAAATTAGCGCAGGCAATTGCAGATGCTGTTTATGATTTTGATGCCTCATTAATTTTGTATGGATTAGCAGGTAGCGAACTTATTAACGCTGCAACTAACAAGGGTTTAAAATCAGCTTCCGAAGTTTTTGCAGATCGTACTTATCAGGATGATGGATCGTTAACGCCCCGCTCCCAAGTCAATGCTTTAATTACAAATGAGAATGATTCGCTGGCGCAGGTTTTAATGATGGTGAAAGAGCAACAGGTAATAAGTGCAAATCAAAAAAAAGCTATTTCGCTTAAGGCAGATACATTGTGCATTCACGGCGACGGTGAGCATGCGGTTCCGTTTGCAAAAACAATTCACCATACCTTAACCAAAGAGGGAATAACCATTAAAGCTTTCTCAAATTGAAATCAACATCTAACCGAAGTATTTTACTTGGGGCAGCTTTTTTAATGGCCACATCCGCAATCGGCCCAGGTTTTTTAACACAGACCGCCGTTTTTACACAGCAGTTAGGCGCAAGTTTTGGCTTTGTTATTTTAATTTCTGTTATCCTCGATATCATTGCGCAATTAAATATCTGGCGCATCATTGCAGTTGCAGACATGCCTGCGCAGGATATTGCAAACAAGGTTTTTCCGGGCTTGGGTTACTTCTTATCGTTTCTCGTTTTTTTAGGAGGCTTGGCTTTTAACATTGGTAACATTGCAGGTGCAGGGTTGGGTTTAAATGTTTTGTTTGGCATCAGTATTACTCAAGGCTGTATTATTAGTGCCGTCGTTGCTGTCGGTATTTTTATTTATAAGGAAGCGGGTGTTGCGCTGGATGTCATCACCAAAATTTTAGGTTTTGTAATGATCATGCTTACCTGCTACATTGTTTATAAAAGTAATCCGCCATTTTCAGAAGCAGCCGTTCAAACTTTTATGCCCAAGCAACTAAGTTTTGCTGCCATCCTAACCATTGTTGGTGGTACTGTTGGCGGCTACATCACTTTTGCTGGTGCACACCGTTTGTTAGAAGCTGGTATTACTGGGGAGAAAAATTTAAAGGAAGTAAACAGGGGTGCAACCATGGCAATAGGGATCGCCTCATTGATGAGGGTATTGTTGTTTTTAGCAACATTGGGAGTAGTGTATGCAGGGTCAAAACTAGACCCGGCAAATCCGCCTGGTTCCATCTTTAGATTGGCAAGCGGCGAAGTTGGGTATAAATTATTTGGGCTTGTCATGTGGTCTGCCGCCATCACTTCTGTTGTTGGTTCTGCTTATACTTCGGTTTCGTTTGTAAAATCTTTTCACCCTTGGTTGTTGGCTAACCAACGAGCCATCATCATTGTGTTCATCCTAATTTCTACCACTATATTTTTATTTATTGGCAAGCCTGTAAAAACATTGGTTTTTGTTGGGGCGTTAAATGGAATGATACTGCCAGTTTCCTTAGGTGTGATGTTATTGGCTGCTTATAAAACGTCAATTATAAAAACCTACAAACACCCTATTTGGTTAACGGTGCTTGGTTTTTTGGTGGTTGTGTTTATGGCGTTTTTAGGTGGACAAACGATTGTTGAATTAGTACAGAAATAAAATATTTACAATGAACAAACGAACGCTGTTTTTCTTTTTGATCATACCTTTTGTAGGATTTGCTCAAGTAAAATTTGTACAACCAACAATCGATTTTGGTGTTTCAAAACAATTGGCAGATTTTAGGAATGCTGTAATTAATAACCTCAATTACGAATTAAAATTTGATATTCCTGTTGTAAAAGCGGAGGAGATAAAAGCTAACGAACAAATCAATTTTACATTAGTAAAAACTGGCTATCCTTTACAATTGGATTTTAAAGCAGAGCATAAACAAATACTGAACATTGAAGTGAATGGAAAATCGGTTACCGTCAATCACCAAAAAGAACACATCATTATTCCTGCAGCACCATTACTAAAAGGAAAAAATAATATTAATATTAATTTCATTGCAGGCAACTCAGCACTCAATAGAAACGAGGATTATTTGTATACTTTATTTGTGCCCGATAGAGCAAGAACCTGTTTCCCGTGTTTTGATCAGCCTGATTTAAAAGCTACCTATAAATTAAACTTAGTTATCCCTCAACAGTGGGAGGCCATTTCAAATGGAACCTTGACTGCAACTGTGTTGATCGGAGATAAAAAAACAATTGACTTTGCAACTTCAGATAAAATCAGCACATACTTGTTCTCATTTACAGCAGGAAAATTTACATCCGTAAATCAAATGCTAAACAAACAATCAGCGCAATTTTTATACAGAGAAACCGATAGTGCTAAAATTAGTTTGAGTATAGATTCTGTTTTTCAGGAGCATCGCAATGCGGTTGATTTTCTTTCAGAGTGGACAACTATTCCCTATCCTTTTCAAAAAATTGGTTTTGTTGCCATTCCTGATTTTCAGTTTGGTGGAATGGAACACCCTGGTGCAGTGCAATACCAAGGCTCAACATTATTTTTAGATGCTACAGCTACAAAAACCCAATTCATTTCCAGAGCCAACCTCATCTCTCACGAAACGGCGCACATGTGGTTTGGCGATTTGGTGAGCATTAAATGGTTTAACGACGTTTGGACCAAAGAAGTGTTTGCCAATTTTATGGCAGATAAAGTGAGTGAAAGTTTAAAAGGCAAAGAGGAGTTCGACCATAAATTTTTGATAGATCATTTTCCTGCAGCATACGGTATTGATAGAACGATTGGCGCAAACCCTATTCGTCAGCCATTAGATAATTTAAATGAGGCTGGATCTTTATACGGCAATATTATTTACCACAAGGCGCCGATTATGATGCGCCAGTTGGAGTTGTTGATGGGCAAGGAGAAATTTCAAACAGGCATGCGTGAGTATCTTAAAAAGTTTTCTTTTTCAAATGCAACTTGGCCGGATTTAATTAATATTTTAAATAAATATGCGCCGGTTGATTTATTGGCTTGGAACAAGGTTTGGGTTAATGATAATGGACGGCCAAAAATTTCAGAGAAGTTAGAAATAAATAATGGCAAGATTTCCCGACTAATGATTTCGCAAAAGCCTGAATATGGCGTAGACAGATTGTGGCCGCAATCATTTAAAATATCGTTGTATTATGATGATTATGTAAAAGAATTGCCGGTAAGTTTAACAGGTAAAATGGTTGATGTAAAAGCTGCAATTGGTTTAGCTAAACCAAACTTTATTGTTTACAATTCCGGTGGCGAAGGATATGGTGTTTGGCCAATTGATTTGTCCGTTCTTAAACAGACTAATCAAATTTCGTCGCCATTAATTAGGGCATCGTTTTATATTGCTGCTTATGAAAATATGCTTAACCAAGAATTTGTAAAGCCTGCGATATTGCTGGAATATTTTGCAGGTCAACTTCAACAAGAAAAAGACGAATTAAACCTGCGATTGCTCACCGGTTATATTGGAAATATTTTTTGGAATTTTAACAGCGCTACATCAAGAAATAAATTAGTGCAAGGGGTAGAAAATAAAATTTGGCAAGCAATTGAAAAGCAAGCTCTAAGCAACAATAAAAAGAATCTTTTAAAACTCTACCAAACTATTTTCTTAACTGACGAAGCGTACAACAAGTTGTATGCAATTTGGAAAACGCAAACAACACCCGAAGGTATTAAGTTTTCAGAAGATGATTACACGGCTTTAGCATTTGCTTTAAAGTTGCGGAAGAATGATGTGGAAATTCTTAACGAGCAATTACAAAGAATTAACAACCCCGATAGAAAAAAACGTTTTGAATTTATTACGCCGGCGTTATCGGCTGATGTAAAAGTGAGAGATCAATTTTTTGAAAGCCTCGCAGATCATAAAAACAGAGAGAAGGAATCAAACGTGTTAGCAGCGCTAAACTATTTGCATCATCCGCTGCGACAGGCTACTTCAGTTAAATATTTAAAGAGGAGTTTAGATATGTTGCAGGAAATTCAAACCACCGGTGATATCTTTTTTCCTCAAAACTGGCTGCAGGCAACCTTTGGCGATTACCAAAGTGCTGCGGCTTTAAAAATAGTAAATGATTTTTTAAAAGCGCATCCGCAGTATCCATCGAAACTAAAAGCTAAGATTTTGCAGGCAACGGATATGCTGAAGAGAACGCAGAAGATAATAGGTGAATAAATACTACTTCTTTTTCGGTGCTGTGGGCTTCTTAAGTTTATCCGGTCTCTTTTTCTCCGATATAGATTTTACGATTGTTTGTCCATGTATAATTTGCTTTTGATCTTTTACTTTTAAAAGCACATTTGCATAAGCTTCGCCTATAAGTTTTTTCATGTAGGCTTTTGGAAAGTTCTTTTTATCCGTCACCAAAATATAACGATACTGGTTGCCTTTGCCGAAAAGGATTTTATCAGGATCGGAGAGTTCACTGCCCCAATAAAACCCAAAATGAACATTGTTACTCGAGCGCCCTACAGCAATGGAACAGATGATATGGCCGACTTTGTCTGTTGGTGACCAGCCAAAAGCAACCGCATTGTAGTTATCGTAAATTAATTCATTTGCTTGTGGGCACAAATCCCAGGCAAACTCTCTAAGCCACATCGCTAACTCAACAATTTCTTTGCTAAATGGTTTTAGAAATAGTAAAAGGTCTTTCGTCTGATTTTTGCTCATTTGAGAAAATATTTAAATGACAGGTGGCTTTTTAAATCCTAATAATTTCGTTAAAGTGTTTTATTAACTTATTTATTTCTACTGTTCTCTACAGGCACATTCGTGGTGGTCATTGAGGTATTTTATTGTAGCCTTGCACAGCTTTTCTAAAGTTGCAAGATTTATATCAGAAAGTTTTTTTACGTAGATACATGATTTCTCCATTTTGTATTTGCCAAAGTCATTCAATAGTTGTTTATTATCTTCTGTAGGGGAAAACACATACAAAGAAAAGGCTGGTTTTCGGGGTGCAAAGCCGATGAGCGGCGCATCACCTTCGTGGCCACTTTTGTATTTGTAATGATAGCTGCCAAAGCCTACGATGGTTGGTCCCCAAATCTTTGGCTTAAAACCTGTCCACTCCGTCATCAATTCAACCAAACTACAACTATCTGCTTTCTTTTGTTCGTTGTCTATATATGAGTTAATAAAATCAGTGACATTGACTTGGCTTTCGGTTGTTTTATTTTTTGCCATGATGAAAAAATTATTTTAGTACTGACATTTTATTCCTCGGTAAAGCCTCGGGCACGTGACTTTCTTTTTACTTCTTAGCAACGTCTCTCGCAGGGAGCGTGGCGTTAATTCTGCCTAATTTCACCAACAAAGTATTGATAAGAATATGCTGTTAATTCGCCTCCAACGTCTAGGTGTATGCAGGGTGGCGTTCATTACCCTGTTTGCTTTATCATTAGAAACAGTCTAAATGATTTTACACTGCGGCCTTGTCATTCACCTGCCTAAATTTTATTTTCAATTAACGTATATTATCAAACAAAGAAGAAATATCTCAATCCTTGTGATAAATTAATTTAGTTTTATAATAAATTATGTGCCTTACTCATAATCCTCCTCAATCAATTTAATTAATTGCACTGCCTGTTTTTTTTGTTCTATTAAGCCTTTTAAAAATGCGCCTTTAAGGGTATTTTTAAAATGGTTAAGTCTGTTGCGTAATTCTGCTAACTGTAAAAAATCGTTGGTTAGTAAACGAGCATTGGTTGATACTTCCCTTTTTCCAAACGCATCGCTATTTGCAGAATAATATTTGTTGTCAAAAATTAAATAAGTCTTTTCTCTTGCTTGCTGTCGCATTGTTCCTGCAGCTATTTGAATGCTTTCTAGAATTGAACCGTTTTGCCAATAGTCCAATATTCCATCTACTACCTTTTTTCTATTCAATAGGAGCATGCCACCAGAGTTTTTAAGCTGTGGGGCCGTTCTGTCGGTTAGATTGTATGAAAAACCTCCGAGGGCTGCCAAATTATACTGATAGATTTTCTGTAAATCAACAACTGTTTTAGTTCGTTCATTTTCTAAATAATAATTAAGTGAATCGCATGCTTCCATATCTTTCGTTAGTATCGAGATGATGCTTTGAATGATAGCGGTATCTTTTACCAAGTCTTCCTTGTATGAAATAGCATATTCTTTTCCTTTTCTTGCCTCTGTAAAATGTTCTCTGATATTCTCTGCAAAAAAACCAAGTGTAACGGCTAAAAATATCATTAAAAACTCTAAAAAATATTCCTTCCACGGTTTGGGTTTGTGGTGCAGGTCAGGATGGTGATGTACTTCCATATTATCAGTTTCGTTGTATTGGTTAATGGAGTTTGTTTCCTCTTCAGAAAGAGTTTCTTCTAATTGGTTTGGCGGAATCTCTAAGGGTTCATCAGCATTATTTTCTTCCATATTTTTTTAATTAGTTGGTGTTTATTTTTATGGCTACAATATTCGTCGTCACCCACTCAAAGCATTTTAGATGCCAGAAAGTTAAAAAAGAAAAGCTTAAAATTTTATCCTAATAAAAATAAAACCAAATCACTTTTCACCATAAATTACCAAGGCACTCGAATCAATTACAACATTCCCATCTGAATACGCCTCATTCAATTTTTGGTAAACTTCTGTTTTTATTTTTGCCTTCATTGCATCATCGGCTTTGTTAAGCGCAGCAACAATAGGTGCGCCAACTTCAGTTTGCATGCCCCAATAAGCATCTGCAGTTTTGCAATGGAGTTTTCCGGCTATGGCTGTTTGAGAAATATTTTTTAGTCCAGCTTGTGCAAACAAATCTGCTATCAATCCATCTTTTGCACAACGAAACATACCTGGTGCTCCCGGCAGTGGAGCTGGGAGTTCCATATTTTTATTAATGGTACTCATGATAGCGGTAACCCAAAAGTTTTTATCGGGAGCATCCCAAACTGCGGTGGCAATGCAACCTCCAGGCTTTAGCACACGCACCATTTCTTTGGCTGCCATTAGCATATCAGGAAAAAACATAAAGCCAAATCTGCAACTGATCGCATCAAAACTATTATCAGCAAATGGCAACTCACACACATCACACATTCTGGTTTCAATATTATGAATACCTCTGTCGGTTGCGTTTTGCTTGGCTATTATAAGCATGTCTTCCGCAAGGTCAGTTAAGATAACTTTACCGCCGTCGAGCATAGACGCAATGGTTAACCCGGGTTCGCCGGTTCCAGATGCTATATCAAGTATTACATCATTTTTTTGTGGCTCAATCAATCGGATTATTTCATCGCCCATAGGTTTTAAAAAATCCATAACAAGGCCATCCCATTTTTTCCAGCCGCCGGAAAATTTATTCCACGATTCTTTTTGTTGATTGCGAATTTGTTCAAGTTGCTGTTCCATGATAGTTTGTTTTAAAATATTAAACAATGAATACTATTCTGTGGGTATAGATGATTCTTTTTCGCCAAACACGTATTGGTTAAACCACAACCAATTGTGCCAAACCGCAGCCAGTCGTTCTTTTGGTTTTGAAATGCCATGACCGAAACCTTTGTAAACAATGAACTTTGATGGAACATTGCGGTCCTGCAAACCCCTAAATAATTCGTAAGCGTTGGATATTGGTACACGCCTATCCAGTTCGCCATGCTGAATGAGTGTGGGCGTTTGCGCTTTATTGATGGTGGTCATAGGAGATGTTTTCTGGTACATCGTAGGGTTAGCCCACGGCGTTGTTTTTAAATATTGGCGGGTGAAGGGAGTAATATCTGTGGATACATAATACGTTACCCAATTTGAAATACCTGCACCCACGGAAATTGCTTTAAAGCTATTGGTGTGCGTTGTAAGAAAAGCCGATATATAACCGCCTTGGCTCCAACCCATGCACCCCATTCGAGCTGTGTCTATCAGACCTTTTTTGTTTAGGTATTCTACGCCACTCTGCACATCCCACATATCACCAACGCCTAAATTTTGAACATTAAGAGACCTGAATTTTTCACCATAACCCGCACTTCCCCGGTAATTAACACGGAGCACGAGAGCACCTTTTTCGCACCACTGCATTATTGGGTAAACGTAAGTCGGTACCGGGTCGGGCCGATCAACACCTGTTGGCCCGCCGTGAAGAACAACCAACAATGGATATTTTTTTGAAGGATCGTAATTGCGTGGTTTTAATAGCACCCCTTCTATCATGGCGCCATCTTTACTTTTCCATTGTATGATTTCGTTTATTGGTGTGCTCCATCCTGCAATTTGCTCCGTATACATTGTTAGCTTTTTTACGGGCTCAGTTATATTTCCTGTATAAACTTCTGTAAGCCCTACATAATTTCTGCCTGTTGCAACCATCGCTTTTGTGTTCTTACTAAAATCTACAGCGCCGATAACATCAATGCCAAGTTCAACAGTTTTTATGCTTCCGGTTAATGGATCAAGTTCAAACAGTTTACTTTTTGTTCGCTGCAATGCTGTAAAATAAATTCCTGAAGGCTTCCAATCGACTACATCTTTTAGCTCATCAAACTCTTTGGCAATTTCACGGCTTAAACTTGTCGCCATGTCATAAAGAAACAACCTATCGTTTTTATAGTAATACGAAGTAGTGTCATTAATAGCACTGTGATACACAAATTGTTTACCGTCGGGACTCCACGCATCAAAAGCATCGACTGACGGGTTTGCTACAAGTGTTTTTAAAGTTCCTGTGGCTACATCAACCATAACAATATCAGAAGAAATATCTGAGGAGATCAATGGATCATGAACTTTTGTGAAGGCTATCGTTTTCCCATCAGGATTCCAGGAAAAAGAACCAGCCGTAAAATTGCCACTCGTTAATCTTTTTGCTGTAGGCAATGCCACACACGTTTTTGTTGTTGAATCTTTTTTATTCTTATAACAGGGCAGTTGGCCTGCCAGAAGGATGGAATCATAATTAAAGTTTAGCAGCCAGATATGATTTTGTCTGTAGGTTTCATTTACTACACTAAAAGCGCCATAACGTTCTTTGATGGTCTTGTCTTCGGCACTGTCAGGCTCTGCTTTTATATAAGCAATTTGCTTTTGGTTTGGGCTCCATTCATAATTGCCAACACCATCATCATCTTTAGTTATCGGGAATGCCTCACCACCAGTTACAGGTATCAGGTATAGTTGCGTTTTATCACCTCTTTCCGCTAAGAAACTAATAAAGCGGCTATCTGGTGTAAACCTCGGCTGGGTACTTGTGTTTGTATTTGTTCTTGTAAGTTGAAATGGTTCGCCGCCGTCTTTTGATAACCATATTTCAACATCATACATATTGTTTGCCCAGTCTGTTGTGGTTTGAGTAAATGCTGCATATCTGCCGTCAGGCGATGCAATGGGTGAACCTGCTTGTTTTAAGCTTAACCACTTTTCAAAAGTTACTGTTGCGCCTTTTTGTGCAGCAGCAGCAAGGGTTGAAAATAAAGCAACAAAGAGTATGAATTTTCTCATGGCGAAGGGTTTAATTTATAATGGAAATTTACGTGAATATTAGCTGATTTTCTAATATCAAAAACGACAGTTTTGTTCACGTACTTATCGAACCTTCCCTCATCCTTACAGGAAATTTATAAAAGGTATGTTGCATAATGATCCACTAAAATTATTTATTACCAACGCTTCTCAAGCATAAGCGAACACCCATGAACCTCACGTACACTAATCTCTAAACAATATTTAAAAATTACGGCCAACGAAAAGTTTAAAATTAAATACCGCCTCAACTGCAAGGCTGAGACGGTATTGATCTTTGTAGAAATTATTTTGAACTCAATTCCGGTTTGTACATGAGTATTTCAGAAAAGCGACTTTGCACTGCGTCAGCATAGTCTTTTAAAAAAACATCATATGCTCCGGCACCATAAATAGCGTTGTATCTTTCTGGTACAGGTTTACGATAGTCACTTGCCAGTTCCTTCAAACCTGCTTTTAAACGGGTTACAATTATAAAACCAGGATCTCCAGAAGAAGCAGCCGAATAAACTGCAACAGATTCATTGCCTGCTTCCCATAATTTTTTAAGTTTTTGAATGAGATCTCTAGCCTTAAGCGGCATACCGGGTTTTGTTATGATGTGATTGATCATAATTTTGTCTGCATAATCTGTGAGCTGAACCGTACTTAAATCGGTTTGAAAATCATAGTAAGCACTTTGACCCTGACCCATGGTTAGTGGCATTACATTCTTTGCCCAATCAGCAGTATGTTCTGCTCCAAGGTCTCCCCGACTGTCCAAAATGCTCCAATTACTTGGTCCTTCGGTAACCATAAAACCACCAGCATCGGGGCCAGATTCGATTGACCATACCCGCCATTTTACATCGCCGGTATGGTATTTTTGGGAATGGGTAGCCAAAGCTTTTTCAAATTCCAAACTCTTGTCATTTTTAGCAAACAGGCGGCTCGATGTAAGAATGTTTTTTGTTTGGCTCATTCCTATTACAGGAATAAATAAAAGCAATAAGAAATACGTTTTCATGTTGATTGCGTATCGTCGCCACGGTTGTTTAGGTTTTAAAAAATGTTAATTATTTAATTAATTATTTCTTTGCAGCATAGCTTAAATCGGGTCGCATCATTCCTGAAATGGTTTCATACTTTTCCGTAAACATCAATAATTTATCGAATGCATTTTTCCATTCTACTCCTAATGCCGCTTCGTTTTCGTCAGATGTTTTAGCATACGCTGTTTCATCTTTTGCAGAAAGTACTGCCATATAATATTCACCAATTACTCCATAACCACTATGATATATTCTGTAATATTCTTTGGCATTTTTACTTTCAAAAAGTTGTTTTATAGCTTTTAATTGTGCTGCCATACTTTTAGAATTAGACGGCGTAACATAAAATAAATGGTACTTTCTAAAATCTTGCCCTGGCGTATTTGTTGTAACGCCATTCGGCATATAAGAGAGATCCTTTTCTAATGTAACAGTATAGCTGCCGTTTTTATCGTAACATTTATCAAACCTGTCAAAATATTTTTGTAGGTTGTCTTTGCCCATTTTCTCTGCTAATGGGGCAAACCAGTCCCTGTCTAAATCTGCCATTTTTTCTATAGGCGAAATATATAAGTACCTGCCATCACTCATTCTTGCCGTAACCCAATCAGCACCTTTTAAATTATTTGTTTTGCATTCTTCAATAAATTCTTTTGTTGTTTTTTCATACTCCGCCTGCATGGCTGGTTTTACCTGATCTTGGTAGATAGTGTACCGCTGGTTTTGAGCATTTACGAGCATTGTAGTTAGAAGCAAAAATGCTGTTAACACAATAGTTTGTTTTATACGTTTCATAATAATGTGCGTTCGTCGCCACGTTTGTTTAGGTTAAAAATTTGATGGGATGTTAAACAACAGGCATAGAATAATTTTACTTTTAAATGGATAACATGTGCGTTTTTAAAATGAAAGGCCGCTTAAATAATATACCTGTGTCGGTGATAAGAAACCTATTTTTCATTTTGGAAAAAAGTCATTTCTGGTTTACCAATTACGCCCGCATCTGCCATGAGTTTTTTCTTAGCATCTGATGCCATTGCTGTTTTAAATTTGTTCATGTCAGTAATGGCAAATACCACGGTAATTTTATTTGGATCTTCTAAGCTTTGAGCTAATGCTAAATCCAGAGAGCCTTCTGTTTCTCTTTTGGTTTTGCCGTTTGCATCAAAAGCCTTCATCCAGTTATCAAAATCTTTTACCTTAACTTCTCTTTCGGCGTACGGCAAGTTTTGTTTGTCCACCATCGCATCATAACGGATAATTTTCCAATAGCTAATATTGGGTGCAGATGTTACGCTACCTTTTTGCATCACATCCTTAAGCCTTGGGTTGTTAGCAAAGGCTTTTGCTTTTGATAAATCATCAATTGCCAACCCAATCTCTACCATGTTTTTATTCTCCAAGCCTCTTGCTATTGGCCCCATAAGATGCAAGCCTGTCTCGTTTCTATAACTGCTGTCTGTATCAAACACCGCTTTCCATTTTGCATAATCGGCCACAGTATGCTTTATTAGCATAGCAGTAAATGGTTTAAAAACTTCAGGCTGTACTTCTGTTGCTTTCGTTTCGGTTATGGTAGCTGTATTGGTTTTATCCTCTTTTTTTTCTGAATTGTTATTACACGATAAAACGGTTGCCAACACAAACCATAATGTGACTTGTTTTTTCATTTTTTCATTTTTAGTTGTTATTAAATATGCTCGAGGTATTACAGTTGTTTCGCTTACTAAAATATTAACCGCTTTCAATAATTAATATTGAGTTTGCTAGGGCATCAAATTGCAGTTCAATAAAAGTTTTCAAAAAATAGCTGACTGAAAGGGGGCTTGGGCGGGTTTTAAAACAATTTATTTTTTGCTGAAAACTTTACACAAATCTATTTTACAGCACAAAGTTTTGTGAGGAGATACCATTCATTTTATTGGATTTTTTCGTCATTGTATAATTAGGTAGACTCTAATTCATATTCAATTAAAAGTATATTTAATCTTATATTTATATTGAATGTTCCAAAACAAACAAATATTGAGGTTGTTATTTTGTATAATAATGGTGCTTTGGCGTTTTGTAGCTTTTTCGCAACTAACCAACAATTACAAGAGTATTTCCATTGCTCAGGGATTGTCGCAGGGGATGGTGTTTGATATTTTGCAGGAAAAAGATGGGTTTATATGGGTTGCTACAAAAAATGGATTGAACAAATATTATGGGTATGGTTTTAAAATTTACACAAATGACCCATACGATATGCATTCGGTGGGCAGCAATTTGGTTACTGAATTATTTGAAGACAGTAAAGGACGAATTTGGGCTGGAACAGAAAATGCAGGTGTAAATGTTTTTGATAAAGCCACGGGAAAATTTCACAGAATTGTAAATGATGCAAAAAACATAAACAGCATCTCGGGCAATAATATAAGACCGGGTATTGTAGAAACACGGGATGGTAAAATATTGGTTGCTGCTAACAAACGAGGACTTAATGTAATAAGCCTAACGCCGGACTTTTTTACAAAGGCTGCGGCACCACAAATACAAAGAATTATACTGCCCGATTCTACGCAAGTGTATGGTATGGGAACCGATAACAAAGGCAACATTTATTTGTGTGCTTACAACAAATCTGTTTATTTATTCAACCCCTTAAATAATGCTGTTTCAAAATTACCTGGTTACACATTTTTAAACAATGGCTACTTAAATGACGATGGAAAAATATGGATAAACAAAAAATTATTTCTGTGGAATAAAAATACATTAACGCCACTCTTTGATACAGAAAATGGCCAGTCAGGAAATATAATCATGCGGCAAAAAGAACAATTATGGGATAATTATTTTGGCGATATTGACAAATACGACATAAGCCGATACAGTGAGGGAACGCTACCTAAATGGAATGAAAATTTACCGAAAAATTTGAGCAGGGTAATCTATCCTTTTATTATTGACAAAGGCGGTATTTTATGGGCAGGTACAAAAGGATATGGCCTACTTAAATACAATAGAAATGCGAGTAAATTTAATACGATGGCTGCCGGTAAAAGCGCCGTTTTTATAAAACCTCAAAACAACAACGAAATTTACATAAGCCAATATCCGTACGCCTGGCAAAAATTAATAGGGGATAGTCTGTTTACCGATCCTTTTAAAAAAATTACATCCAATAACGAGATAGATAATTTTGTAATTGCAAAAACCGGGGATTATTGGTTGCGGTCAGATGATGAAGGCTTATTGAAATACAACACGTCCTCTAAAAAAATAATCCACTATCCAACGGTAATAAACAACGATGGCCGTGGCGATAAGCAACCAATGATAGAGGACAGTAAAGGAAATATATGGTTCCCGGCACTCAACGGAATTTTTTCGCTCATTAATTCCCGCACCTTAAAAATAAATATTTTCAGCATAATAAAAAAGGGAGAAACGCAAAGCACAGTTGATTTTCCCTGCACCGCTTTGTACGAAGACGGCAATGGTATTTTTTGGGTTGGTACTACCAACGGCTTTGCAAAACTTAGTTTTACCGGCAATGATTTTACAAAACCAAGCCATGTAAAATGGTATAAAATTAATACCGATAATAAGAACTCCTTAAACTATAATAATGTCTCTTGTTTTTTAGATGATCCGCACGAACCCCAAAAATATTTATGGATTTGTACAAAAGGCGGCGGCTTAAACAGGATGGAAAAAAATACTGATAATTTTCTTCACCTAACCAAAAAAGACGGATTGCCCAACGATGTAGTTTATGGTATTTTGGCAGATGACAAAAATAATATTTGGGGCAGCACAAACAGGGGATTATTTTGTTTGCAAAGGCTAGGCAATGCCAAATGGAACATAAGAAACTTTACAATATCTGATGGGTTGCAGGATGATGAATTTAACACCAACGCTTATGCAAAATTGCCTAATGGAAACCTGGCATTTGGCGGGGTAAATGGTGTTAATATTTTTAGCCCAAAAGAAGCCTTGCAAACAGGAATATTTACAAATGTTTTTATCACCAATTTGCTTGTAAATAACAAAGAAATTATTACCGGAGATGAAAGCGGTATTCTAAAAAACAGCATAGAAAATACCAAAAATATTACCCTAAATTATTTGCAGGATATTCTTACGCTCGAGTTTTCTTCATTGGATTTTTCTATGCCTGAGCAAAACAAATACCGCTATCAATTGTTAGGGATAGATAAAGCCTGGATAGAATCTGGTACTCGGCACGCTGCAACTTATTTGCACTTACCTGCGGGTAGTTATACTTTTAACGTGCAGGGCAGCAACAGCCAGGGCAGCTGGATGCCTAATAAAGCGACATTGCAAATAAAAATATTGCCTCCTTGGTGGCTAAGTTGGTGGGCCTATGTTTGTTACTTTATTTTAATGGCTATTGTGCTACGGTTGTATTTTAAATTTTTAAAAAACAGGGCTAAGCTTCAGGCGCAGGTAAAGTTTGAACACAATGAGAGTAGCCGAATAAAAGAAATGGATGCCGTAAAAACAAGGCTTTACACCAATATTACACACGAGTTTCGTACACCGTTAACGGTAATACTAGGCATGGCGAAACAGATAAAAAGCAATCCTGAGCTGCATGCTAAAAAAGGTACAGAAATGATTATCCGCAATGGCGAAAATCTACTAAAGCTGGTAAATGAAATGCTCGATCTATCGAAAGTGCAGAGCGGTAAGATGACGCTTAACCTTGTTAGTGGAGACGTGATCATTTTTTTAAGATACATCGTTGAGTCATTTCATTCCCTTGCCGAAAATCAGCATAAGCAGATTCATTTTCTTTCAGAAGTAGCTACCTATCATACAAATTATGATGAGGAAAAATTGCGGCAGATCATTACAAATGTTTTATCGAATGCATTAAAGTTTACACCCGAAAAAGGCAATATTTATATTTCAGTAAATGAACATGCCACACATGATAATTTAAAAGATAACAGCCTCATCATAAAAATAAAAGACACCGGTGTTGGTATTGATGAAGGGAAAGCGCACCTTATATTCGATCGTTTTTATCAGTTGGAAAGCAGTAATAACGGTACTACACATGGCACGGGTATTGGGCTTTCCCTTACGAAAGAATTGGTAAAATTAATGAATGGAGAAATCACCGTAAAAAGCCCACCATTGGGTGCAAAAGCGGGTACAGAATTTACGCTAACAATACCATTGCAAAAAACATTGGGTAAAGAAGAAAATTTTAATGGAAAAAATTTAGATGCTATCATTGAAAATTTGCAGGGTATAAACAATGAATTGCAACTTGATGAACTGCAACCTGATAAAGGAAATGCTGAAAGCGCTTTAATCTTATTGGTAGAAGATAACACCGATGTTGTTGCATACACATCATCGTGCCTTCCGGGGTATAGGCTCGTAGTAGCAAAAGATGGAAGGGAGGGTTTTGAGATTGCAACAGACATTATTCCTGACTTAATTATATCGGATGTGATGATGCCGTTTATTGATGGTTTTGAATTGATTAAAAAATTAAGAAGCGATGAACATACCAGCCATATCCCGTTTATTATGCTCACAGCAAAAACAGATATGAAGAGTAAGTTACAAGGGATACAGAGTGGGGCAGATGTTTATTTGGAAAAGCCATTTAATATAGACGAGTTGCAAACTCGTGTAGAAAAATTATTGGAACAGCGGAAAAATCTACAACGTTTTTATCTAAGCAAAGCCGGGTTATTAAACAATACTGTTGAAATAGAAAACCGCAAAAATTTAAAAGGGGAAATTAAAATTTTGCCACAAACAGAAGATAAATTTATAAGTAAAACAAGAGAGATAATTGAAATACATATTGCCGATACAGCATTTTCGGTGGAAGATTTATGTAAAGAAGTGTTTATGAGTCACTCAAAATTACACCGTAAACTCGATGCATTAATTGGTTGCTCGCCAAATAAATTTATTAGAATTATCCGTTTAAAAAAGGCAAAAGAATTGTTGCAGCAAACAGACGAAGCCATTTCTTCTATCGCTTTTGATTGTGGCTTTCAAGATCCCGGCTATTTTGCCCGTGTGTTTAAACAGGAATTTGGCAGAACACCACAGGAGTGGCGGGGCGAAGTGAAAAATGCATAAGATTAAGCGTCCGTTTTTCTACAATTCATTCCTCATCAACTTCTCCCAAATCAAATCCTATGCATTATTCTTCTCAAACATTATAACTCTTTATAAGCAAACGTATGATGCTTGCTTAAGTACCCGATAATTGGTTTACACAACTTGTCAAAGTTGAAGTAAGATATTTTTTACGTAAATTCCTTTCCTATTTATACTTCCCCAAGTCGTTATTATCTTAATTATCTTACTTAGGTGTCTGGCACAAGTAATTTCAATATTTCATAAAAATCTATATTGTACAGATATGCGGGTTAGCAGTGCATAGGTGAGTATCAGTATTTAACCAAATTACCCTTACAAATTAAACCAGTAAGTCAACTTTGCTACAACTGCTCTGTTCTTTTTGCCGAAAGATTGTATGGCATGTAGCGGGTCATCCTGCGCATAATAATTATCAGTATAAACCAAAAAGAAATCACTGGCAGGCTTAAAGCGCCATTGAAAGCGAGAGTTAATGTTGATATTGTTATTTTGATTGTTGTACTGCAAAAAAGTTGTAAAGAAAATCGCTTTAGTAAAAGTCAAATCCAGCCTTGGACCTATCAACCAAAAATCTGCTTTGTTGAAACCTTGGGGTAAGCGAATGCGGTTGTAATTAACATCGAGCGCCAATGAACCGTATGGCTGCCAGCGATAACTCACCGTATTTTGCATAGATAAAAGGGTACCGTTAAAGTAACTTCCCGTCCTCAATTGTACATCGAAATTAAAAGGATTGACAAAATTGGAGCGAAAGCCAATGCGATTGCTAAAGTAGGTATAAGAACTACCTTTTTTCAAAACGCTGAAGCCGGGTTCGTATTTGTTGGTAGGATCAAAGTCACGAAAAAGATAGGTATAATCTACTCGCCCAAATGCGCCATTTAATTCAGCACTATTCTGAAACTGCACCGTAAAAAACAATCCCGCATCAAAATCGGTAACACGCTTATCTAACTTGCCATAGAACAAATCATAGTCTGGAGTTATTTTTATGGTATTCACCTTTTTCGAAAACGTTCCCTTCGGAAAAAAGGAGTAACTAAGGTTGGTATTTTGCCTGATAATGTTAAGCCTTGGCACGTACCCAACTTCAGCAATAAAATTCTTTCCAATATTATTAAAACTCGAAAGCAATTGAATGTGTTTTTTTACAACATTTAATCTGGCGCCAAAATTAAAAGCTTGGTCAAGGTTTGAAGGACTGATTGTGTTATGAAAAAACACTTTGCCTGTAACACCTCCCTTGGCAGAACCATAATTAAATTCAGCCCCCGCTAAGCTGTTTGATTTTTGTAAAAATTTGCTGCTTCTGTCATTTAAAGAAGCTTCTTTGTTTACAAATAAAAATGCCAGGTTGCTGCGGGTACCAATCTTTCGCTGTGCAGATGCCGCCATGTAATTGATGGAAGGGAGGCTATCTGCCTCGCTTGCGGCCGTTTGCATATTGAGTACACCAATGCGCAGCTTATTTGTAAGGCGGCCACTTACACGTGCACCCGCAATAATAGGAACCTGCACAGTCGATTTTTTCTGTAGATTATTATAAATGCCAATGCGGCGGGAAAAAAATGGGTTGGAATTCGATAAACCGAATTCGCTGAACAAATCACTGTTCTCTAAAAAGAATTGTCTTTTTTCAGGAAAAAAAAGTTCGAACCTGCTTAGGTCCGTAATCTGTTTGTCAACTTCCACCTGCGAAAAATCAGGGTTAAGCGTAAGGTCTAAATTTAAGGAAGGAGTGATGGCAACTTTAGCATCCATACCTGCGCTTATTTTTGAAATGGCAGGGGTGCCCTTTATATAATCTCTTTTTTGTTCACCTGCTATATATGGTATCAGCGAAATATTTGTTCCTGGTTTTGGTGGAGGTTGTTTCCATTCCAT